>NZ_JBEXIL010000035.1:0-68688 GCF_040608555.1 Micromonospora sp. NPDC005172
GCATCACCCTCATTGTGGTGTCCGCCGCGCCAGGCTCAAGGCGAAGGCCTCACACCTGCTGTCTGCCCCTCGGCTCGACCGAGGACCTTGACACACGGCCTAGTCGGAACGGGCGACCCGGCCTCCGGCAACCCGGCGGACGGCGAGGCTCACCGTCGTACTGCCCACTGCCATCCCGACCAGCACCAGGACTGCTCCGACAACCCACAGAACCTGTCGTCGCGCAACGCCGCCTGTCGGGACCAGGCGGCGGTGAAGGCGACGGTCATCACGGGTGCCACCAGCCACGGGCTGAGTCGCCACGCGGCCAGTGCGGCCAGCAGCGCGAAGTTGGCAGGGAACGCCGCAGGGTAGGCGGCCCGCAGCCGTTGCGCTGGATCTGATTCCCGGCGCTGCGGCCCGCCTCCCGGCCGATGACCCGGATCAGGGGCGTGGCATGGCGGACCGCTCGTACCGACGCACCAACTCGGTCAGGAACCGGATCGGCTTGAGCACCCGCTCGGGGTCCTCCGCGCGGAACACCGGGCCGGACCCGATCACCGCACGCTCGTCCACCACCACACCGGTGAGCGGCTTGCGCCACCCGAAAGTGGCGGACGTCGCCCACCTCTCGAACTCCGGGGACGGCTCGGGCACATGGACCAGCCAGGCCGTGAACGTCTTCCCAATCCAGGTGTAGTCGAAAATCGTGAACCGCAACCCGTCGTGGGTGCCGCGCAGCACCGACCACGCCGCCGGGCTGCTCTCGAACTGGAGGTGATGCCGCAAGGTGTCCACCAGCTCCGTGTCCACCTCGGTGAACTGCCAGCCCTCCCGGCGGGCCAGCTCGAGCCGGTCGGCCACTGGGGCCGACGGGTCCTTCCCGCGGTCGCCGCGGACCAGGAACCCGCCGAGCAGGACCATCAGGGCGCCCAGGCCGACCAGGGCGCCACCCTTGGACTGGTTGACGGCGCGCTGCCCCTCGGCGTCACGGACGCTGCGCTGCCCGTCGCGGTAGGTGACGCACGTGTCGCCCTCGCTCATCTCCGAGCCGCCGCAGGAGTTCGAGCCGTCCGCCAGGAACACCGCGCCCAGGATCAGCATCGCGATCCCCGCCAGCAGGATGAACCACGATCGACGGTCCACTCGTCGCTTGGCCATGAGTTCCCCCGGGATGACGCCGCTCGATGTTCGAAAGTCGTGTCAACCTAGCAGGACGCCCGGCGTGGGCGTCAGACGCCCAGCAGTGCGGGCCCGGCCCGGGCCCGGCGGCGTTCGGCCTGCCCACCACCAACGACGGGGCACGCGACGACGTGCTGGTCGCTCAGAACCCATCCGGCGCAAGCCTTATCAGCCGATCACCTGCCACGCCTCGTACGAGCCGCTCGTCGCGCCGGTCCGCGCGTCGACCGTGTAACCGGTGTCCCAGCCCAGCCAGACGAGCCAAACCCCGACTGTGGCCACCGCCAGGAAGAGCCCGCCGATCAGTGCGCCCGTACGCCTCGCCGCCGTCATCGAGCGATCATCTTCCGCATCGGCCTGTCGCGGGAATGACATCCCGTTCGTGGGCACGTCGACGCCCCGCCCGCCGTCGGAGCCCGTGATCGTTGGTCGTTGAGCGACACGACACGCCGTGCAGTTTGTTGCTCAGCCGCCAACGATCATCGGGTCAGGTGCCCGTGGCGTCCCACACGACGACGCGGACCACGAACGCCTGATCGGCACGGGTGTTCGTGATGGTGGCGAACCCGAGGCGTCCCTCCGAGGTACGGAAGCACCAGTCCGCGCCGGGCGTGAACAAGGCCCGCGCCGAGCCGGTGGCCGACGCCACGCAGCCCGCGTACGCCTGGGCGGGGTTGCCGCCGGAGTACTGGTACACGCTCGGAGTGTTGGCGACCTGGATGTTGTCCGACCGCACCTGCCCCCAGTCGTGGTAGAGGTCCAGCCCGTCCGTGGCCCCGTCGGAGTGGTGCGGCACGACCGGCTGATCCCGCTGGTCGACGTCGACGGCCGCCGACCGGGGCAGCACCACGGTCTGGTCGACGAGGGTGCGGGGTGTGTCGGGGTTCGCACCAGGGGTGGCCTGGCTCGGGGAGGGCGCGGCGGGGCCGGTGGTCGGTGGGGGTGCGGTGGCCGACGTCGGCGAGCCGGTGGGTGACGGCATCGACGACGAGCCGGCGGTGGATGACGGCGTCGACCGGTGGCGGAGCTGGGTCGCCAGGACACCGCCGAGCAGCAGGCAGCCGAGTGCCAGCATGGCGATCGCGACGCGGGTCCGCCGACGCCACAGCCAGAACCCGCCGAGCAGCAGCACCGCCGTCAGGGTGAGGGCGAACAGCAGCACGTCCTGTTTGAGCCAGCTCTCCACCGCGGTCACCACACCGAGGATGTTGGCCGCCACGCCGATCACGGCGAGCGTCCTGATCCGACGGTCGTCGCTGGCGCCGGTGGTCGACGCGGGGGGCGGGGACTCACCCAACGGATGCCTCCACTATGGATCGGACGAGGCGGACGGGAACGCCCGCTACCGCCATGATCCCATCGACGCGCTCGCGTGCGAGCCGCCGCGAACCACGATGCGGCCCGCAGGCGCGTCGGCTTTCCGACCCCGGCGCCGGCACGGCATGATCCCTCATCCCGGGCAGACTGTTGCCCCCGCCGGTGGCGATCCTCTACGGTCGGCACAAGCGGTGGGCGGTGCGGTCCGCATCCGACCGACACCGCCGGATGCCCGTCGTGCGGGCCGGGATGGTGGAGTCCCGGGCCACCCCGGCGACGACGGTTCCGGCGGTCGTGTGATCCCAGCTCGTACTCCGGGTGTCGCTGCCCGGCGCGGCTCCGCGCGGAGCCGACGGCGAGCCGGCCACGCCGATCCCCACCGGAGAATCCCGTGTTCCTCAGCCCGCACGAGCAGGACCGCCTGCTCGTCCACGTCGCGGCCGATGTCGCCCGCCGCCGCCGCGAGCGCGGCCTGCGACTCAACTACCCCGAGGCCGTCGCGATCATCACCGCCTTCCTGCTGGAAGGGGCCCGTGACGGCCGGTCGGTGGTCGACCTCATGTCGGCCGGCCGGACCGTGCTCGACCGCGACGACGTCCAGGACGGCATCCCCGAGCTGCTGAGGGAGGTGCAGGTGGAGGCGACGTTCCCGGACGGTACCAAGCTCGTGACGGTGCACCACCCGATCCCGTGATCCCGGGGGAGATTCTGCCGGCGGCCAGCCCGGTCGAGATCAACGTGGGTCGGCCGGTGACCACGCTGGTCGTGGTCAACACCGCCGACCGTCCGGTGCAGGTGGGCTCGCACTACCACTTCGCCGAGGCCAACCCGGCCCTGATGTTCGACCGGGGCGTCGCCTGGGGGCAGCGCCTCGCCGTACCGGCGGGCACCTCGGTCCGGTTCGAGCCGGGCGTGAGTCGCAGCGTCGACCTGGTCCCGCTCGGCGGCGCGCGCGTCGTGCCCGGCCTGCGCGGCGAGTGCGCCGGGCCGCTGGACACCGGGTCACCGACCGACGCGCCGACGAGCGACGGGTTGGCACGGTGAGCGCCGTGCGGCGGGACCGCTACATCGACCTGTACGGGCCCACCACGGGCGACCGCATCCGACTGGCCGACACGAGCCTGCTGATCGAGGTGGAGACCGACCACTGCGTGGGCGGCGACGAGGCGGTGTTCGGCGGCGGGAAGGTGATCCGCGAGTCGATGGGCCAGTCGCGGGCGACCCGTGCCGAGGGTGCCCTCGACACCGTCATCACCGGTGCGGTGGTGCTCGACCACTGGGGGGTGGTCAAGGCCGACGTGGGCCTGCGCGACGGGCGGATCGTCGCACTCGGTCGGGCCGGCAACCCGGACACCATGCCCGGCGTCCATCCCGACCTGGTGATCGGACCGGCCACCGAGGTCATCGCCGGCAACGGCCGGATCCTCACCGCCGGGGCGGTCGACACCCACGTCCACTTCATCTGCCCGGAGATCGTCACCGAGGCGCTCGCCAGCGGCGTCACCACGCTCGTCGGTGGTGGCACCGGCCCCGCCGAGGGCACCCGGGCCACCACGGTCACCCCGAACGCCTGGCACCTGGCCCGCATGCACGAGGCGCTGGACACGATGCCGGTCAACGTGCTGCTGCTCGGCAAGGGCAACACCGTCTCGGAAGAGGCGCTGTGGGAGCAGTTGCGCGCCGGAGCGGGCGGCTTCAAGCTGCACGAGGACTGGGGCACCACCCCGGCGGCGATCGACGCCTGCCTGCGGGTGGCGGACGCCTCCGGGGTGCAGGTGTCGATCCACACCGACACCCTCAACGAGGCCGGGTTCGTGGCCGACACGCTGCGGGCGATCGGCGGTCGGGCCATCCACTCGTACCACACCGAGGGCGCGGGAGGCGGGCACGCACCGGACATCATCACGGTGGCCAGCGAGCCCAACGTGCTGCCGTCGTCGACCAACCCGACCCGGCCGTACACCGCCAACACCCTCGCCGAGCACCTGGACATGCTGATGGTCTGCCACCATCTCAACCCGTCCGTGCCCGAGGACCTGGCCTTCGCCGAGAGTCGCATCCGACCGTCCACCATGGCCGCCGAGGACCTGCTGCACGACCTCGGCGCGATCTCCATCATCGGCTCCGACGCGCAGGCGATGGGCCGGGTGGGCGAGGTCATCCTGCGCACCTGGCAGAGCGCGCACGTCATGAAGGAGCGGGTGGGCGCGCTGCCCGGCGACGGCGCGGCCGACAACCGTCGGGCCCGGCGGTACGTGGCGAAGTACACCATCTGCGCCGCCATGGCGAACGGGTTGGAACGGGAGATCGGCTCGGTCGAGCCGGGCAAGCTCGCCGACCTGGTGCTGTGGGACCCGGCGTTCTTCGGCGTACGACCGCACCTGGTCATCAAGGGCGGCATGATCGCGTATGCCCAGATGGGTGACGCCAACGCCTCCATCCCGACGCCGCAGCCGATGCTGCCGCGACCGATGTTCGGGGCGTACGGCGCGGCGGCGGCGGCGACCAGCCTGGCGTTCGTCGCGCCGGCCGCCCTCGACGCCGGGCTGCGCCTCGACGTGCGGCGACGGGTGGTGCCCGTCGCCGACGTGCGCTCGCGGGGCAAGGCCGACCTGCCGGAGAACGACGCGATGCCGCGGATCGAGGTGGACCCGGACACCTTCACCGTCCGGATCGACGGCGTCGTGGTGGAGCCCGACCCGGTGCAACGCCTGCCGATGGCCCAGCGGTACTTCCTGTTCTGATGGCGACGTCGAGTCTGCTCCTGTTGCTCGCCGACGGTCGCTTCCCGGCCGGCGCGCACGCGCACTCCGGCGGCCTGGAGGCGGCGGTGGCCGCCGGGCGGGTCGCCGACCTCGCCTCGCTGGAGGCGTTCCTCGTCGGCCGGCTGGCCACCGCCGGGCTGGTCGGCGCGGCGTTCGCGGCGGCGGCGCACCGGGCGGTGACGCCGTCCGCCGCCGAGCCCGCCGAGGGCACCACGAGGCCGGTCGGCCTGGGTCATCCCGCCGGGAGGGGCACCTCGCCGACCGATCCCGCCGGGCGAGGGACCACGTCGACCGGAGCGGCCGTACGCGGGAGCATGCTGGCGCGGCTCGACGCGGAATTGGACGCCCGTACCGCGTCGCCGGCGCTGCGCGCGGTGTCCCGTCGCCAGGGCCGGGCCCTGCTGCGCGCCGGCCGGGCCATCTGGCCGGGCGCGTCCTTCGACGACCTGCCCGCCACGCCCGGGGGAGCGCACCAACCGTTGGTGCTCGGGCTGCTCTGCGCCGCCGCCGGTCTGAGCCGCGCCGAGACGGCCATGGTCGCCGCCCACGGGACGGTGACCGGCGCGGCCAGCGCCGGCGTACGCCTGCTCGGCCTCGACCCGTACCAGGTCCAGGCCGTTCTGGTCGGTCTCGTCGACCTGTGCGACGACACCGCCGCCGAGGCGGCCCGGGCCGCCGACGATCCACCCGAGCGGCTGCCCGCGGCCGCCGCGCCCCTTGCCGACATCCATGCCGAAGCTCATGCCACCTGGGAGGTGCGTCTCTTTGCGTCCTGACACCGTTTCGCCGACCGCTGCGCCCACTGCCGACCCGACCCCGCACGACGAGACCGTTCCGCACACCCACCCCGAACCGGGGGTGGACCCGCATCCGCCGCTGGCGCGGGCCGGCCGGGCGCTGCGCGTCGGCATCGGCGGTCCGGTCGGGTCCGGCAAGACCGCCCTGGTGGCGGCCCTGTGCCGCGCGTTCGCCGGTGAGCTGCGCCTCGGCGTGGTCACCAACGACATCTACACGACCGAGGACGCCGACTTCCTCAAGCGGGCCGGCGTACTGGACCCGAGCCGGATTCGCGCGGTGGAGACCGGCTGCTGCCCGCACACCGCGATCCGCGACGACATCGGGGCCAACCTCGACGCCGTGGACGAGCTGGCCGAGGCGGTCGGCCCGCTGGACCTGGTGCTGGTCGAGAGCGGCGGGGACAACCTGACCGCCACGTTCAGCCGAGGCCTGGTGGACCGGCAGATCTTCGTGGTCGACGTGGCCGGCGGGGACAAGGTGCCCCGCAAGGGCGGCCCCGGGGTCACGTCCGCCGACCTGCTCGTGATCAACAAGACCGACCTCGCGCCGATGGTGGGCGCGGACCTGGCCGTGATGGACCGGGACGCGCGGGCCCGGCGGGGCGACCTTCCGACGCTGTTCCTGTCGATCGTCGGTGACCCGACGGCGGGTCTGGTGGCCGACTGGATCCGTCACGAGCTGGCCCACCACGCGGCCCTGCACCCGATCGCCGCGCAGGTCGGCCCGGCCTGATGCGTGCGCTCGCCCGGCTGGTGGCCCGGGCCGACAGCCGGGGCGGCACGGTCCTCACCGAGCTGCACGGCGAGACGCCGCTGTTGCTGCGGCAGACGCCCGGAGACGGTCGTGTGGCGAGCGTGTACGTCGTCGGCGGGGCGGCCGGTCCGCTCGCCGGCGACGACCTGCGCCTGGAGATCGACGTGGGGCCGGGGGCGGCGGTGCGGGTGCACGGCGTCGCCGCCTCGGTCGCCCTGCCCGGCCGTCCCGGCGCCGTGTCCCGGATGGCGGTACGCGCCGTCGTGCGCGACGGTGGCGCCCTGCACTGGCTGCCCGAGCAACTGGTCGCGGCGGCGGGCTGCGCCCACCTCGCCGAGTCCCGCATCGAGCTGGCCGCGGGGGCCAGACTGACCTGGCGCGACGAGGTGGTCTGCGGCCGGTACGGCGAGACGCCGGGCGGCGCTGTCGTGCACACCCGGGTCGACTACGACGGCCGGCCGCTGCTGCGCCAGTCGCTGGCCGTGGGGCCGGGAGCGCCCGGCTGGGCCGGTCCCGCGGTGCTCGGCGGCGCGCCGGCGACCGGGTCGCTGCTGGTGGTGGACCCGGAGCGTCCCGCCGAGCCCGTGTTCGTCGAGGGCACCTGCGCCCGACTGCCCCTGAGCGGCGGCCCGGCGACACTCTGGACCGCCACCGCTCCCGACGCGCACACGCTGCGCGCCCACCTCAGCGTCAAGGAGGTGGACCTCGCCGAGATGGCCGCCTGAACCGTTCGCGGATGCCGTTGTGCGCCATCTCCGCCCCGGCAGGTCGGGATGTTCCTATCCTCGGAAGGTGCGATCGCCGTTCGGGTGACGGGCACAGGAGGCCGTGATGAGTGGCAAGGAGCGACCCGAGGGCATCAGTCCGACGGCTGTCGAGGGCGCTCCCGGGCTGTGGCGTGTCGACCTGCAGAGGCACGATCTCAGCATCGAGGGCCGCGAGGTCGTCCAGAGTCGGGTCGAGTTCACGCCGGACTCGCCGCCGTTCAAGCACTTCCACCCCGGCGAGGAGATCATCTGCGTGCTCCAGGGCTCCCTGGAGTACACCCTCGAAGGTCAGCCGCCGGTCGTGTGCAACGTCGGTGACGCCCTGACCGTGCCGTACGGAGTCCACCACCAGGCGCGCAACGTCGGCGACGGGGTGGCCGTCGAGCTGGCCACGTACGTCGTCGAGAAGGGCAAGCCGCTGCTCACCAAGGTGGAGTGACGCGGGTCAGCGGCGTGGGCCGGCCGCCTCGACGTGGTCGCTTCGACGGGCCGGGTCGAGGCGGGCGATCAGGTCGTCGAGGTGGTCGAGCAGGGCGGTGTCGGCGGGTACGCCCAGCTCGGCGAGGCTGGCCCGGACCCGCTCGTCGAGGCGGGCGTGCTCGCGGCGCCCACGGGTCGTCAGGTAGGCACGGATGCGTCGGCGGTCCAGCGCGTCGATCCGTCGGAACACCAGGTTACGGTCGACGAGCTGGTCGACCAGCTTGGTGAGGGTGCCCGGCGGCAACGACGCCTCGGCGGACACCTCGGTCATCGGATGGCCCTGACCGTCGGCCAGCAGGCAGAGCACCCGCCACGCCTCGGTGGTCAGCTCGTCGTCGGCCAGAACGGCGGCCAACCGGCGGGAGAGCAGCCGTTCGGCGCGGGTGAGCGAGCGCAGCAGGTCGGCTGGCGCCCCGGACACGTCTGACATGGAACTCCCTGGGCCGGTGGCCCTGTCATCGTAGCGAGTCGTCCCGGTCCGTGGTGAGGTCTGGTCTTCCGACGTGGGCCGGGCAATCATGTGCTCATGTCCGCGCCGGCACCGCCGTGGCTCACCGTCGATCGGGCCGTGGTCAGCATCGCGCTGGTGTACCCGATGCGCGGTCCGGCGGGGATGTTCGGTCCGACGTGCGAACTCTGCGCCCAGCTCGCGGTGGAGGAGATCAACGCCTGCGGCGGGGTGCTGGGCCGCGAGGTACGGCTGGTGCCGGTCGACGGTGGCGCCCCACCGGCCGAGGTGGCCGCCCAGGTCGAGGCGCTGGTGTCGGTGGGTGCCGTGCAGGGCGTGACCGGCTGGCACATCTCCTCGGTGCGGCAGGCGCTCGCGCCCCGGGTCGCCCACCGCGTGCCGTACGTCTACACCGCCCTCTACGAGGGAGGGGAGCGTACCGAGGGGGTCTTTCTGACCAGCGAGACGCCGGACGCCCAGTTGTGGCCCGCCATGCGGCTGCTCGCCGGGGAGCAGGGCGTACGCCGCTGGTTCGTGGTCGGCAACGACTACGTGTGGCCGCGGCGCACCGCGCGGGCCGCCCACCGGTACGCGCTGCGTGGCGGCGGACAGGTGGTGGGTCAGGCGTTCCTGCCGTTGGAGACGCACGACTTCGACGACGTGCTGCGCCAGATCGAGCGCAGCGAGGCCGACGCGGTGGTGATGCTGCTCGTCGGGGCCGACGCGGTGCGGTTCAACCGGGCGTTCGCGCGGGCCGGGATGGACCAGCGCTGCCTGCGGCTGAGCACTCTGATGGACGAGAACATGCTGCTGGCCAGTGGCGCGGGCGCGACGCGGCGGCTCTACAGCACCGCGGGGTTCTTCGCCGGCCTCGTGACGCAGGAGAACCTCGACTTCCACGGCGAGTTCGCCCGCCGGTTCGGGGTCGAGGCGCCGCCGCTGGGCAGCCTGGGGGAGTCCTGCTACGAGGGCGTGATGCTGCTCGCCGCCCTGATTGCGCAGGCCCGCACCCTCGACGTGCGGGCGATCGAGACGGCCGCCGACACGGTGGCGTACCACGGGCCGCGGGGTCGCCTGCGGCTGCGTCGGCGGCACGTGCGCCAGCGGATCTACCTCGCCGAGGCCGACGGTCTCGACTTCACCGTGCTCGCCCAGCTCTGACCGCCCGTCCGGACCCTTGACAGGCCCACCCGGCACGACCCTAAGATGCTTCCTGCGTGAAGTATCTGGCCCGGGGGCCCGATACCGCGAATGTGTGTCCACCGTCGGCGAAATCTGTTCGCCGACCATTGTGGTGGCAATTCCCCATCGAATTAATCACGGCCGGCACTGTCCTGCGCGGACGGTGCCGGCCTTTGTGGCGCGCGCGCCCGGACGTGCCCGGGAAACAGTCAATTAAGGGCTGGGAAACACTCACGCAATCATGCCGGTCGACGCTTTGCGTGCCCGTACCCGACGCGATGACCACAGGCGACGTCCACCCGTTGCCCCGGCATCGCCAACGTCAGCTCCACCGGACCGCACCGACCGTCCTTTCGCTACCTCAGTGCACCGCAGGGAGATTAGATGTCACTTCTTTGGGGCCGCCGCATCCTGGCGGGTGCCATGACCCTCGTCGCCGCGGCCGCGCTGACCGCGTGTGGCAGCAAGACCAATGACGAGGGCAGCGCGGCAGGCGTCACCGCCGACGTCTCCGGCGACACCGTCAAGGTGGGCCTGCTCAACTCACTCTCCGGCACCATGGCGATCAGCGAGGTCACCGTCCGCGACTCCATCATGCTCGCCGTCGAGGAGATCAACGCGGCTGGTGGCGTCCTCGGCAAGAAGATCCAGCCGGTCGGGGAGGACGGCGCGTCGGACTGGCCCACCTTCGCGGAGAAGGCCGAGAAGCTCATCTCCGAGGACCGGGTGGCCGCCGTCTTCGGCTGCTGGACGTCGGCGAGCCGCAAGGCGGTCAAGCCGGTGTTCGAGAAGAACAAGGCACTGCTGTTCTACCCCGTGCAGTACGAGGGTCTGGAACAGTCGCCGTACATCTTCTACACCGGCGCGACGACCAACCAGCAGATCGTTCCCGGGCTCGACTACCTCAAGTCCCAGGGAACGAAGTCGGTCTACCTGGTCGGCAGCGACTACGTCTTCCCCCGGACGGCCAACAAAATCATCAAGGCGTACGCGGCGGCGAACGGGATGACAGTGGTCGGCGAGGATTACGCGCCGCTCGGGTCCACCGAATTCGGCACGATCGTCAACAAGGTCAAGTCGTCCGGTGCGAAGGCCGTCTTCAACACCCTCAACGGTGACAGCAACGTGGCCTTCTTCAAGGAGTACAAGTCGGCGGGCCTGACCGCGACCGGGATGCCGGTGGTGTCGGTGTCCATCGCCGAGGAAGAGGTCAAGGGCATCGGCACCCAGTACCTCCAGGGCCAGCTCACCGCCTGGAACTACTACCAGACCACGCCCGGCGCGGCGAACACGAAGTTCGTGGCCGCGTACAAGGCGAAGTACGGCGCGGACAAGCCGACGAGCGACCCGATGGAGGCCGCCTACGTCAGCGTCTACCTGTGGAAGGCGATGGTCGAGAAGGCCGGCGCGTTCGACGTCGAGAAGGTCCGCGGCGCCTCCGACGGGATCACCTTCGACGCGCCGGAGGGCCTGGTCACCGTCGACGGCAAGACCCAGCACATCGCCAAGACCGCCCGCATCGGCAAGATCGGCGCCGACGGCCTGATCACCGAGGTGTGGAACTCCGGTAAGCCGGTCACGCCGGACCCGTACCTCAAGACCTACCCGTGGGCGAGCGGCCTGAGCTGACGACGCCGGCCCGGGCGGGCGGCGCGACGACGCGCCCCGCCCGGGCCCCCCGACCAGCAGTACGGAGTACCCACCGTGACAGTCCTCTTCGGTCAACTCTTCACCGGCATCAGCATCGGCGCGGTGCTGCTGCTCATCGCCCTCGGGCTGGCGCTGACCTTCGGCCAGATGAACGTCATCAACATGGCGCACGGCGAGTTCATCATGGCCGGCGCCTACACCACGTACGTGCTGCAACAGAGCATCACCTCCGCTGGCCTGTCGCTGGTGGTCGCGCTGCCGGTGGCGTTCGTGGTCGCCGGCACGATGGGCGTGCTGCTGGAGATCCTGCTGATCCGCCGGCTCTACGCCCGCCCGCTGGACACCCTGCTGGTCACCTGGGGTGTGTCGCTGATGCTGCAACAGCTCGCGCGGGACGTCTTCGGCAGCCCGAACGTGCAGACCCGCGCGCCGGACCTGCTCACCGGCAACGTGGCGTTGCCCGGCGGGCTGACCATCGCCAACAACCGGCTGTTCATCCTCGCCCTGGCGCTGTCCGCCGTCGCCGCGCTCACCCTGGCGCTGCGGCTCACCCCGCTGGGGCGTCGCATCCGAGCGGTGGTGCAGAACCGCGACCTCGCCGCGGTGTCCGGCATCCCCACCGCCCGGGTCGACCGGACGACGTTCTTCCTCGGGTCCGGCCTGGCCGGGCTCGCCGGGGTGGCGCTGACCCTGCTCGGCCCGATCGGCCCGACCATGGGCACCAACCTGATCATCGACGCCTTCCTGGTCGTCGTGGTCGGCGGGATCGGCCAGCTCAAGGGCAGCGTGATCGTCGCCTTCGCCCTCGGTGTGCTCCAGGCCACCGGGGAGTACCTCACGACCCTCAGCGTCGCCAAGGTGATCGTGTTCGTGGCGATCGTCGCGTTCCTCCAGTGGCGGCCCCAGGGCCTGTTCACCCTGCGGACCAGGAGCCTCGCATGACCGCCGTGACACCCGCGCCCCCGAGCACCACCACACCGCCCGCCCCGGCCGACGCCGCGCCACCGAGCCGGTCCGGCGGCCGGTCACGGCTGCGCGCGGCGGCCGGGTTCGCGTTCGGCGCGGCGGTGCTGTTCGGCGTCGCGCCGCTGCTGTTGTCGGACTTCCGGCTGGCCCTGCTCGCCAAGTACCTCTGCGTCGCCATGGTGGCCGTCGGCATCGGCATCGCCTGGGGGCGCGGCGGCATGCTCACCCTCGGCCAGGGCGTCTTCTTCGGCCTGGGCGGCTACGCGATGGCCATGCACCTCAAGCTCGCCGACGCGGGCCCGGGTGGGATGCCGGACTTCATGCAGCTGTACGGGCAGCTCGACGAACTGCCCGTGTGGTGGCGGCCGTTCGCCAGCCCCTGGTTCGCGTTGCCCGCCACGGTGCTGCTGCCGATGGTCGTCGCCTTCGGGCTCGGCTCGCTGGTGTTCCATCGCCGCGTGCGGGGCGCGTACTTCGCCATCCTCAGCCAGGCCCTCGCGGCCGCCATGGTGATCCTGCTGATCGGGCAGCAGGGCACCACGGGCGGCACCAACGGGCTGACCGACATCCAGGGCTTCTTCGGTTACGACCTCGACGACCCGGTCAACCAGCGGATGGTCTACTTCATCATCGCCGGCGTCCTGCTGGCGCTGCTCGCCCTGGCCCGCCAGCTCATCCACAGCCGCTACGGCGAGCTGCTGGTGGCGGTGCGCGACAGCGAGGAGCGGGTCCGTTTCCTCGGCTACGACCCGGCGTCGGTCAAGCTCGTCGCCTACGTGGTGGCGGCCGGCATGGCAGGCCTCGCCGGCGCGCTGTTCGTGCCGGCGGTGGGCATCATCTCGCCCGCCCTGATCGGCATCGTCCCGTCGATCGAGTTCGTCATCGGAGTCGCGGTGGGTGGCCGGGCCACGCTGCTCGGCCCGGTGCTCGGCGCGGTCGCGGTGGCCTGGGCGCGTACCGCCCTCTCGGAACGGTTCCCGGGCACCTGGACGTACCTGCAGGGGTTGCTCTTCGTGGTGGTGGTGGCGTTCCTGCCCGGCGGCCTGGCGTCGCTGTGGGCGCTGGCCCGCCGCGGCAACGCGGACCCCGCGTCGAGCCGGCGTGGGTGGTCGGCGCTGGGTCGGCGGCGCGCCGAGCGGGCGGAGGTGGAGGTGGCATGAGCGAACGCACCGAGCGCAGCGAGGGCCGTGAGGGCATGCCCGGCGAGCACGGCATGAGCGAGGACCGACTGGACGGGCTGTCCGTCCGTGACGTGCGGGTCAGCTTCGACGGGTTCACCGCTGTCGACGGCGTCTCGCTGGAGGTGCCGGCCGGCGACATCCGGTTCCTGATCGGGCCGAACGGCGCCGGCAAGACCACCCTGGTCGACGCGATCACCGGCCTGGTGCGGGCCACCGGCTCGGTCCGCTTCGGCGACCAGGAGCTGCTGGGTCGGCCCGTGCACCGGATCAGCCGCCTCGGCATCGGGCGGACGTTCCAGACGTCGACGATCTTCGAGGAGCTGTCGGTCGTGCAGAACCTCGACATCGCGGCGGGCGCCCGCCGGAGCTGGGCGACCCTCGCCCGGCGTCGGCGGGGGATTCCGGACGAGGTCGCCGCCGCGTTGGAGACCATCGGGCTGATCGAGCGTGCCGACCAGCTCGCCGGCACGCTCGCGCACGGCCAGAAGCAGTGGCTGGAGATCGGCATGCTGCTCGTGCAGGACGCGCGGCTGCTGCTGCTCGACGAGCCGGTCGCCGGGATGAGCCACGAGGAGCGTGACGCCACGGGCGCACTGCTGGAGACGGTCAGCCGGGACCGCACGGTGGTGGTGATCGAGCACGACATGGACTTCCTGCGGCGCTTTGCGCGCAGCGTCACCGTGCTGCACGCGGGCAAGGTGCTCAGCGAGGGCACGGTGGCGCAGGTCCAGGCGGACCCGCGCGTACAGGAGGTCTACCTCGGCCACCCGGTCGCCGCCGGGTCGGTCCCCAGTCCTTCGGAGGCATGATGCTGACCCTGCGTGGGGTGCACGCCGGTTACGGACGTTCCCGGGTACTGCACGGGGTGGACCTCGCCGTCCCACCCGACGGGGTGGCCGCGGTGCTCGGGCATAACGGCGCCGGCAAGAGCACCCTGCTGCGGGTCGCGGCCGGCCTGCTGCGTCCGAGCGCCGGGGTGGTCGAGCTGGACGGCGAGGACGTCACCCGTCTCGCGCCGCACGAGCGGGTGGCGCGCGGGATGGCGTACGTCCCGCAGGGCCAGCAGTGTTTTCCGCACCTGACGGCGGCGGAGAACCTGCGCCTGGTCGCCGACGGCCGGCGTGACGGGGCGGTGGCCACGGCGGAGGTGCTGGACCTGTTCCCGGCGCTGCGCCCCTTGCTGCGGCGACGGGCCGGGCTGCTCTCCGGCGGTCAGCGTCAACAGCTCGCCATCGCCCGCGCCCTGATCACCCGGCCGCGGCTGCTCATGCTCGACGAGCCGACCGAGGGCATCCAGCCGTCGGTGGTCGCCGAGATCCAGGAGCGGATCGTCGAGCTGACCCGGCAGTCGGGCTTCAGCGTGCTGCTCGTCGAACAGCACCTCGGCTTCGCGCTGCGGGTGGCGAACCGCTACCACGTCCTCGAATCCGGGCGGGTCACCTCGCACGGCGACGGTGGGGTCACGGCGGAGCGCGACGTGCGGGCGGCGCTGGCGGTGTGACCTCACCCCGCGGCCGCTCAGGTCGTCGGTGCGGGGCCGGTCGAGTCGCGGACGACCAGCAGGTGACCGGTGGCGCGCCGACGGGGTCGCGCCGCACGAGGCTTGAGGGCGAGGGTGAGCGCGGTACGGCCCATCTCGGTCAACGGCAGCCGGATGGTGGTGAGGCTGGGCGCGAGGTCGGCGGCGACGGAGACGTCGTCGAAGCCGACGACGGAGATCCGCGCCGGCACCGGCACGCGACGCGACCGCAGCGTCGAGAGCACGCCGGTCGCCATGGCGTCGTTCAGCGCGACGATCGCGGTGGTCTCCGGGTGCTCGTTGAGGATCTGCTCGGTGGCCGCCCGTCCGCCGCCGCGGGTGAAGTCCCCGTGCACGACCGTCAGGTCGGCCGGTCGCAGGCCGCGCTGCCGCAGCGCGGCCGTCACGCCGGCGAGCCGGTCGGCGACCGTGGTGAGGCCGGCGCTGCCGGCGGCGACCGCGATGTGCCGGTGACCGAGGTCCATCAGGTGCGCGGCGAGCGCGTGCCCGCCGGCCTCGTTGTCCGGTAGGACGGCGTCGACACCGAGCGCGTGCCGGCCGATGGCGGCGACCCGGCCACCGTGGTCCTGGAACGCCGCCAACTCGGCGCGGGCCTCGGCCTCGACCCGCGGGTCGTCGTACCCCGAGCCGCTGATCAGGATGATGCCGACCCGCTGTGCGATCAGGTGGCGCAGTTGCCGCAGCTCGTAGACCGGGTCCCGGCCGGACTGGCAGATCTGCACCAGCAGCCCCTGCTCGGCGGCGAGCTGGATGACCCCTGCGGCGATCTCGGAGAAGTACGGATCGTCGACCTGGTGGACGATGAGCCCCACGGTGGAGCGGGCGCCCCCGGCCAGGGTGCGGGCGTACGGGTTGGCGACGTACCCCAGCTCGTGGGCGATCCGGCGAATCCGGTCGGCCACCTCGGTGCTGACCCCCTCGCGGCCGGCGAGTGCTCGCGAGGCGGTCGCCAGTGAGACCCCCGCGCGTTCGGCCACCTCCACGAGGCGCGGCCGCTGGCCAGCCCTGGGCATCCGCAACTCCCCGGAAACATCCATGTCACCCGATCTATTGCCAGTGACGATCGTCGAAGCCTAGGGTACGTAAGCGCTTACGTAAGCGCTTACGTACCGGGCACCGGCGTGCCGCGAAACGAGGTGAACGATGTCCAGCACTCGAATCGTCGCCGTCTCGCTGCTGGTGGTCGGCGTGCTGACCGGTGTCGGAGCGCCGCCGGCCCAGGCGGACCGGAGCGTCGCCCGCGGCGTCCACCCGGCGCTGCGAGCGCACGTGGTCGCCGCGTACGACTTCGACCACCCGGTGCCGGGTGACCCCGCCCTGGAACGCGACCAGGGGCGCTCCGGCACCGAGATCGAGCTGGTCAACGGCGGCTCGGCGATGCGGGTGCCCGACCACGCCTACCGGGGCAGCGGTAACGCGGTGCAGACCCGGCAGGTCGACCCGACGACCACCGGCAACGACGACTGGAAGGCCGGCACCTGGTCGGCGAGCGGAGTGCGGACGCTACGCGCGTTCAGCGCCACCGGCGGCACCACCATCATGGGCTGGTTCAAGCTGAACATGGACAGCCCCGCGCCCAACTCCACCACCGCCGAGCCGAACGACAGGTACAACGCGATCGGTCTCGCCGGTCTGCTCACCGGCGACTCCGACGGCCACGGCGTCCGGGCCCTGCTGGAGCTGATCGACGTCGACGGCGAGCTGCGCCTCGTCGCGCTCGGCCGCCGCCTCGACGGTGGCAACTCGCAGACGTTCGCGGCGCGGTCGGACTGGCGCGAGCTGCTGCCGGTGGGGGAGTGGGTGCACCTCGCCGCCACCTTCGACTTCGGCACCGGCGCGCTGGCCCTCTACCGCAACGGCGAACCCGTCGACGGCTTCTACACCCGCGCCGACGACCCGTGGCTCGTGGCGGGGCCCGGCCCGCACGTGACCACCGCCTCCGACCCCCGGGGCATCAAGATCGGCGGGAGCTTCCCGCAGAACACGGTGGAACGCAACCCCTGCGACTGCCGGATGGACGGCCTGCTGTTCCTCGACAGCGTGGTCTCCGCGTCCGACGTGCGCCGGCAGTACCGCCACCTCGCCCGCTGACCACCCTCGGCACCGTCCCACCGAGAAGGAGACACGCGTGCTCACCGCCCACCATCCCCGCGCGCTGCGCCCCACCGCGCTGACCGCCGGCCTCACGGCGCTCGTGCTGGTGCTGTCCACCCTGTTCGCCACGCCCGCCCGGGCCGCCGACGCCGTCTACGACCCGATCCCCGAGATGCCGACCCAGTCCCGCCTCGGGCTGGTCCTCGACGAGTACGCGCGATTCCCGCAGTCGTACCCGACCCCCGCGCCGACGGACCAGCGGCTCATGCGGACCGCCCGGATCAACACCATCATGGAGCTGCCCGACGGGTCCGGCCGGCGCGCGGTGCCCGACCTGAACGGCAACCTCTATCTGGTCGAGAACGGAGTGCCGCACGTCTACCTGGACGTGGCGGCGACGTTCGCGCCCCAGTTCTTCTCCGGCCGAGGGCTCGGCCAGGGCTTCGGCTACGTCGCCTTCCACCCCGAGTTCGGCGTCAACGGCCGTTTCTACACCATCCACACCGAGTTGGCGTCGGCGACGACCACGCCACCGGACTACGCCCAGGCCGGCACGATCTACCACGGCGTCATCACCGAGTGGACGGCTGACGACCCGGCCGCCGACACCTTCGCCGGCACCCGCCGGGAGGTGCTGCGCATCGGCTTCGGCGGGCAGGTGCACGGCATCCAGGAGATCAACTTCAACCCCACGGCGAAACGCCACGACCGCGACTACGGCCTGCTGTACCTCGCGGTCGGCGACGGCGGCCTCGGCGTGCGCACCACCGACCCGCAGAACCTCGGCCTGCCGCACGGCAAGCTGCTGCGCATCGACCCGAGGGGCACCAGCTCCGCCAACGGCCGGTACGGCATCCCCGCCGACAACCCGTTCGTCGGGCGGGCCGGGGCGCTCGGCGAGATCTACGCCGTGGGCTTCCGCGACCCGCACCGGTTCAGCTGGGACCGGGCGACCGGCCGGATGTACCTCGGGCACATCGGTGAGCACGCCGTCGAGGCGATCTACGAGGTCCGCGCCGGCGACAACTTCGGCTGGAGCGAGCGCGAGGGCTCCTTCGTCTTCGACAAGGCGGCCACCAACCCCTGCGACCGGCTGTTCCCGTTGCCGGCCGACGACGAGCGCTACGGCTACACGTACCCCGTCGCCGCGTACGACCACGACCCCGCCGCGGACTGGAACTGCACCGCGGACGTCGGCGTCGCGGTGGCCGGCGGTTTCGTCTACCGCGGACGCGCGGTGCCGGCGCTGCGCGGCAAGTACGTCTTCGGCGACCTGGTCGACGGCCGGGTGCTCTACACCGAGGCGAACGAGATGCGCCGTGGCCACGGCCTCGCCCCGATCCACCAGCTCGCGCTCTTCGACGCCGCGGGTTCGCCGGTGCGGATGCGGGACCTCTCCGGACCCGGCGCGCCCGGCGACCCCAACCGCGTCGACCTGCGCTTCGGCACCGACGCGGCCGGCGAGCTGTACCTCGTCGCCAAGGCCAACGGCACGGTCTGGAAGGTCACCGGCACCCGGGAGTTCGCCAGCGGCGACGTCGGCGGCACCACCCTGCGCCACACCGCCGGCGCCGCCAACTGGGCGCCGGTGACCCCGACGAAGTGGCAGTTCACCCGCGACGAGGTCATCCTCGCCGAGGCCGGCGAGAGCCGGCCGGGCCCGCGCCGGCCCTTCGAGTACGCCGTGCTGACCGCCGGCCCGACCTGGTCGTCGGTGCTCCTCGACACTCGGGTACGACTCGACACGCCGGTCGACGTCAGCAACCGGGACGTGATCATCGTCTTCGGCTGGCGCTCGGACACCGAGTTCTACTACGCCCACCTCTCCACCGACAACACGATCTATCCGCACAACGGCATCTTCAAGGTCAACAATGCCGATCGGGAACGCATCGACCACCAGTGGAACGGCCGCTCCCGTGGGGCCAACCCGGCGATCACCGACGCCGCGTGGCACCGCGTACGCGTCGTGCACCTGCCGGCCACCGGCGAGATCGCCGTCTACGTCGACGGGCACCGCGACCCGCTGCTGACCGCGAAGGACACCACGTTCGGGTCGGGGCGGGTGGGCTTCGGCTCGTTCGACAACGTCGGCCGAGCACGCCATCTCACCGTGACCGGCACACCGGCCCAGGCCGGATCGCGGTCGAGCTAGACGCTCGCGATCCGCTTCGGCTGGCCCGCCAGCGCGATGTGCCGGTGAGCGGTATACCTCAGGGTCATATTCATGACTCTGAGGTATACCGCTCACTACCGCAGCCACCCCCACGGCGGTCGCCGCCGGCCTCGCCGACAGCCCGAGCCAGGGCGCGGGCCCAGTCGTCTGCGGACCTGACCCGTTGGAGCCGGTCCGCTTCGTACAATTCCTGCCATGCCGGAGATCGTCGAGTTGCTGGCCTCGCCCGTACACCGCTTCCTGGGCCGGCCCTCCGACGGCCCGGCGCCGGCCCCGCCCGGCGAGCTGGTCGACACCGTCCAGATCCGGGCCGGCCTCGGCATCGTCGGCGACCGGTACTTCGGCAAGCAGGCGCACCGCGACGCGAGTGTCACGGTGATCGCCCAGGAATCGCTGCCGGCGGGCATCGGCCTGGCGCAGGTCCGCCGCAACATCCTCACCATCGGCCTCGCCGTGGACGAGCTGATCGGCAGGGTGCTGGTCCTCGACTCCGGCGACGGCCCCGTCGGCCTGCGCGTGAACCGTGCCGCCCGCCCCTGCGCGTGGATGGACGTCACGGTCGGGTCGGGCGCCTGGAAGGCGCTGCGCACCACGGGTGGCGTCCGTTGCACGCCGCTGCACGACGGCGTGCTGCGTATCGGTCCGGTCGAGGCGACGGTGAGCTGACCGGCTCTCAGACCTGGCTGATGTGCGCGGCGAGGACCCGCCAACCGTGCTGGTCGTCGTGCACCCAGGTGCGGGTGTAGCGCAGGCGCGCGCTGAACGGCGCGCCGTCGAACGTCCCGGCGACCCGGGCCAGGCAGAACGTCACACCTGTCGATCCGACGACGAGCAGGTCCAACTCCTCCTCGGTGAGCTCCTCGACGACCGAGGTCCGGTCCCGGTGCGCGGCGAGATCCTCCGCCTTGGTGTGCTTGCGGCCGTCGGGGCCGATCGCGATCAGTTGGTCGACCAGCAACTGGTCGAGGGCCGCGACGTCACCGGCCCTCTGCGCGGCCTGCAGGGTGCGTTCGGCGTCGAGCAGCTCCGCCTCGCGTGCGCTGTCCGGCATGGCACCGTCCTCCCGGTCTTCCGCTCCCGGCGCCGCCGTCCGGACTGACCGCATTGTGGCAGGCCACACCGCCCGGACGTGGACGCATGGGCGCGGCGGCGCGCCACCCGTCCATCCGAATCACCGACCTGGGCGTCTTTCATCCCGAATACTGACTCTATGCCACGAAAGGTGATGCCGAATGAACGCTCCTGACACGTCCGGCCAGCAGGCGGGGTTGCCCACCATCGTGCTCGTGCACGGGGCCTTCGCCGACTCGTCGAGCTGGAACGGGGTGATCGCCCACCTCAGGCGCCAAGGCTATCCGGCCATCGCTGTCGCCAACCCGCTGCGCGGTGTCCAGGAGGACGCGGCCTATGCCCGTTCCGTCGTGGACAGCATCGACGGGCCGGTCGTGATGGTCGCCCACTCCTACGGCGGACTGGTGATCACCGAGGCCGCGGACGGCGCGGCCAACGTCAAGGCCTTGGTGTACGTCGCCAGCATCAGCCCGGATGTCGGCGAGAGCGTGGTCGACCTGGTCACGAAGTATCCCGGCAGCCAGCTCGTCACGTCCATCAAGATGGTCCCCTTCCCCCTGCCTGACGGTGGGACGGGGATGGACCAGTACATCCAGCAGGACAAGTTCCCGGCCGTGTTCGCGGCCGACGTCGCCCCCGAGGTCGCCGAGTTGATGGCGGTCACGCAGCGGCCTGCAACGGCGAGCGCCCAGACCGGGTCCGTGACCAAGGCGGCCTGGAAGACGATCCCGTCGTGGACCCTGATCAGCAAGCAGGACCAGGGCATTCCGCCGGACCTGCAACGCTTCCTGGCCGACCGGGCGGGGTCCACCGTGATCGAGGTCGACGGGTCGCACGCCGTGGCTGTCTCGAAACCCGGTCCGGTGGCAGATTTCATCGACACCGCCGCCCGCGCCACCATGCGCTAGGCCCGCACCCCGAACAGGTGCTCAGCACGCTGGCCGGCTCAGCGTCCGAGCCTGATCCGGACGATCGTCCCCTCGGGGGCGGCCCGCACGGTCACCTCGTCGCAGACCTGCTCGACGATGGCCAGTCCGCGGCCCCGTACGGCGTTGGCGGCGGGCATGTCCCGGCCGAGCGCCCGTGCCGGGCCCTGGTCGACGACGTCGCAGAACACCTGGTCGCCCTCGGCCCAGAGCCGGACCCGGCCACCGCCGACGGTGTGCTGCAACGTGTTGGTCGCCAGCTCGCTGACCGCGAGCACCAGCAGCTCCACCCGCTCGGCCGACAGGCCCCGCGCGGTGGCGGTGTCCCAGACGAAGGCGCGCAACGCCCGCAGGTCGGACGCCACCTCGTACGTCATCGTGTCGGTGCGCGAGGCGAACGCAGGCTCCTCGGCCACCGCGTGGGTCTCCCGACGGTCGGTCGCCATCAGCCCGCCAGCTGCGGGTCGTCGACGGGCGGACGCAGCAGGTTGCCGATGCCGGTGATGTCGAGGACGGTCGCGACCGGGCCGGACGCGTTGACCGCGTACAGACGACGGCCGGTCGCGCGTGCCGCCTGATGGGCGGTCACCAGGCCGTGCAGGCCCGTCGAGTCCATGAACCGCAGCCCGCCGACGTCGACCACCACCACCGACGCGGCGCGCACCGCCGCGGACAGCACGGTCGTCAGCTCGGGCTGGGCCGCCAGGTCGCACTCACCGGTCAGCGTGACCACGATCCGCCCGGGTGTCGTGGACGTGCGGGCCTCGAAGTGCGCCATCGGACAGCAGCATCCTTCCTCGTAGCGTCAGCCGTTGTCGGGACATCATGTCATCCGACAGCCGCCCAGCCGTGTCCTCCATTCGGCGGTTGATCAAGAAGGCGCGGCCACTGTGCGGCGGCGGACGGGTCAGGACCCCGCGTCGAACGCGACGGACTCGCTCAGCTCGCGCCACCGCGCGTCGGACGCGGCGAGTGCCTCGGCGACCGTCGATGCGGCCGCGACCGCGTCGACGCCCAGCAGCAGCCGTGCCGGCGGGTCGTCGACGCGGGTGATCTCGATGATCGCCCGCGCCGCTTTCGCGGGATCGCCCGGCTGGCGACCCGGTCGCCGACGCTGGAGATCTGGACGCATGTCCTCGATCGCGCCCACGTCGCGTACCGGCACGGCATCTCCTCCGGCACGGGCGACGGGCGGTCGCTACGGGCGGATGTCCAGGGCGCCGATCAGGCCGTCGCGCAGGGTGAACCGGTACCGCAGCTCGATCGGGCTGCCGGGGAAGTCGCCGGACACCCGCGTGAGGACCAGGTACGAGTCGCCGGCCTGGGGCGTGACCCGCACCGGCTCGGCGGTGTACGAGTACTCCGACATCGTCCGCTCCCGCCAGGATCGGATGGAGGGCCGGCCGTCGTACAGGCGGTCCCCGTCGGCCACGCTCGCGGTGTCCGCGAAGCAGGCGACGAAGGCGTCCAGGTCACCGTCGCCGACCGCCCGGAAGTACCTGTCGATCACGTCGGGCAGGTCGACCGTCATCTGCTCCTCCTGCGGCATGGGCCGCCGTCGGGCGGCCGCCGTGGTCCCGGTCCGACCTCACCGTACGAGACGGCGTCGGTGGGACGCGGCGCAACCGACAGAACCACCGGCGGGATGGCCCGGGTTTGCCGCCGTCCGGCCCGGGTAGCCACGCGTTCCGGCGACGGAAGGGGCGGGACCATGGCCGAACTGGCGTTCGTCGACAAGGTCGCGGCACGGGCGGGCATCCCGCCGCAAGAGGCACGCTCGCTGACCGAGGCGGTCCTGCGGACGCTCACCGAGCGCCTCAGCGGCGGCGAGGCGTCCGCGCTCGCTCCCCACGTGGCCGACGAGCTGAGCCCGCTGCTGGTCAAGGCCGCCGAACCGCCCGAGACATTCGGGTACGACGAGTTCCTGCGCCGCGTCGCCGACCGTGCCGGCACGGATCGGCCCGGCGCCGAGCGGGGCGCACGGGCGGTTCTTCAGACGATGCACCGGGTGGTCGGCCACCGGGAGTTCACCGACGCCCTGGCGCAGCTCCCGGCGGACCTGCGGGCGCTGGCTCAACCGCTGCCGCACGGCCCCTGACCGACGCGCGCCTGATGCGTCGGTGACCGTTCGGTCCCTGGCGTGCCGCCACGACACCGGATCTACTGTGCGTAACCGATCGAACGCGCAGTGGCGGTTGTCCCGCGCCCGTCCGCCGGGTCGTCGCCGCTCCGATCCGGAGGAGCGTCCCCCTTGGCGTCCTTGGTGTCCCCGCGTCCCCTGCTGACCGCAGTGACGACCGTCGTCGCGATGATCACCCTCGCTCCCGCTCCCGTCGTCGCGTCCCCGCACAGCTATCGGGTCGTCGACCTCGGCACCCTGAGCGGGGGTGACGGCGCTGCGACGGCGATGAACGACCGCGGCGACATCGTCGGCTGGAGCACCGTCGCCGGCGGCGCCCGGCACGCCGTGCTCTGGCGACACGGCGTCATCACCGACCTGGGCGTGCTGCCCGGTGACACCGATTCCAGCGCCGTGGACGTCAACGAGTTCGGTGACGTGGCGATCACCTCGTTCGGCTCGGACTACCTGACCCGCGCGGTGCTCTGGCGCGACGGCCACCTCCGCGACCTTGGCACCCTGGGCGGGGAGAACAGTGTGGCGATCGGCGTAAACGACCGGCGGCAGGTGCTCGGCACCAGCGATCCGGCCGACGACATGCGGCACCGTTTCCTGTGGCGCGACGGGGTCTTCACCGACCTGGGTCAGGAGTACTTCTACGAGTTCACCGCCGACTTCAACAACGCGGGCGACGTGGTGGGCGGGTTCAACGTGCCGCCGCAGGACTACCCGTGCACCTGCGTCGGTGGCCGGTTGCGCGACGGCGTCCTGACCCAGATCGGCAGCGCGGCGCTCGGGATCAACAACCGGGGTCAGGTGGTGGGCGCGGCGAACGGCCGGGCGTTCCGCTGGCAGAACGGGACACTCACCGACCTCGGCACGCTCGGCGGCGACCGGAGCCACGCCACAGCGATAAACGACCGGGGGGTGGTGGTGGGCCAGAGCGCCACCACCAGCGCCGCGTGGCACCCGTTCCTCTGGCGCAACGGTGTGATGACCGACCTGACCACCCGGGGCGTGTGGGAGACCGACTGGATCGAGGACATCAACATCAGCGGCCACCTCGTCGGCGCGCGGGGGAACCGACCGGTGCTGTTCCGCTGAGCGTCGGTTCCCACACGGCTCACGAGACGGGGCGTGGCCCGACCCGCCGGTCTGACCACGCCCCCTCGTCCGAGGTCAGCCGGTTACCCCGCTGCTGACCACCCACTTCTGGTGTGCGCCGCCCGCGTACGTGCCGAGCTGGATCTGGGTGCCGTCGCCGGTGTTACCGCCGGCGGCCTCCATGATCTTGCCGGACTGCGGGTTGCGGATGGATCCGTCGCTCTGTGGCTGCCAGACCTGCGCGCCGGTGCCGTTGCAGGTCCAGAGCTGGATCTTCGTACCGTTCGCGGTGCCCGCGTTGTCCACGTCCAGGCACTTGCCGAGCACCCGGTACGTGTCGCCGACCCGGGTCCACGACTGGGCGGCGGTGCCGTTGCAGGTCCAGAGCTGGATCTTCGTACCGTCGGCGGTGCCCGAGTTGTCGACGTCCAGGCACTTGCCGCCGACGCCGGTGATGGTGCCGCCGATCGGCGGCGGCGGGCTGCCCGGGATGGAGTTGAGCGTGTACCACGCCTCGGTGCTCCACAGTGACTGGCCGCTGGTGGAGGTGAACGGGCGCGGCGAGCGCAGGTGCACCACCCGACCGGCCTTGCGGCCGGCCACCGCCAGGCTCACCTTCTTTCCGTCCGACGAGAGAGTGGCCGAGGTGACGGTGAGGGCCTCCTCGTCGATCTTCGGCCCGCCGTAGGCCGAGGTGGCCACGTACCGCCATTGCTTGATCTTGTAGTGGGACGCGAGGTTGGCGGCGGTCGCTGCCGAGACGGGCTGGGTGTACTCCACCTCGAAACCGGTGGTGGTGGCACGCATCGCCAGCATCTCGAAGGTGCTGGCGCTGTTCGGGGTGAGCTTCTGCAACCCGTACGTCAGCTTGCCGGTCTGCCCCCAGTTGCCGCCGGCGCCGAGCCCGCCGACGTAGATCGCGCCGTCCGGGCCGAGGTTCACCTCGGAGACGCCCGCCTCCAAACCCTGGGTGAGTCGGAACAGCGCGCCCTGGTACTCGCCGTTGACCTTCTCCACGGAGGCGCGTTGGAGACCGCCGTAGGTGACGTCGCCGATGACGAACTGGCCGGCGTACCGCCCGCTGGTGAGGTAGAGCGGCGTGCTCGGCGAGTTGGCGATCTCGTTCTGCGGCATCCAGAGCACCGGCGGGGTGACCGGGTTGGTGTCGAACGGACCGGCCGGGGTCGTGTAGTGGTTGAAGAAGCGGCCCTGCTTGATGTGCACCAGCTTCGACGACGGCAGCCAGCCGCCCTGGTTGTCGGTGACGAAGATGCCGCCCTCCGGCCCCCAACCGATGCCGTGTGGTGTCCGCAGGCCGCCCGCGACGTAGCTGACCGCGCCGGTGTCCTTGTTGACCTTGATGGTGGTGCCCCGGTTGGCGGCGGGCTGCGGCACGGTGGTCGCGCCGCCGTAGTCGATCGACACCGACAGGTTCACGTAGAAGAACCCGTCCTGGTAGAGCAGACCGAACGCGAACTCGTGGAACTTGCCGCCGTACGGCCAGGTGGCGACGGTGTCGAGACGGTCGGCCACCTCGTCGCCGGTGGTGTCCACGAGCCGGGTCAGCCGCTGCTTCTCCGACACGTAGACCACGCCGTCGACGACCTTGAGCCCCATCGGCTCCTTGAGGCCACCGGCGATCTTCTTGGTGGTCACCGCCCCGGGACTTGTCGCGCCGCCGGTGCCGCCCATGATGTACACCTCGCCGTCCTGGGAGGTGCCGGACTGGTCGCTGCCACCCCAGGTGCTGATGACCAGCCGTCCGTCGGGCAGCCAGTCCATCCCGGTGACCTTCGGCTGGAAGCCGCTGGGTCGCAGGTTGGTGAGCGTGTAACCGGGGTGCACGCCGGTCAGCGGCAGGCCGTCACCGGGCGTGTCGCTGACGCCCTCGCACTCCTTGCGTCCCGGTGCGGTGACCCGGACGACCCCGGCGTCGGTGCTCAACGCCGAGTTCGGTACGACCACGAAGGACGACGAGCCGGGCGTACGCCACTCCAGGGTGATCTGCTGGTCACCACCGCGCTCGAAGTGGTCGATGCGCAGTGGATGCAGGCCGGTGGCGAGGGTGACCGTGCCCTCCTTGGGTGGGGTGGCGCCGTGCAGACCGTCGTGGTCGACGACGACGGTGTTGTCGATCGTGAGCTTGGACCCGTCGTCGCTGCTGAGCCGGAAGGTGTAGCTGCCGGCCTGGGTGACGGTGATGTTGCCGAGCACCTGCGAGACGAAGTTGTCGTCGAAGCCGAAGTCGGCCGTCGACGTCCAGTTGATCGTGGACATGAGCTTGTCGACGTTCGGGGTCTGCGCGGGCTTGAGCGTGCAGATCTCGGAAAGCGGCACCTGGACGTCGTAGACGCGCAGGGTGACGCCCGGTTCCTGCTCTGCGGCGGCGTCGGCCGGGTCGGCCCAGAAGCCGACGGTGAGGACGAGCGCGAGCGCGCCCAGGACGGGACTGCGGAATCGGCGAGGCAGCCGTGTACCCATCGTTCCTCCAACGAGGATGAGGAGTGACCGGCGGCCGGCATGCAGCGATGGTGAGGTGGGTGGCCGCCGGCCCGGTCCGTAACGTCCTCGACGCCGACGAGTGACGATCCGGAAACACCGGGTTGATGGGTCGAGACATTAAGGGGTTTCGATCAGGGTGTCCATGCCTTTGCATCGATACATCAAAAGTTCCCGATGTCCGTGCGAAAGCTCGCGGCACTGATCCCCGAATGTCCAGGGATGTGACCGGCCTCAGCGGCGTCCGCGGCGAGCCGGACGGCGGTTCGTTCCGCCGCGTGGACGCGGGAGGCTGCCGCCTGTTGGACGTGCGGCGCCGCCGCGCGGGCGGGCAGCCTTACCCGCCGGCCGGGCGGCGGGGCGACGGCGGGCCGCCACGAGGATGAGCGTGCCCACGACGGCGACGATGGCCGCGGGTACCACCCACGAGGGAAGTCCCTTCTCCTTCGAGGACGCCGGCGGCGCGGCGGCGGGGGTGATCGCCGGGTCGAGTGTCGCGGCCGGTACGGCGGACGCCGACGTGCCGCCCTCGGCCTGGGCGAGCAGGGCGGGATCGGGACCGTCCGTCGGGGCCGTCCAGCCGGCCGGGGCCGCCGTGCTCGGCCCCTGGTAGTCGAACGTGACGGTGCCCCGCACCGCCTCGCCGTCGGAGGCGACCGTGAGGTAACTGGCGGTGTACCTGCCCTTCGCCGGCCAGTGCGCGACGGCCACCATCGCGGGGAAGCCGGTGTGGTACAGCCGCGGCTCGAAGACGCCGTTGACCATGAAGTACTCCTGGACCGGCTTGTCCAACCGCGTCGGCTCGCCGTGCGACCAGCCGCTGTCCACCCGCGACCCGTTCGGGCCGGTGAGGGTGAAGTGCGCGTTGGCGGCCGGCTTCTCCGTGAAGTACAACCCCACCTGGGCGAGAGGCTGGCGCACCACGGTGCCGGTCAGCGGGGTGGAGGTCGCCAATTGGCCGTGCGCGGACGCCGGGGCGGCGGGCAGCGCCAGTGCCGCCACCAGCAGCGCGGCCAGCACCGCGAGGGTACGACTCACGTTGTTACCGACAGTGGCGAGCCTCGATCGCATTCGTTCATCATGGTCATTTCCCCGTCGCCGAACAAGACGTAGAGTTCACCCTCCGACGATCATCTCGACACCCCGTCCCCCCGCGTCGTTCGGAGTCCGCCGTGCCCGTCCCCGGTCCGCGCCCCACCGTCCGCTCCGCCGCCCTCGTGGTCACCGGTCTGCTCACCGCCCTGCTCGCCGCGGGCTGCGGCCACGATGACGACCCGTCCGTCGCCACACCCTCGACGGCCCCGACGTCGGCCGCCGCGCCGACCACGTCCGCCGCGTCGGTCACCCCGGGCAGCCCCACTCCCGCCGCCACGCCCAGCACGACCGCGGTCGACCGGGAGATCACCGTGACCGTCGCCAAGCGACGGGTCACCCCGCCGACCGGCCGGGTGACGGTGACCAAGGGCCAGTTGGTCCGGATCACGGTCACCTCGGACGTCGCCGACGAACTGCACGTGCACGGCTACGACCTGGGCGCTCGCCTGCCGGCCGGCGCGCCGGGCATGGTCGAGTTCCGGGCCGACAAGACCGGGCTGTTCGAGGTCGAGACGCACGAGACCGAGCTGGTGCTGTTCCAGCTCGTCGTCCGCTGATCGGCATGTCCGCCGCTCCCACACTGCTGGCGCACGGCGTCGGCGGCCGCCAGGACCTTCCGATCACGCTGCCCGAACTCGTCGTCGCCGCCGCCCTGACCCTGGTCGTCACGTTCCTCGCGTTGGGCCTGCTCTGGCGCGAACCGCGCCTCGACCGGGACGCCGCCGGTGGCCGGCCCGTGCCGGACCGGCTGGCCCGCCTCCTCGACGCCCCCACGTTCCGGTGGGTGCTGCGCGCACTGGGGTTGCTCGCCACCGGCTGGTTCTGCGTCGGCCTGCTCGCCGGGCCGGACACCCCGGACAATCCCACGGCCGGCGCGCTCTACGTGCTCCTCTGGGTTGGCCTGGTGCCTGTCTCGCTGCTGTTCGGCCCGTTCTGGCGGGCGGTCAACCCGCTGCGTACCGTGCATCTGCTCGGCGCGCTCGCGGCCCGGCGCGACCCGGCGCGCGGCATCCGCGAACTGCCGGGCGGCGTGGGCCTCTGGCCCGGCGCGGTCACCCTCTTCGCATTCGTCTGGCTCGAACTGGTCGCGCCGGACCGGGCCACCCTGCCGGTCATCACCGCGTGGCTGGCCGGGTACGCCGTGGTGATGCTGGCCGGCGCGGTGCTGTTCGGCGCGGAATGGTTCGACCGGGCCGACCCGTTCGAGGTCTACAGCGCGCTCGTCGGCCGGCTCGCTCCGATCGGCAGGGCCGCCGACGGTGTGCTGGTGTGGCGCAACCCGCTCGACGGGATCGCCGGTCTGCGACCCCGTCCCGGGCTGGTCGCCGTGGTCATCGTGCTGCTCGGCTCGACCATGTTCGACAGCCTCTCCAACGCGCCGGCATGGCTGCGCTTCGCGCAGGAGAACGGGCTGCACCCGGCGATCACCGGCAGCGCCGGACTGGTCCTGGTCATCGGGGCGGTCGCTGTGGCGTACCTCGCCGCCACCGGCGTCGCGGCCCGCGTCGGTCGCACCGAGCGGGCGGACGCTGGCGCGGTCGCCGCGCGGCGGGTGCCGGGCGAGATCGCGCACTCGATCGTGCCGATCGCGGTGGGCTACGTGGTGGCGCACTACTACTCGCTGCTGATCCTGGAGGGTCAGCGCACCGTCGCCCTGCTCTCCGACCCCCGCGAGACCGGAGCGGACGTCTTCGGCACCGCGGGCTGGGAACCGCACACCGCGCTGGTCACCCCGTCCGGGGTGGCCAACCTCCAGATCACCGTCATCATCGTCGGGCACCTGCTCGGCACCCTGCTCGCCCACGACCGCGCCCTGTACCTGTTCCCCCGCGCGCGGGCGGTCGTCGGTCAGCTCCCGTTGCTCGCGCTGATGGTCGCCTACACCGTCGCTGGCCTGCTGCTGCTCTACGCCGGTTAGGCCGTGTGTCAAAGCCCCTGGCCCGCCTGCGAAAGGCCCAGACGACTGCCGCTTCGGCCGCTGATGAACCGCCGCTCGCGGGCCCGTGGTCCGGCCGGATCGGAGCCGCCCGCTCTATTGAGAGTGATGCCTGTCAGTCATCTTGATGCCTCACAGGCATCACTCTCATCGTGGTGTCCGCCGTCCGCCGTCCGCCGTCCGCCGTCCGCCGTCCGCCGTCCGCCCCTCGGCTCGACCGAGGACCTCGACACACGGCCTGGCCGCGTCCACGCCCGCAGACGAGGATGGGGGCGTGGACTTCGCTCTGACGCGCTACCTCGACGATCTCGTGGACACCGCCCGGGACGTGCTCGGCGACGATCTCGTCGCCGCGTACGCGGCCGGCTCGGTGGGGCTCGGCGCGTACCAGGCCGGACGCAGTGACGTGGACGTCGCGCTGGTCTGCGTCGACCCGCTCCCCGAGACCGTCAAGCGGACGCTCGTGGCACGGCTGCGACACGAGGCGCTGCCCTGTCCGGCGCGCGGGCTGGAACTGGTCGTGTACCGGCGGGCGGTTTCCACCGCCGGCAGCCCCGATCCCGGCTTCGAGGTCGAGCTGAACACCGGACGCGCCATGCCGTTCCGCCGCACCCTCGACCCGGCCGACCGCCCGGATGCCGACGGCCGGTTCTGGTACGGGCTGGACCGCAGCATCCTGCACCAGAGCGGACTGCCGCTTGCCGGTCCTCCGGCGGCGGAGGTCTTCGCCGACCTTCCCCCGGACGCTCTGCGTCGGCTGCTGGTGGAGGCGCTGACCTGGTGGCTGGCCCTGCCGACGCCACCGGACGACCAGCCCGCGCCCGGGGCGGAGGACGCGGTGCTCGGCGCATGCCGCTCCCTGGTGCGCCACCGCGACGGCGTCTGGCTGTCCAAGGTGGCCGCCGGTCAGCGACTCGTCGACACCGGCGACCCGGCCGACGTGATCCACCGGGCGATCGCCGCGCGGCACGGCGGCCCACCGCCCGCCGGACCCGAGGCCCGTGCCTTCCAGCAACGGGTACGCGCCGAGATCGCCGGCTGACCGCACCCGGTGCGAGGTGCTCAGCGCACCGGGCGGGACCTGAGTGAGGCGAAGAGCAGGTTGAGGCCCTCGGCCATGGTCGGATGCGTGATGATCGCGTCCCGCAGCGCGGTCCACGGCATCCGCGCGAGCATTGCCAACTGCACCGAGGTGATCACCTCACCCGACTCCGGGCCGAGCAGTGCCGCGCCCAGGATCAGGTCGGTACGGTCGTCGATCACCGCCTTCCACATGCCCTTCGTCTGGCGCAGCGTGCGGGCCCGGGGGATCGCGGCGACGGGCAGGTGGGCCACCTGGACGTCGTACCCGGTGCGCCGCGCGTCGCTCTCGCTGAGACCGACCCACGCCAGCTCCGGGGTGGTGAAGACGGTGTACGGGATGAGTCGGTCCGCCGTGCTGCGCTGCTCACCGGCCAGGTTCGCCCGGATGATCCGATAGTCGTCCAGCGAGACGTGCGTGAACTGCGGGCTGCCGGCGACGTCCCCGGCCGCCCACGTCCGCTCGGCGCTGGTGCGCAGGTACTCGTCGACCACCACGAAGCCACGACCGTCGAGCCGGACACCGGCCGCGTCCAGCCCGAGCCCGTCGGTGACCGGCGCCCGGCCGGCCGCCACCAGGACTTCGTCGCCGGTCACCACGCTGCCGTCGTCGAGGGCGACCCGGAGCGTGCCGTCGGGGTCGCGGTCGACCCGGGCGACGGCCACGCCGACGCGGACGTCGATGCCGTCGTCGAGGAAGATCCGCATCAGCGCGTCGGCGATATCGGGGTCCTCGCGGGTGAGCAGTTGGGGGCCGCCCTCGATGACCGTCACCGCGCTGCCGAACGACGCGAACATCTGCGCGAACTCCACCCCGACGGTCCCGCCGCCGAGCACCACCAGTCGCGCCGGCAGTCGATCCAGCCGCAGGAGGTCGTTGCTGGTAAGTACCCCGGCCTCGGCCATCCCGGGCACGGACGGCAGATGTGGGCGGGTGCCGGTGTTGATGACCACGTCGGCGCCGCGCAGCAGTCGTTCGCCGCCGTCGGCCAGCGGCACCCGCACGGTCCGCGCGGCGACGAACCGGGCCGCACCGATCACCAGGTGCAGACCCGAGTCGAGGAACTGCTGTCGGTTGGCCGCCACCATCTGGTCGACGACGTCCTGCTTGTGCGCCCGCAGCAGGTCCACGTCCACCCGGCCACCCTCGACCACGAGACCGAGCGCGGCGGCGTCCCGGAGCTGGCGGGCCGCCCGCGCGCTCGTCACCAGCGCCTTCGTGGGGATGCACGCGACGTTGATGCAGCTACCGCCGATCATGCCGCGCTCCACCATCGCCACCCGGCGGCCGGAGCGGGCCACGTCCATGCTCAGCGTCTTGCCGGCCTTGCCGCCGCCCACGACGAGCAGGTCGAAGTCCTCCGGCTGGTCAGTCACGGGCACTCCTCGCGGCCACGCGGCGCGTCCCCTTCCGGATCGCCGATCGGGCCGGTGGTGCGTGTCGGCCAGCCCCAGCCTGCCAGCTCCGATGGGACGTCCGGGACGGTTCCCGGCGAAAGCGCACCGGCACACCTCGGGTCCGGCGAGCGGCGCGGGGCGGCTGCGGGACCGACGTGCCGTGGCTGGTCAGGGTGCCTCGGCCGTGACCAGGTAGAGGGTGAAGCTCGCCAGCGAAGGACCAGCGGTGAGACGCCCCAGCCACGCCTGAGCGTCCGTGTCGGTCAGCTCGCCGGCCGTCACCGCACACGCGGAGTTGCGCCGCAGACCCAGAATCCGGTCCGCCGTGCCGAAATCCTCGAAGACGACGGCGATCGCCTCGACCGAGCGCACCCGCAGGCCGGCCCGTACCGACAGCCGGACCAGGTCCCGCCCGACCGTCGGATTCCGCACCCGACCCGCCACGAACCGGGCGAAGCGGCGGCTCGTCTCCACGTCATCGTCGGCGACGGCCAGGGTGTCCCAGTCCGGCTCGGTCACCGCGAGCACACCCCCCGGGCGCAGCACCCGGCGGACCTGCGCCAACACCGTCGCGGGATCGTCCACGTGCATCAGCACCCGGTCGATCCGGACCCGGTCCATGCTGGCATCGTCCAGCGGAAGCCCATGGGCATCGCCCGCGCGCAGATCGATCCCCGACCGGCCGGCCACCCGCCGGGCCGCCTCCGCGAGCATCCGCCCGTCCCGGTCGACTCCGACGACCAGGCCGTCGGGCCGGACCGCGTCGGCCAGCCGCCCGAGATCGGTGCCCGGGCCGCAGCCGACGTCCACGACGGCGTGCCCCGGCCGCAGGTCGAGAGCGTCGACGGCACGCCTCTTGTAGTGACGGCCGATCGTGGTGGCGGCGGCTGCATCCAGGTACGCGATCTGATCCACACTCGTGAGCTGGCTCATCCGCCCATCCCACCATCGGCGCGACAGCGTGCGGTGCAGACGATGCGGGGATTCGGTGTAGACCGCCCGGTGCCGGTTCTGCGGAACGGGCCGGGACGCACGCGCCCCGGCCCGTTCCGCGCTGGCGGGCTCAGTGTCGGCCGTTGCCGTTGCCGTTGTCGTTGACCGGCTGCCCGAAGGCCAGGAACGGCACGGGCGTCGGGGGCTCGGTCCGGGCGAAGATCGGCTCGGGCTGCGGGGTGGGCGATCCCGACGTGGCCGTCCGTTCGGCAAGCGCCACCGGGTACCGCAGGGGCGTCCCCTCCGGGCGGTCACCGTCGGTGTGCTCGGCATCGGCGTGGGTTTCGTCGGCGTGGGCCCCGCTGCGACCTGCCTCGTCGTCACCGGCCTGGTCCGCGCCGACGCGGTCGGTACGCGCCTGCTCGGTGTCGGTCTCGGCGCGACCGGCACGCTCGTCGGCGTCGGCGTCGGCGTCGGCGTCGGTGTCGGTGCGGTGGCTCGCCGGCGGGTCGACGGGGATCAGCTCGACACCCGCACGGGCGGGACTCGACCGTGGGCCGACCATCGGATACTCGGCGGTCTCCGTACCGCCGGCCGCAGCGGCCATCACGGCGGCGGAGGCCAGGTCGGCCACCCGCTTCGCCTCCCGCTGGACCCGGGCGCGGACCTCCTTCGCGTGCCGCTCGGCGGAGTCGCCGGCCCGCCGTGCCTCGTCGAGTCGAGTCGTCTCGGCGGTCAGGTCCCGCCGCACCTCGCTCAGCCGTTGCTGGATGCGGGACAGCTCGTTCTCCAGGGTCTCGCCCTCCTGGCGGACCTCGGCGAGCTGCTGCTGGGCGGTCTCCAACTCGGCGTGCAGTTGGGCCGACTCCTCGCGGCGCTCCTCGATGTCCCGCTGGAGCGCCGTCAGCTGCTCCTGGTGGCTGGCGGCCTGCTCGTCGGCCCGGTTACGCAGCTCGGTCACGTGCTGCTGCGCCTCGGCGAGCAGCGCGGCGATCTGCTGCTCGGTGAAGCTGCGCTGCTCGGCCAGCTCCTCCTGCGCCGCCGCCTGCAACTCGGCGATCTCCTGCTCGGCGGCGCTGCGCCGTTCGGCGACCTCGCGCTCCACACCGGCCTGCCACTGGACCATCTCCTGCTGGTTCTTGGCCCGGGCCGCCTGGACCTCCTGCTGGATCTGGGTACGCGCCGACTTCATCAGGGCGTCGGCGGCGACCCGCGTCTGGTTGAGCTGCTGCGCGCTCTGCTCGGTGATGCGCTTCGCCTCGTGCTGGGCGCGTTCGTGCGCGGCCTCGCCGTCGGCGCGCAACTGCTCGGCGCGTTCCCGGATCGCGGTCAGCTCGGCCTCGGCCACGGCGCGCCGCTCCTCGTACGCCTGCTCCTGCTCGCTGCGCCGCGCGGCCACCTCCTCGGACAGGTCCTGGCGTGCCTGCGCGGCCCGCTCGCGGGTGTCGACGAGGATCCTCTCCGCCTCGTTGCGCAGCTCGTTGGCTCGGTCGGTGGCCGAATCGGTGATGAGAGCGGCCTGCTTCTCGGCGAGGGTCAGTATCTCGCCGACCATCGGGCCTAGATCCTGGAACGAGGCGCGGTCCACCTGCACCGGCTGCTCGTGCAGCTCGGCCAGCTCGGCGCGCAGCCGCTGCACCTCGGCGGTCAGCTCCCGCACCCGCACCGCGGACCGGCCGTGCTCGCCGCTGAGCATCGCGATCTGCCCGTCGAGCTGCTCCAGGTGCCGGTCCACCTGGCGTTTGTCGTAACCGCGCAGGGCGAGCTCGAAGCTCGGCCGCGAGGCCGCGTCGTCGCGTGCTGCGAGCGGCTCAGCGCCGATGGACATGCACCATCCTCCGTACAGTCGGGGCGCAAGGGCCGGCGGTCAACCGCCCTGCGGGCCGTGAGTGTGGCGCAACGCTACCGCCGAGCCGCCTCCCGTGCGAAGGCCCGCACCCCTCATTCGTCGATCATGGAGTCGTGGTGCCCGGAAGGCCCTGATCCGCGGCTCTTGTCATCCACCACGACTCCATGATCACCGGTGCGGCTCAGCGACGGCGGGCCACCATGACCGCGTCGTGGTGGACGACGTCGTGGGGGCCGGGGCGGGGACGGGTGTCGGTGGTGAGGACGTCCCAGCGGGTCGGGTCCAACGCGGCGGCCACGTCCTCGGCGGTGTACATCATGTCCGGCATGTGCATCCGGTGCCCCGACGTCCACAGGTCCATCGGGTGGTGCCCCACGACCAGCAGCACGCCGCCCGGGGCCACCGCGGCGGCCAGCCGGGTGAACAACTCCCGCCGCTGCACGGGGGGCAGGTGCATGAACTGTGCCGACACCAGGTCGTACGCCTCCTCGGCGGGCGGCTTGTCGCGCAGGTCGGCGTGCGTGAACTCGATCTGGTGACCGACCCCGGCGGCCTCGGCGTGTTCGGCGGCCCGGGTCAGCGCGGTGGTCGAGATGTCCACCGCCGTCACCCGCCAGCCCCGCTCGGCCAGCCACACCGCGTCGGCGCCCTCACCGCTGCCCACGTCCAGCGCCCGCCCCGGAGTCAGGTCGGCCGCCTCGGTGACCAGCTGCGGGTTCGGGCGGCCACTCCACACCGCCGGCTTCGACAGGTACCGCTCCTCCCACGCCGGCTCCTCGAAGGTCGTGGCGACCAGTTGCCGGTACGCGGTCACCGCGTCCCGGGTCTCCTCGGCGATGAGGTCGGCGTTGATCGCCGCTGCGGCGGTGAGCCCGGCGGCGGCGGACGTGATGACCTGACCGCGCAGGTCGGCCACGTTGCCGGCCACCCAGACGCCGGGAACGGTCGTCGCTCCGGTGGCGTCGGCGGGGACCTGGGTGCCGACCACGTGCCCACCCATCGTCACCTCCTCGGGGGCCAGGCCCAGCCCGACCAGCAGGTCGGCGCGGGGTGCCGTGCGGGTGCCGACCACGACCACGTCGAGGGCCACCACGCGGCCGTCGGCGAGCCGGACACCGCTGAGCGCGTCCTCGGTCACCTCGATCGCGGCGACCGGGCCGGGCACCACCGCGATGCTCCGGGCGGCGAGCCGTTCGGCGGTCTCCTCGTCGAGGGGCGGCGCGTCGTGCAGCAGGAGGAGCACGTCGGACGTCCACTGCCGCCACATCTCGGCCTGGTGCACGGCCATCGGCCCGGTAGCCAGCACGCCGACGCGGCGGTCGCGCACCTCCCAACCGTGGCAGTACGGGCAGTGCAGCACGTCACGGCCCCACCGCTGCGCCACCCCGGGTACGTCGGGCAGCTCGTCGGTCAGCCCGGTGGCCACCAGCAGTCGACGGGCCCGCACCGCGTCGCCGTCGTCGAGGGCGAGCCGGAAGCCCTCGTCGTCCCGGGTCGCGGCCTGGACCCGGCCGGCCCGGAACTGCCCCCCGTACCCGGCCACCTCGGCGCGCCCGGCGGCGATCAGCTCGGCCGGCGGCGTCCCCTCCCGGCCCAGGTAGTTGTGCACGTGGTCGGCGGGCGCGTTACGCGGCTCGCCCGAGTCGATCACCAGCACCGACCGCCGCGCGCGGCTCAGCGCCAGAGCGCCGCTGAGCCCGGCCGCGCCACCGCCCACCACCACCACGTCGTACGTCTCGTCCACCGGAATGTCCCCCTGTTCGTCGGCTGAGCCCACCATCCGTCGCCGTCGTCGAGATGGCAAGTATCGTTGCTGTTATGGCAAACGACGACAACGCCGCGCTGGCCGCCGTCGGCCCCCGCCTGCGTGCCCTACGCCACCAACGCGGCACCACGTTGACCCAGCTCGCCGATCTGACCGGCATCTCGGTGAGCACCCTGTCCCGGCTCGAGTCCGGCAGCCGCCGGCCCACCCTGGAACTGCTGCTTCCGCTGGCCCGGGCCTATCAGGTGGCGCTGGACGAGCTGGTGGACGCCCCGGCCACCGGCGACCCCCGCGTACGCCCCAAGCCGATCGTGATCCACGGCGTGACCCACCTGCCGCTGACCCGCCGCCCCGGCGGCTTGCAGGCGTTCAAGCAGATCTTCCCGCCGGACCCGACCGCCGGGGGACGAACCCCGCAGGTTCACGAGGGGTACGAGTGGCTGTACGTGCTCTCGGGTCGACTGCGCCTGGTGCTCGGCGACCGCGACCTGATCCTGACGCATGGCGAGGTGGCCGAGTTCGACACCCGCATCCCGCACCTCATCATGAACCCGGGGCCCGGCACGGCCGAGGCGCTCAGCCTCTTCGGGCCGCAGGGGGAGCGGCTGCACGTACGCGCCCGCCCCGTTGGGTCCGACCGCCCCGATTGACCGCCGATCGACACGACATCGGCGATGTCGCGGTATCCAGGCCATCGGACACCCCGACATCGCCGACCTCGTGTCGCGGCCGGGGTGATGTGCCGCGGGGGCCGGACCGGTTCCCCTCCGGTCCGACCCCCGCGACGTCCGCGCTAGGCGCGGAGCCTGCGCTGCCGGACGACCAGCAGCAACGCGGCACCGAGCAGCACCGCCAGCACCCCGGCGGTCATCCAGCCACCGATCGGGAACGACGTACCGGTCACCGGCAGCTTGCCCTTCACCGGAATGGTGATGGTGGACTCCGGCGCCACCGGCGCGGGGCCGTCCGGCGGGGTGCCCGTTGCCGTCGCGGTGTTCCGCACCGAGCCGTGGTGGTAGTCGGCCTTGCTGACCGTGTACGTCGCCGCGCAGGTCACCGCCGCGCCGGCGGCCAGGGTGACCGCGCCGTTGGGTGTCCGGTCCGGCCCACAGGTGATCGGGCCGAGGTTGGCCGGTGACGCCGGCGCCGTGAGGGTGTCGGTGATCGTGACGCCGGTCAGCGTCACCTGCCCGGTGTTGGTGACGACGAACTGGAACGGCACCTGCTGACCGGGCCGGTAGATCTTTCCGGTGCTGCTGGACTTCACCACGGTGATCGCCGCGCCCCGGGTGGCGGTGACCTCGGCGGTGACGGGTCCGGAGCGTACCGGGGCGGGTGGTTCCTGGCCCGGGATGGTCGGCGGCGTGCCGGCCGCCACGGCCGTGTTGGTGATCCGGCCGGCCTCGATGTCCGCCGCCGTGACGGTGTAGGTCGACGTGCAGGTGGTGCTCGCTCCGGCGAGCAGGGTGACGCCGCCGTTCGGAACGGGCGGGGTGCCGCAGGTGATCGCCCCGGGCGTGCCGGTTCCGGAGAACTCCGTCTCGTCGACGGTCACCGACGTGAGCGGGGTGTTGCCGGTGTTGCTCACCACGAACCGGTACGTGACCACGTCACCGGCCGTCGACACCACTGTGGGTGTGGCCGACTTGGTGATGGCGATCGCCGGGTGCGGGATCGGGATGTCCAACGGGGACGGCGGCGAGACCGTCGGCGGCCCGAACGGCGGCGTGCCCGTGGCGGTGGCGACGTTGCGCAGCGACGAGCCGGCGAAGTCTGCCTCGGTCACGGTGTAGGTCGTCCGGCACTGGATGGACGCGCCCGGTTCCAGGGTCACCTGGCCGTTCGGGATGTTCTGCGGGCCGCAGGTGATGTCGCCGAGCTCGGCGCGCGGGGACGGCGGCAGCACGGTGTCGTTCACGGTCACGCCGGTGAGGGTCAGGCCGCCGGTGTTGACCACCAGGAAGGTGTACGGCACCTGCTGGCCCGGCGCGGTGACCGCCACCGTGGTCGACGATTTGATCACGTCGATGCCGGGGACGACCCCCGCCTGGGGAATGGTCAGCGTCGAGGGTGGCGAGTCCACCGGCGTGCCCCCGGGTGGGATGCCGTGTGCCGTGGCGGTGTCGGTGACCCCGTCGTTGTCCAGGTCGGCCTGGGTGACGGTGTAGGTGGCCGTGCAGGCGGTCGTCTCACCCGGCGCGAGGGTGGTCACCGCGCAGGTGATCGGGCCGAGGTTCGCGTTGGACGAGGGCGGTGCCTGGACGTCGGTGACGGTGACGCTGGTCAGAATGAGTCCGCCGGTGTTGACCACGTGGAAGCGGTACGGCACCTGCTGGCCGATCATGCTGATCGTGGTGACCTCGGACGTCTTCACCACGGAGATCGCCGCCACCAGCCCGGATTCGGGGATAGTCAGTGTGGACGGCGGTGAGTCCACCGGCGTCTCGCTGTTCGGCGGCGTGCCGTGCGCGGTGGCGGTGTCGGCGACGGCGTTGTTGTCGAGGTCGGCCTGGGTGACCGTGTAGGTGGCCGTGCAGGCCGTCGCCTCGCCGGGTTCGAGGGTGGTCTGCGGGCAGGTGATCGGGCCGAGGTTCGCGTTCGACGACGGCGGTGTCTGCACGTCCGTGACGTTGACGTTGGTCAGCGTGACGCCACCGGTGTTGGTCGCGAGGAACTGGTACGGCACCTGCTGGCCGACCGCGGTGATCGCCACCGTGGTCGACGACTTGATGACCGCGATCGACGGCGTGACGTCGGCCGCCGGAATGGTCAGCACGGACTGGTCCGAGTCGACCGGCTGCTCGGTGCCCGTCGGGGTGCCGTGCGCGGTCGCGACGTCGGTGACCTCGTCGTTGTCCAGGTCGGCCTGGGTCACCGTGTAGGTGGCCGTGCAGGTGGTGGTCTCGCCGGGCGCGAGGGTGGTCTGCGGGCAGGTGATCGGGCCGAGGTTCGCGTTCGACGACGGCGGTGTCTGTACGTCGGTGACGTTGACGTTGACGAGTGTGACGCCGCCCGTGTTGGCGACCAGGAAGTGGTAGGGCACCTGCTGGCCGACGGCGCTGATGGTCGCGCTGGTGGACGACTTCACCAGCGAGATCGCCGGGGCGGGCGCGTCACCGGGGATCGTCAACGTGGACGGCGGCGACTGTACCGGCGGCCCGCCGCCGGGCGGTGTGCCCCGCGCGGTAGCGGTGTCGCGGACGGAACCGAAGTCCAGGTCGGCCTGGGTGACCGTGTAGGTGGCGGTGCAGTCCGTCTGCGCCCCGGGGGCGAGGGTGGTGGCGGCGCAGGTGATCGGGCCGAGGTTGGCGTTCGACGACGGCGGAGTCTGTACGTCGGTGACGGTGACGTTGGTCAGGGTGAGCCCGCCGGTGTTGACCACGTGGAAGGCGTACGGCACCTGCTGCCCGACGGTCTCGATCGAGACGGTGGTGGACGTCTTCACGACCGCGATCGCGGCGACCAGGCCGGTCTCCGGAATGGTCAGCGTGGCCGGTGGCGAGTCGATCGGCGTACCCCCGGGTGGGGTGCCGTGTGCGGTGGCGGTGTCGGTGACGCCGTCGTTGTCGAGGTCGGCCTGGGTGACGGTGTAGGTGGCGGCGCAGGTGGTCCGCGCGCCGGGGGCGAGGGTGGTGGCGGCGCAGGTGATCGGGCCGAGGTTGGCGTTGGACGACGGTGGTGCCTGGACGTCGGTGACGTTCACGCTGGTCAGCGTCAGTCCGCCGGTGTTGACCACGTGGAACGAGTACGGCACCTGCTGGCCGACCGTCGTGATCGAGGCGGCGGTGGAGGTCTTCGTGACCGCGATCGACGGGGTCAGACCGGCCGCCGGAATGGTCAGCGTGGACGGCGGCGAGGTCACCGGTGCGCCGGCGGGTGGCGTACCCCGCGCGGTGGCGGTGTCGCGTACGCCGTTGTTGTCCAGGTCGGCCTGGGTGACCGTGTAGGTGGCGGTGCAGGTGGTGGTCTGTCCGGGTGCGAGGGTGGTCTGTGGGCAGGTGATCGGGCCGAGGTCGGCGTTCGACGACGGCGGGGTCTGCACGTCGGTGATGGCGATGGCGGTGAGCGTCACGCCGCCGGTGTTGGTGACCAGGTACCGGTAGGGCACCTGCTGACCGACAGTGGTGATCGAGGCGGTGGTGGACGACTTGATGACGGCGACGGCGGCGGTGAGCACCTGCGCCGGGATGGTCAGGGTGTCCGGTTCGGAGACGACGGGCTGACCGACGGGTGGGGTGCCCCGGGCGGTGGCCGTGTTGGTCACCCCGCCGTTGTCGAGGTCGGCCTGGGTCACGGTGTACGTGGCGGTGCAGGCGGTGCGCTCGCCGGGCGCGAGGGTGGTGGCGGCGCAGGTGATCGGGCCGAGGTTGGCGTTCGACGACGGCGGGGTCTGCGTGTCGGCCACCGAGATGCCGGTCAGCGTGACGCCGCCGGTGTTGACCACGTGGAACGAGTACGGCACCTGCTGCCCGACGGTGGTGATCAACGTCGTCGTCGACGACTTGATCAGCGAGATGTCGGCCGGGGTGGCGCCCTCGCAGGAGAGTGTGGTGCTGAACGGGAAGTAGTGGATCTCGCCGCCGCGGTGGTCGAGCGTGCGGGTGATGACGCTGCCCTCGGTGTTACTGGCCGAGAGGTCGGTGAGGCTGGCGTTGGGGGCGTAGACGGTCCCCTCCACCGTGGCGGCCTGCGGGGTGAGAGTCAGCGCGGTCGCGGTCGGGAAGTTGAACAGGATGTAGCGAGCCTGCTCGCCGCCGATGCCGGCGAAGTTCGGGGCGGTCCAGTCGAACGTGTTGCCGACGCCCGTCGTGTCCACGTTGACCAGCAGCGGGGTGGTAGCGGTGGGCTGGCTGGCGAAGGTCAGGATCTGGATGTTGGCGAGGTCGGCTGCGGTCAGGTTGAGCACGTTTGTCACGCCCGGGGTGAGGGTGACCACGGCGTTGCTGCCCGGCGGGATCGGTCGGGGCAGCACGTCGCCGTTCGGCGTCCGGAGCACCACCGTGTTGTCGCAGGTGGCCAGGCCGGCGGTGGTGTCGCGGAAGGCGGCGAACGCCGCGGCGAAGTTGATCGGCGAGGTGGGCCCGACGCTGGGGACGGGCTGCCGGGTGACCAACTCGACCCGGGGGGACGCGTCGTAGTTGTCCGACGGCAGGATTCGCGTGTTGACCTGGGCGCCGTTGTTGTCGGTGTCGCGCACGACCGTGCCGGTCAGGTTGCCGACCTTCGCGTACCCGTTGGAGAGCACCTGGAGGCGCGTGCCACCGACACTGCCGGCGAAGTTCACGCGTCCGCCGACGACGAGGGCGCTCGGGCGGGCGTCGCCCGGTACGACGAACGAACCGGCCGTCGCCCCGGCGAGCTGGTAGTTGCCGAAGGTGAGGTCACCGCCGACGGCGAGGGTGCCCTCGTTCTCGTCGTTGACCACTGTGGCGTTGCCCTCGGTCATCACCCCGAAGCTCAGCGCCTCGGCGACCGGGTCCACCGGACCGATCGCCTCGTCGACCGCGGCCAGCACCGGGTTGGCCCGGGTGGGCGCGGTGGACGCCGGCAACAGACCGGTGACCGCCAGCAGCCCGCCGACGGCAAGCAGCGCCGTCGTCCGCGACCCGCGACTGCCCCACGCAAACATCCTCATCACGCCCCCGTTGCTCGATGTGCGAGCGAAGCGTAGCGAGGTAATTGTGACGAATGGAGTTATTTGTCCGAATTGCTGGAGCGATCAGCGCGGGGCGGCCAGCGGCGGTGTGGACGATCCGAAGGCGGTCAGGAACCGGTCGCGGAAGGAGTCCATCGGCCACACCGGCGCCTGCGGGCCGGGCCGCAGGCCGTCCTGCCAGCCCCACCCGGCGACCCGGTCCAGCACCTTCGGGTCCCGGGCGACGATGGTGATCGGCACGTCGCGGCTCGCGCCCTCGCCGGTCACCACCGGGGCGGGCTGGTGGTCGCCGAGGAAGACCAGCACCAGATCGTCGTCACCGTAGGTCTCGACGTAGGAGATCAGCGCCGACAGGGAGTAGGCGACGGCCTGCCGGTAGCCGGCCCGCACCCGACCGGTGTCCCGGTCGTCGGCGTCGCCGTCCTCCTTGGCGCCGGCGTCGCCGTGGTAGATCGAGCCGTCGCCCACCGCGTCCCAGCCGATCATGCGGGGCACGGCAGTCCAGGGGGAGTGGCTGGAGATCAGCGGGATCTCCGCCATGATCGGACGGTCCGCGTCGGCGCGGACCCACCGCTGGAAGAACGACAGGGTGTACTGGTCGGGCATCGGCGCGTAGCTGAACTTCGGGCCACGGTAGCCGAGCGCCGCCGTGTCGTAGTAGCGGTCGTACGAGAAGAAGTCCTTCTCCGGCCAGGGCTGGGTCGCCGCGGGCAGCACGCCGACGGTCTGCCAGCCGGCCCGGCGGAACGCGCCGTTGAGCGTGAGCCGGTCACTGGCCAACAGGCTGCGGTGCCGTTGCTCGTTGTCCGTCCACAGACCCGACAGCAGGGTGTCGTGTGCCAACCAACTGCCGCCGCCGAACGTGGGGGAGGTGAGGAAGCCGCTGCGCGAGCCGTACCCGGCCGCGCGGAGCCGCTCGCTCCCGGCGTCCAGCACCGCGTTGACCTGCGGCGCCAACTCCGGGTCCTCGACGGCGTCGCGCCCGTAGCTCTCCACGAAGGCGAGGACGACGTCCTTGCCGCGCAGCCCGGTCAGCAACTGCTCGCCCGGGGCGTCCTGGAACGGGTCGGTGTCGATCTGGGCGGTGAACCGGCTCCGGTCGTGCAGCCGCGCGTCCACCTGCTCGGCGTGCGCGCCCACCAGCGCGGTGGTGCCGGCGTCGGCCACCGGCACGCCCGGGACGATCCGCACCCCGGTGACGGCGCAGACCACCCAGGCGACCGTCAGCACGGCCACCGCCCGGGTCGCCGTCCGCTCGTGGTCGACCAGCAGCGACGCCAGTCGCCGTAGCGCCACGGTCACCACGACCAGCAGCAGGACGACCAGCAGCACGACGCCGACCACCGCGGCGACCGCGCCCGTCCGCCCCGCCGAGTCCCGGACGAAACCGAACGCGTCGTCCAGCAGCAGCCAGTCCAGCACCAGGTCGAACGGCCGGTCGAGGGCCGTGCGGAACCCCAGGTCGGCGAGCCTGACGATGGCCAGCAGGCCGAGCAGCGGCCCGACCACGGCCACCAGCACCCGCCGTGGGCGTGGTGGCAACGCCAGCAGCAGCGCCGCGACCAGCAGACCCTCCAACGGGATGCGCACCAACGCGCCCGGGGTCAGCTCGCCGAGCCGGTCCGGGCCGACCAGGACGGCGTACACCAGCAGGACCGCCAGCGCCGTGCCCGCCCACCGCAACGCCCGCCGCGCCGGGCCGCCCGACACGGACGACACCACGGGAGTACGACCACCGGCGTCAACGGTCGACGCCGAGCGCCCGCGCAGCCGGTCGGCCAGCCGGCGTCGCCGAGGTGCAAGGGTCATCGGGGCCTCCAGTCCGAGGGGAACGTACCGGCCGAGCGCGCCAGCAGCGCCGGCCTGGGCACCCGAAGGTTCGAAGCGGGCACCGGCAGCAGCGGGTGGGCCCGTCGGGGCGCCGGGCGGCGACGCCACAACCAGGCCACGTCCCGGCCGAACGACTCGACCAGTAGCCCCAACGCCGTCACCAGCACCACGGTCGTCCACGGGTCCGGAAGCACCCGCGCGGCGGCCACCGTCAACAGCACCCCCTGCGCGGCCGCCACCACCTTGCGCCAGAAGCGCGGCGGCAGCGTTCCCCGCAGCCAGGGCAGCACCGCGCTCGCCGCGACGAAGACGTACCGCATCGCGCCGATGGCCAACACCCAGTTGCCGGCCGCCGGGGCCACGTACACGCTGAGGACCAGGATGAGGAACGCGTCGACCTCCATGTCGAAGCGGGCCCCCAGGGCGCTGGCCGTGCCGGTGCGCCGGGCGACCTGGCCGTCCACCGCGTCCAGCGCCAGGGCTACCGCGCTCAGCGCGACCAGCAGACCCACCGGCGTCGGGCGCTCGAACGAGTCCACCACCAGCGCGGTGATCGCGCCGACCAGGATTCCCCGGGCCAACGTCACCCGGTCGGCGGGGCCGAGGCGGGACGCGCCAGACAGGTAGAGCCCCCGGCTCAACGTGAGGCAGGTGACCGCCGCGTAGCCGGCGCCGGCCAACCAGCCCGCCGTGCCCAGACCCACGGTGGGGACCAGCGCCGCCAGCACGACGAGCTGTGCAGTAAGCCCGATCACCGGACCGCTTCGAACTGTGGGCACCGTACCTCCGTGTTTATGATCGACGACCCCGACAGGGAACACGGAAATCAGGGCCGTTCGGTTCGACCGGGACAAAAGGTGAGGTGTGCGAGGGTGATCCGCGAGGCGTACGCCTGCTGGGTGCGCGAGCCCGGCGCGGCGGAGATCCGGCCGGTGTCGCTGCCCGTTCCGGGCCCCGACGAGGTGCTGGTCCGGGCGCGCTACTCCGGGGTCAGCCGAGGCACCGAGACGCTGGTGTTCGCCGGCCGGGTGCCCCCCGACCAGTACGCGGCGATGCGCGCTCCGTTCCAGGAGGGTGACTTCCCCGGCCCGGTGAAGTACGGCTACCTCAGCGTCGGGGTGGTCGAAGAGGGCCCGCCGGAGCTGCTCGGGCGTACCGTGTTCTGCCTGCACCCCCACCAGAGCGCGTACGTCGTGCCGGCGACCGCCGTCGTGCCGGTGCCGGACGACGTGCCTCCCGCCCGTGCCGTGCTCGCCGGCACGGTGGAGACCGCCGTGAACGCCCTGTGGGACGCCGCGCCCCTGCTCGGCGACCGGGTCAGCGTGATCGGCGCGGGCATGGTGGGCTGCTGCGTCGCGGCGCTGGTGGCGCGGTTCCCCGGTGTGGACGTCGAGCTGGTCGACACCGACGCCCGCCGGGCCGGGGTGGCCGGAGCGCTCGGCGTCCGATTTGCGCGACCCGCCGACGCGACCGGCGACCGGGACCTGGTCGTGCACGCCAGCGCCACGTCCGCCGGCCTGCAACAGGCGCTGGACCTGCTCGCGCCCGAGGGCACGGTGATCGAACTGAGCTGGTACGGCGACCGCCAGGTGCAGGTGTCCCTCGGTGGGGCGTTCCACTCCGGACGGCTGACCGTGCGCAGCAGCCAGGTCGGCATGGTCGCGCCCGCGCGGCGTGGCCGCCGCAGCTACACCGACCGGTTGGCGCTGGCCCTGGACCTGCTCGACGACCCGGCGTTCGACGCGCTGATCACCGGCGCGTCCCGGTTCACGGAGCTGCCCGACGTACTCGCCCGACTGAGCACGGGCGACCTGCCCGCGCTCTGCCACCTCATCACCTACGACGACGGGGAGTGACCGTGTTCAGCGTGACCGTTCGGGATCACATGATGATCGCCCACAGTTTCCGGGGCGAGGTGTTCGGCCCGGCCCAGCGCCTGCACGGCGCGACGTTCGTGGTGGACGCGACGTTCCGCAGGCCCGACCTGGACGACGACGGCATCGTCGTGGACATCGGCCTCGCCACCGAGCAGCTGCGGGCCGTGGTCGGGGAGCTGTCGTACCGCAACCTGGACGACGAGCCCGCGTTCGCCGGGGTGAACACCACGACCGAGGTGCTGGCCCGTACCGTCGCCGACCGCCTGGCCGAGCGGGTGCACGCCGGCGAGCTGGGCGCCGGTGCCCGTGAGCTGGCCGGCATCACCGTCACCCTGCACGAGTCACACGTCGCCTGGGCCAGCTACGAGCGGTCGCTGTGACCGACGCGGGCCGGTCGACGCCGGCCCACGCCGCCGTCGGGATCGACGGCCCGCGTCCACGTACGGTGCACGTCGTCCTACCCGGCGACATCGACGACCCGGGCGCGCCCAGCGGCGGCAACACGTACGACCGGAGGGTCTGCTCCGGGCTCGGCGAGCGCGGATGGCTGGTGCACGAGCACCAGGTGCCCGGCGCCTGGCCGCATCCCGACCCCGGGGCGTGTGCCGCGCTGGCCCGGCTGCTCGCCGCCGCGCCGGACGACGCCGTGGTGCTCGTCGACGGCCTGGTCGCCTCGGCCGTGCCGGACCTGCTCGCCCCGCACGCGACACGGCTGCGCCTCGTCTTGCTGGTGCACATGCCGCTCGACGACGAGGCCGAGGGCCGGGCGCTGGCCACCGCTCGGGCCGTCGTCACCACCAGCGCGTGGACGCGCCGTCGCCTGCTGGCCCGCCACCGGTTGCCGGCCGACCGCGTCCACGTCGCGCCGCCCGGGGTGACGCCCGCACCACCGGCGCCTCCCGGCAGCGCAGCCGGTGACCGGCTGCTCTGCGTCGCCGCGGTCACCCGCCACAAGGGCCACGACGTGCTGGTCGACGCCCTGTGTGTGCTGGCCGACACGCCCTGGACGTTGGTCTGCGCCGGCACGCTCACCCGGGAACCCGAGCTGGTGCACCGACTGCGCGACCGGCTCGCCGGCGCCGGCCTTTCGGAACGGGTCCGGATGGCCGGCCCGCTGACCGGCCCGGCGCTCGACGCCGCGTACGCCGCCACCGACCTGCTGGTCCTGCCGTCGCGGGGCGAGACGTACGGGATGGTCGTCACCGAGGCCCTCGCGCGTGGCGTGCCGGTGCTGGGCACCGAGGTCGGGGGTCTGCCGGAGGCGCTCGGCAGTAGTCCCGACGGCGTCGTGCCCGGTCTGCTGGTCCCGCCGGACGACCCGGCCGCCCTGGCCGGCGCGCTGAGTTGGTGGCTGGGCGACGACGAGCTGCGATCCCGGCTGCGCCGCGCCGCGCTCGCCCGCCGCGACACCCTGACCGACTGGCCGACGACGACCGCGCGGCTGGCCGCCGTGCTCGAGGAGGTGACGGGGTGACCGTCGAGGAGACCCTGCCGTTCGCCGACTGGCTGCGTCTGCGCGAACCGGCCGACGCGGCGGCCCGCGCCGAGGACCTGGTGGACGCCGTCCGGCCCCGGCTGAGCGGCCACGACCCGATCCTGATCCACGACCTGGGCAGCGGCACCGGCTCGATGAGCCGCTGGCTCGCCGCCCGGCTGAGCGGACCGCAGCACTGGGTGCTGCACGACCGGGACGCCGACCTGCTGGCCCGTGCCGCCGACGGTATGGCCGGGCTGACCGCCGCCGACGGAGCGCCGGTCACCGTCGACACCCGCTGCGGCGACCTGACCCGGCTGAGCGCCGCCGACCTGTCCGACGGCGCGCTGGTCACCGCGTCCGCGCTGCTGGACATGTTGACCGCCGAGGAGGTCGAACGGGTGGTCGCGGCCTGCGTCGACGCCGGCCGCCCCGCCCTGTTCGCGGTGTCGGTGACCGGTCGGGTCCGGCTCACCCCGGCCGACCCGTTCGACGCCGCCGTCGAGGAGGCGTTCAACGAGCACCAGCGGCGTACCGTCGACGGCCGCCGGTTACTCGGCCCGGACGCCGCCGCCGTCACCGCCGCCGCGTTCGCCCGGCGGGGCGTACCCGTGCGGGAGCGACCCAGCCCGTGGCGGCTCGGCCCCCGCCAGGCCGACCTGGCCGCCGAGTGGTTCCGGGGCTGGCTGGGCGCGGCGTGCGAGCAACGCCCCGAACTGGCCGGCCCGGCCCGCGCGTACGCCGATCGTCGACTGGCCGAGGCGGCCGCCGGCGGGCTGGGCGTACTGGTCGAACACCTGGACCTTCTGGCGGGTGGATGAACCATCGACACCCTGGGTACGTGCACTAGAGGGAGTGGACGATCTTCAGGGAGGACCGGCGTCGATGGTGTGGGCCTGGGCACGAGTGGTCGGCGGGGCGGGCCTGCTCGCCGTCCTGCTGTGGCAGGTGGGCGGCGGCGCGTTCCTCGCCGGCGTACGGCTGATCGACGCGCCAGCGCTGGCCGCGGCCCTGCTCATCGGCGTGCTCACCACCGTCTGCGCGGCCTGGCGGTGGAGCCTGGTCGCCGGTGGACTCGGCGTGCGGCTGCCGCTGGCGACCGCGGTGGCGCACTGCTACCGGGCGGTGTTCCTCAACGCCACACTGCCCGGCGGTGTGCTCGGGGACGTCCACCGGGCGGTGCGTCACGGCCGCGACGCCGGCGACGTCAGCCGGGGCATCCGGGCAGTGGTCTGGGAGCGTACCGCCGGTCAGGTTGTCCTGGTGGGTGTCGCCCTGGTGGTGCTCGCGGCGTTCCCGTCCCCGGTGCGGCAGTACCTGCCGGCCGCCGCCGCCCTGCTGGCCGTGGCCGGCCTGGCCGTCGTGCTGCTGGCGCGCCTCCTGCCCGGCACCGGCCGGTCCCGGTGGGCACGCGGCGTACGCACCGCCGTCGCCGACGTGCGGGCCGGGCTGCTGGCCCGGCGGACCTGGCTGGGCGTGCTGGTCGCCTCCGCCGTGATGGTCGCCGGTCACCTGGCGACCTTCCTGGTGGCGGCACGGACCGCCGGGTCGGACGCTCCACTGGCACGGCTGCTGCCACTGACCCTGCTCGCTCTGCTGGCGATGGGTCTGCCCCTGAACGTCGCGGGTTTCGGTCCCCGCGAGGGCGTGGCCGCCTGGGTGTTCGGCGCGGCCGGCCTCAGCGCGGCCGAGGGCGTCGCCACCGCCACCGTCTACGGCGCCCTCGTGCTGGTGGCCAGCCTGCCCGGCGCGGCCGTGCTGCTCGCCCGGCGAGCCCGCAATCCCACCACCGCTCGGGAAGCCGCCTAGCGCGGTGACTGTTGAGTCAGTGGTGAGACGGTACGCGTCGCCGTTCGAGGACGGCGCCGGACAAAGGAGCCCCATGCCCGAAGCACTGCCCGTCGCCACGGTCCGTACGCAGGTCACGGTGCCCCTGGCGTTCCCCGACGGCTACAGCACCACCGTCCGGGTCTTCACGTTCAAGGGGCTGGTGGACGGTCGGGAACACCTCGCCCTCGGTCTGGGTGACTGGGCCGGCGCGCTGGACCGGCTCGCCGACGGTGGTGAGCCGCCGCTGGTCCGCCCGCACAGCGAGTGCCTGACCGGGGACGTGTTCGGCAGTCAACGCTGCGACTGCGGACCGCAGTTGCGCGAGGCGGTCCAGCGCATCACCGAGACCGGCGGCTTCCTGCTCTACCTGCGGCAGGAGGGCCGCGGCATCGGCCTGTACGCCAAGCTCGACGCGTACGCCCTGCAGGACGCCGGACTGGACACCTACCAGGCCAACGTGGCGCTGGGCCGGGGCGAGGACGAGCGCGACTACAGCGCCGCCGCGCAGATGCTGGCCACCCTGGGCGTGCCGCGCGTACGTCTGCTCAGCAGCAACCCGGACAAGGCCGAGCAGTTGACCCGGTTGGGCGTGGACGTCGTCGAACGCGTACCCACAAGCGTCTTCCTCTCCCCGGCGAACGCCGAGTACCTCGCGGCGAAGGCCGCCAAGGCGGCGGAGACCGAGGCGGCGGAGGCGCAGGCGGAGCGTACCCCCGACCGGCCCGTCTCCCGGTGAGCTGCCCAACGGCGTCGCCGCGGCCGTACGTGCTGCTGAGCTGCGCCACCTCCATCGACGGGTACATCGACGACGCCTCCGACCAGCGCCTGCTGCTGTCGAACGACGACGATCTCGACCGCGTCGACGCGGTCCGGGCGGACTGTGACGCGATCCTGGTCGGCGCCGCCACCGTCCGCCGCGACGACCCGCGCCTGCTGGTGCGGTCCGCGTCGCGGCGGACCGAACGGTTGGCGCGCGGCCGGCCCGCCTCGCCCACGAAGGTGACGCTGACCGCGCGCGGGGACCTCGACCCGACCGCCCGGTTCTTCACCGCCGGCGACTCCACCCGGCTCGTCTACTGTGCCAGCGGCGCGCTGGACAAGACCCGGGAACGGGTCGGCGCGCTGGCCACCGTGGTCGACGGGGGAGAGCCTGTCGACCTCGGATGGATCCTCGCCGACCTGGCGGCGCGGGGTGTGCGCCGCCTGATGGTCGAAGGTGGTGGAACGGTGCATGCCCAGTTCCTCACCGCAGGCCTCGCCGACGAGCTGCACCTGGTCGTCGCCCCCTTCTTCGTCGGCGACCGCCGGGCGCCCCGCTTCGTCGGCGAGGGGACCTTCCCCTGGCACCCGGGCCGCCGCGCCCGACTGGCCGAGGCCCGCCCGATCGGCGACGTGGTGCTGCTGCGTTACGCGCTCTCCGACCGCTGCCCCGACGACTGACGACGACGTCGCAGCGCGTACGCGAGTGCGCTGAGCAGGAACAGCGCCGCGCTGAGCGCCAGCCAGCGCAGCAGGTACGGCCGTTGGGTCTGGCCGGTGGCCGCCTCGTGGGTCGTCTCGCCCCAGCGCAGGATGCCCGGGGCGTAGACCACGAACAGCAGCGCCGTACCGAGCGCCGGCACCCGCAGGTGATTGAGCAGGGCGACCCGGCCGCGTACCACCGCGCGCAGCACGCGGTCGACGCTCGCGTACACCGGAAACAGCACCAGGTCGTGGGCGATGACCGCGCCGACGAACCAGAGCAGCATCCGGCCGAACGTCGCCTCCTGGGCGAGCCGCAGCGCCACCCAGCCGGCGAGGACGATGACCGCCGTCACCAGGACGAGGTGCCAGGGCGCGGCGCCGTAGGCGGCCCGCAGTCGCGCGGTCCGCCCGGCTGGCCCCTGCGTCGGCCTGACCCGCTCACCCATCGGTCCGCCCCCGGAAGTCGATCTCGGCGACCCACTTGGTGCAGTGCACGCCCGGCAGGGCGGGCACGATGATCCGGGCCGGGTAGCCGTGGTCGGGTGCGAGGTCGACGCCGTTGACCCGCAGGGCCAGCAGCGCATCCGGATCGAGCACCTGGTTGGCCGCGAGCACAGCGGTGCGGAACAGCCCGGCCTGCTCCAGCGACGAGACCCGTGCCGAGGCCGGGTCGGGCACCCCGGCGAGGGCGGCCAGGTCCCGAAGACGGACGCCGGTCCAGGTCTGCCGGGTCGACCAGCCCTCGACGCAGGCGATGGGCAGCGCGGCGGTGTGCTGTGCCAGGGCCAACAGGGCCAGCCGGTCCAGGCTCACGCTCCGGCCGCCACCGCGCAGCGTCAGCCGCCAGCTCGCGTCGGTCTGCTCGGGGCGTACGCCGGCGGCGGCGACGGTGCGGTTGACCGGGAAGCCGTTCGGCCCGGTGCCGGGCTGTCGCCCCCGGGGCAGCAGCAGCGCCGTGCGCCGCAGCGGGCCGTCCAGGCTCTGCCCGATGGTCAGAACCGCCAACAGCAGCGCCCCACCGCCCACCAGGCCCAGCGCTCCGCGCCGGCTCACGGTCGCCGGGCCGGGGTCGGCGGCGACCAGGCCGTCCGGGTCGGGCGGCTCGGGTCGCGTCGCGGCACGTGGGGTGCGCAGCTCCGCGCCCAGCGGACGGGACCGCAGCGCGGTCACCAACCGGGGGAACTTGATGATCACGTGAGCCACGAAGGCCGCCGTGAAGATCCAGGCACCGAAGTAGTGGGCGGTGTAGAAGTCGAAGCCGAACACGTACGAGTACTGGATGTTGAGCAGGCCGGTGGCGATCTGGAACAGGATCCCGCCGACCAGCAGCAGCAGGGTCAGCCTCTCCAGCACCTGCGCCAGGGAGCGGGCCGGCGGCCAGTCGAACAGCTTCGGCAGCACCGACCACAGTTTGCCCAGCACCACCGGGACGAGCACGATCCCGAGCGTCACGTGCAGCCCCTGCGTGAGGCGGAACAGCCAGGACGGCCGGGTCGGCCAGTCGAAGACCGGCAGCCGCAGCCACCCCACGCCCTGTGGGAACGCCTGGTCGAACCCGGGGCCGTAGGCGGCATAGTCGAGCAGCCCGGTGATGATCACCAGTGGTAGCGCCACCAGCAGCGCCGAGCCGTAGACGGCGGTGAGCCAGGGACCGCGCAACGGACTGCGCCAGGCACGCTCCGCCGCGTCCACACCGGGTGGGCGGTGCCGGGCCAGCCCTCGCCACAGCCGGCGCGGTGCGCCATAGCCGTCCACGTCCGACGCCCGGTCCCCGTCGACGCGCGGGCCGGATCTGCCTACGGGCACTCGCTGCTCCCTCCTCGTGCACTGTCGGCAGGTTAGACGGCAGACGTACGACGGGTCCGGGTTTACTCCATTACCGAACGCTTACCGCGCCGCAGCCGCCCGCCGAGCTGTTGCGAACTCCTTACGGCTCCGCCGAACCGGCCCGCCGGGCATCCGGACGGCCCTACCGTGGCCGACATGCGCGTACTGGTCACCGGCGCGGCCGGGTTCATCGGGTCGCAGGTCGTCGACCTGCTCGTCGAGCAGGGCCACAAGGTGGTGGCGCTGGACGCGCTGCTGCCCCAGGCGCACGGCGGGGAACTGCCCACCTGGTCCCGCGGGCACCAGGTGGTCCACGGCGACGTCCGCGACGGCGCCCTGCTGGACCGGCTGCTGTCAGGTGTGGACGCGGTCTGCCACCAGGCGGCGATGGTCGGTCACGGCCTCGACCCCTCGGACGCCCCCGACTACGTCACGCACAACGACTACGGCACGGCGGTTCTGCTGGCCGCGCTGCACCGGGCGGGGATCGGCCGTCTGGTGCTGGCCAGCTCCATGGTGGTGTACGGCGAAGGGCGCTACGTCTGCCCCGAGCACGCCACGGTGCGACCCGCGCCACGGCGGCCCGAGGATGTGGAGGCCGGCCGGTACGACCCGACCTGTCCCCACTGCGACCGAGGGCTTCTCCCGGTGCTCGTACCCGAGGACGCGCCGCTGGAGCCCCGCAGCACGTACGCCGCCAGCAAGCTCGCGCAGGAACACCTGGCCGCCGCCTGGGCCCGGCAGACCGGCGGGACGGTGTGGGCGCTGCGGTACCACAACGTCTACGGCCCCCGGATGCCCCGCGACACCCCGTACGCCGGAGTGGCGTCGATCTTCCGGTCGGCGCTGGCGGCCGGCGTGGCCCCTCGCGTGTTGGAGGACGGCCGGCAGCGGCGGGACTTCGTGCACGTCACCGACGTGGCGCGGGCGAACCTGCTGGCGCTCACCAAGGGCCTGCCGCCGGCCACCCTGATGCCGGTGAACGTCTGTTCGGGGGAGCCGCACACAGTTGGTGAGCTGGCGGTCGCCCTGGCCGACGCGATGGGCGGGCCGACCCCGCAGGTCGTGGGCGGGGCTCGCGCGGCCGACGTACGGCACGTGGTCGCCGACCCGCGCCGGGCCACGGAAATGCTCGGCTACAGCGCCCGGGTCGGCTTCGCCGAAGGCGTGGCCGGCTTTGCCACCGATCCGCTACGCGAACCAGCCGCCGTAGCAGGCTGACACCCGCCCCCGCGCGCCCTGCCGCCCCGGCCTGTTGCCCGCCGTCCCCTGTTGCCTGTTGGCCGCGGCCCAGTTGCTGATGTCCGTCGGCCATCACTCGGTCGCGCGCCACCGGCCCCGAACGTGCCGTGTCCAGCCATACCGGACCGACGTAAGCCGCCGCCGGCTCGTGGCCGCCGCCGATAGTGGTGCGCCCAGCGAGGCGGCACCAACAATGAGCGTGATGCCTGTGAGGCATCAATATGCCTCACAGGCATCACGCTCAACGGAGTGGCAGGGGCCAGCGGCTGTCCGCATTGGCCGTGCCCTGGCCCTGCCCACATGACCGCCGCTCTTCGCGCCTGCGCTCTCGCGCTGCCCGTGCCGTCCGTGCGTTGCCCCGGGCCCGTGCGTCGGTTCTAGGAGACCGTCCAGACCAGGTGGTTGACGGCCAGCGCGGTGAGCGCCTGCGCGGCCAGCCACCAGCGCCGCGAAGCCGCCGGCAGGTGGGCCGTGGACACCAGCAGCCAGACGACGAACGGCAGCCAGATCCGCTCCACCTCCGCCTTGCTCAGCCCGGACAGGTCCGCGCCGAGCACCGCCACCATGGCCGCCAGCGGTAGCAGCATCGTGGGCCCGGCTGCGCGTACCGCTGCTGCCGCAGGCAAGCCCAGCCGACCGCCGGCCCGCCAGCCGGGCGCGGCCGTCAGCGCGCGGCGCAGCGCCGGCCCCAGGACCGGGCCGGCGCTGAGCAGCAGCGCGGCCAGGTTGGCCCACACCCAGTAGGCGTAGGGGCGGTCGGCGGCCCAGCCCTGGTAGTACCGCTGGACGACGAGGTGGTAGCCGTCCCACCAGGAAAAACCTGCGGCGACGAACACCGCCGTGACGGCCGCGACACCGATGGCGGCGGCGAGCAGCGCGCTCAGACGGTGGGTACGGCGCAGCGCCACCACGGTCAGCGCGAGCACACCGACGAGGAGGAATCCGTACGACAGGTGCAGCGCGAAACCGAGCACCGCGCCACCGGCCAGCGCGGCGACGCGGCCACGGACGGCCAGCAGTGCCAGGCCGGCCGCGACCACGGCGGCGAAGATGCCGTCGGCCGAGGCGCCCACCCAGACCGCCCCGGGCGGTAGCACGAGGAACGGGATCACCGCGCGGGCCGCGTCGGGCGCGCCGAGCGCGCGCAGGGTGACCGGCACCGAGACCGCGATCGTGGCGCCGAGCAGTACGCAGGCCAGCGCGGCGGCCGTGCCTCCGCCCAGACCGACGCGGTCCAACCAGACGAAGACGAGCAACGCGCCCGGCGGGTGACCGGCGGTGTGGGTGGACCACGAGTCGGGTTGGAAGTCCACGATCCGGCTGGTGAAACCGGCCAGCATCGCCGGGATGTCGGTCACCCCGGGGACCTCGTGCAGATACTCGGCCTGCGGGGTGAGCCGCCGGGTCAGCCCCGCCGACCAGCCGTCCACCAGTGCCAACGACAGCGTCCAGGCCACCGCCGCCAGCCACGCGGCAGCCAACAGGGCACCCCAACGGGCCGTGCGGGCCCACCGCGCGCCCCACCCCACCACCACGGCCGCCACCACCAGCGCCGCCGGGCTGCCCCAGCCGACGTGTGGCCGCCACGTCGCGTACAGCGGAGCGGCATCCGCGTGCAGCCCGGCGTCGTGCGCGTTGAGCAGGGCTCCCACCAGCACGGCGACGCCGAGCAGCGCCGCTTCGATGCCCAGGACCAGGAGGTCCCCGGCGTGGCGGCGAGGTGGGGTCCGCCCGGGGGCGGCGGCGAGAGCGGTGGTCGAGGCCATGACCAACGGACGGTACGGCGGCAGCCCGTCCTCGCGCTCGCCAATCGGCGGCCTGTCACCGGACGGTAAGAAATGCCCGGGTGGTAAGGGTTCGGTAAGCACATTTCGGCCTCCGCCGCGAGGGTGCCGTCCTAGCGTCGGCGGTATGCCGACTGAGATCGACGTGGTGCTGCCGTGCCTGGACGAGGCAGCTGCCCTGCCGGGCGTGCTCACCGCGCTGCCGCCCGGCTACCGGGCAATCGTGGTGGACAACGGCTCGCGGGACGGCTCGCCCGAGGTGGCCGTTCGGCACGGTGCCCGGGTGGTGCACGAACCGCGGCGCGGCTACGGCGCGGCGGTGCACGCCGGTCTGGAGGCCGCCGACGCGGAGGTGGTGTGCGTCCTCGACGCCGACGGGTCGTTCGACCCCGCCGAGCTGCCGGCCCTGGTCGCGCCGGTGTCCGCCGGTACGGCCGACCTCAGCGTGGGCCGGCGTCGACCGGTCGGGGCGGGGGTGTGGCCGTGGCACGCCCGCGCCGGCACGGCGCTGGTCGCCGCGCTGCTGCGCCGTCGGGGCGTACCGCTGCGGGACCTCAGCCCCATCCGGGTGGCCCGCCGCCAGGCGCTGCTCGACCTCGGCGTCACCGACCGGGCTTTCGGCTACCCCCTCGAACTGCTGATCCGCGCCGCCGCCGCCGGCTGGCGCATCCACGAGATGGACGTCACCTACGCGCCCCGGGCCGCCGGCACCCGGTCCAAGGTGTCCGGTTCGGTGCGAGGCACCCTGCGCGCCACCCGTGACTTCGCCGGCGTGCTGCGGACCGTGGACGGCCCCCGGTGACCGTTCTGCTGGTGGTCGCCAAGGCGCCGGTCGCCGGGGCGGTGAAGACGCGGCTCTGCCCACCTGTCACGCCCGCCCAGGCGGCCCGGATCGCCGCCGCCGCGCTGCGCGACACCCTCGACGCCGTCCGCGCCACCCCCGGCGTCACTCCCGTCCTGGCCTGGTCGGGTCGTCTGGCCGAAGCCGAGGACGCCGACGCGTTGACCGCCGCGCTGGCCGGCTGGTCGGTGCTGGACCAGCGCGGCGTCGGGCTCGGCGACCGGCTCGCCAACGCGTACGCGGAGGTCGCGGCGGCGTACCCCGGGCAGCCGGTCGTGCAGATCGGCATGGACACCCCGCAGGTGACACCGGCCCGGCTGGCGGCGGCGGTGGTGGGGCTGCGCGCCGCCGACGCGGTGCTCGGCCGGGCGCACGACGGAGGCTGGTGGTCGTTGGGACTGCGCGACCCGAGGCACGCCCGGGTGTTGCGCGACGTGTCCATGTCGACCCCGAACACCGGTCACGACACGTGGGCGGCCCTCACGGGACACGGTCTGCGTACCGCGCCGTTGCCGGTGCTGCGCGACGTCGACGAGTGGCCGGACGCCCTCGCGGTGGCCGTCGAGGTGCCCGAGGGGCGCTTCGCCCGACAGGTCGCGGCGGTCCGCCGCACCCTGCTGCCGGAGGGCCGGCGGTGAACCCCGTCGACACCGCCCCGGTGGACGTCGCGCCGCCCGTACGGTCGCCGTCCGCGCCGCCGACGGCGACCCGAGGGTACGACGAATCGCCGGCGGATCCCTTCGCCACCGCGCTCGCCACCGACCGTGTCACGTCGCGACGGTGGCTGGTGCACGGCGATGGTGTCCGCAGCCGACTTCCCGTGGACCGCTGGCACGGCGCGGCCGAACCGGCGGTCGCCGGTCTCGTCGCCCGCTGTGGCGGCCCGACGCTCGACCTCGGGTGTGGGCCGGGGCGGCTCACCGTCGCGCTCACCCGGGCCGGTCTGACCGCCGTCGGCGTCGACGTCTCCGCGACGGCGGTGCGACTCACGCGCGCCCGTGGCGCGGTGGCGGTGCACGGCGACCTGTTCGGACCGCTGCCGGCCGAGGGCCGGTGGGCCCACGTGGTGCTGATCGACGGGAACATCGGCATCGGCGGCGAGCCGGTCGCGCTGCTGCGCCGCTGCCGGGAGCTGCTCGCACCGGGTGGCACGGTCCTGGTCGAGCTGGAGCCGCCCGGCGCGGGCTTGTGGCAGGGCCAGGCCCGGGTGGCCGCCGAGCAGGGGGCCGGACGGGTGCTGCTCGGTCCCGCGTTCCGCTGGGCCCGGCTGGACGCGCACGCGGTGCACCCGGTCGCCGACGCCGCCGCGATGGTGGTGCGGGACGTCTTCCGGCAGGGCCGGCGTTGGTTCGGTGAGCTGCGGGCGAGCCGCTGAGGGCACGGGCGTCAGGCCGTTGGCAGGCGTACCACGAATCGGCAGCCACCGACGACGTTCTGCACGTCCACCCGGCCGCCGTGCGCCTCGACCAGCCCGCGCACGATCGCCAGCCCCAGTCCGCCGGAGCCCTCCCCACCGGCGCGCGGCGTCCGGGCCGGCTCGCCCCGGAACGCCACGTCGAACAGTCGGGGCAGGTCGTCCTCGGGGATGCCGCCGCAGGTGTCCGCGACCGCCAGCCAGGCGGCGTCGCGTTCACACCCGGCGTCCACCCGCACCGTGCCGTCGCTCGGCGTGTAGTGCACGGCGTTGAGCAGCAGGTTTCCCACCACCCGGGCCAGTTCGGGTTCGCTGGCCAGCACCGTGGGCCAACCCGACTCGGCGGCCACCAGGCGGATGCGGCGGGCCTTCGCCAGCGGCGCGGTGCCGGCCAACGCGTCGGAGACCACCTCGCCGAGCGGCACCGCCGACAGGGTCAGGCGCAGCGCCCCGGCGTTGATCCGGGACAGCTCGAACAGGTCGTCGACGAGGCGGGTCATCCGGTCGGTCTGCACTCGGATGCGCCGGTGGTACTCCGCGACCGTCGCCGGGTCGTCGACCACCCGGTCCTCCAGCGCCTCGGCCATCGCGCGCAGGCCGGCCAGCGGTGTGCGCAGGTCGTGCGACACCCAGGCCACCAGGTCCCGGCGGCCCTTCTCGACCCGGCGTTCCCGCTCGCGGGCCTGGGCCGCCCACACCGCGGCCGCCGCCAGCCGACGCCCGAAGTACCAGCCCACCCCCAGGCTCACGACCGCCGCCGCGGCGACCGTGAGCAGGACGACCTGGAGGTCGTGGGGGGACAGGAACATCGCCTGGGCGACGACCACCACCCCCGCCACCACGGCGACCACGGTGATGGTGAGCAGGACGCACACGTGCACGGTGATCGACCGGTGTCGTAGCAGCCGCAGGGTCAGCGCGCCGAGCAGGCCCACGCCGAGCGCGGCCGCGAGCGCCGCCGCGAAGATCAGCGCCAGGTCACGCATCGGTCGGCTCGTACCGGTAGCCGACGCCCCAGACCGTCACGATCCGTCGCGGCTCGGCCGGGTCGTCCTCGATCTTCTCCCGCAGTCGCCGGACGTGCACCGTCACCGTGGACTGGTCGCCGAAGTTCCAGCCCCACACGCGTTCCAGCAGCTCGGCGCGCTTGAACGCCCGCGTCGGATGCCGCATCAGGTGCGTCAGCAGGTCGAACTCGCGCAGCGTCAGGGCCAGCTCCCTGCCGTGCAGCCGGGCGATCCGCGGCCCGGTGTCCACCTCCAACCCCGCGTCGGTGAGCAGCTCGGCCGCCGGCGCGGCCGGCTCGCCGACCCGGCGCAGCACCGAACCGACCCGCAGCACCAGCTCGCGCGGCGAGAACGGCTTGCCCAGGTAGTCGTCGGCGCCCAGTTGCAGCCCGAGCACGCGGTCCGCCTCGTCGCCGCGGGCGGTCAGCATGATGATGGGTACGCCGTCCGGCCGCTCCCGCAGTCGCCGACACACCTGCAACCCGTCCAGCCCCGGAAGCATCAGGTCCAGGACGACCAGGTGCGGCGGCCGGTCCTGGACGGCCTCGAGCGCGGCCAGACCGTCACCGACGTGGCTCACCTCGTACCCGGCGTGTTCCAGGTAGCGGCAGACCACGTCACTGACGGTCCGGTCGTCGTCGACCACGAGCACCCGCTGCGCCACCGGCCACCTCCCCGCAGCCAGCCTAGCCAGCACGGATGCGAACGGCGATTGCCCAGATCTTGCGGTTTGCTTACCGCCGAGGCCGGGGTTCGACGGCGCTCAACCCTTGGTGTTGCCACCCTTGTTGGTGATGCTCGCCGTCGTGCAGTTGCTCCAGCTCAGGTTTGTGCCGCTGCCCTTGCCGCCCCAGCGGATCAGCTTTATCGACTTGCCCGAGTAGGCGGTCCCGTACCTGTTGTTCTTGAAGGTGCTTCCCCGACTGCACACCTTCTCGCCCTTTGCCGGGTCGCTCCACTCGCTGAAGACGGCGTAGGTGCCGGACTTGACGAAGGTGTTGCCGCTGACCGTGGTGTTGTTGCTGCCGTTGCGGATTCGTACCGGGTCACCCGTGATGGAGGAGAACGTGTTGCCGGTGATGCGGCTGCCCGTGGTGTTGACGAGGTAGATCCCGTGCATGTTCCCCTTGTTGCTCAGACGGGAGAAGACATTGTTCTTGATCACGATGCCGGACGAGTTCTTGACGTGGACGCCCGCGAAGCCCTTGGGCCCGCTGAGCCTCGTGAACGTGTTGCCGCTGATCGTGACCTTCGAGACGTTCGTGAGCAGAATCGCGTTCTGATGGTTGGAGAAGGTCCGGCCGCTGATGGTGAAGTTGCCCGGACCGCCGTTGATGCAGAGCTGGTAGTCGCCCGTCGGGCAGGTGACCTGCCCGGGGTATGTCGGGGCGGCCGCCGCCGTGCCAGCCACCAGGGTGCTGGCTGTCGCGGCGAGGGTCAGTGCGACGAGTAGACGCTTCAGCACGAGATTCATCCTCGATGTGGGGAGCGGGTGCGATCGTCGCGTGTCTTGCTCGTGCCGGCGCGATCGCTGGACACCGCTCAGTTTTTGCGAGCCCGATCGTCGCGACAACGGCGGCGCACGTTCGGGACCGTCCCGAACGTGACGGACGCCCGTCCACCCGCCACCGATCGCAGGCTGACCGACCGCTCAGGCCGCCGGCGTGGGCTGCGTACGATGCGGGGCTGGGTTTCCCGTGTCCCGGCGGAGGTAGCGGCAGATGGCAGGCCAGCACGAGGGTTTCGCCCTCGGTGTCGACCTCGGCACGTCCAACACGGTCGCCGTGCTGCGGTGGCCGGACGGCCGGACGCGTGCGTTGCTGATGGACGGTCAGCCGGTCAGCCCGTCCGCCGTGTACGCCGACCCGGACGGCACCCTGCACGTCGGGTGGGACGCCCGACGGCTGGCGCAGGCCGACCCGGCCCGGTTCGAGGCGAACCCGAAGCGACGGGTGGACGAGCCGGGCGTACGGCTGGGCGACCGCGTGTACCTTCCGGCGGAGCTGCTCGCCGCGGTGCTGGCCGCCGTCGGGCGGGCCGCCGTGGACGCCGTCGGCTTCCTGCCTCCGGCCGTGCTGACGTGCCCGGCGGCGTGGGACGAGGCCCGTCGGCAGGTGCTCGCCGACGCGTTGCTGCGGGCGGGCTGGCCGCAGGCGGCCGAGCACACCCTCGCCGGGCCGACGCCGCCGGGCACCCGGCTGCTGCGCGAGCCGGTGGCCGCCGCCCGCTACTACGCGCAGGTGCTGCACCGGCCGGTGCCGGTCGGCGGCGCGCTGGCGGTTTTCGACTTCGGCGGTGGGACGCTCGATGTCGCGGTGCTGCGCAACGAGGGCGCCGACCCGTGGGGCGACTCGGGCTTCCGCGTGGTCGCCGACGGCGGGCTACCCGACCTGGGCGGTCTCGACCTGGACGCGGCGCTGGTGGGGCGGGTCGGCGAGCTGCTCGGCGAGCGGCACGCCCGACGGTGGGCCCGGCTGGTCCGGCCGGCGGACCCGGCGCAGCGCCGCGACCAGGTCCGGCTGTGGGACGAGGTACGCGGCGCGAAGGAGACGCTGTCCCGTTCGACGGTGGCCCCGGTCGCGGTGCCGGGGGTGGCCGAGGCGGTGCGGTTGACCCGGGAGGACGTCGAGCGGGTGCTCACGCCGCTGCTGCGTCGGGCGGTGGAGCGGGCCCGGGAGGTCATCGCCGCCGCCGGCCTACGCCCCGACCAGCTCGCCGGCCTGTTCCTGGTGGGCGGCTCGTCGCGGATTCCCCTGGTCGGGCGGATGCTGCACGCCGAGCTGGGCGTCGCCCCGACGGTCCTGGACCAGCCGGAACTGCCGGTCGCCGAGGGTGCGCTGACGGACCTTCCACTGCGCCGGGCGTTGCCGGCGTACGCGGGTCGGCAGGCCGCCGCGCCCGCACTACCCGTACCGCCCCCGGCCGGGCCACCCGCGCCGGCTGTCGCGGGCCCCTCCGCGCCGGCTGCGGCGACCGTGCCGTCGCAACCCGCGCCGACGGCGGGCGGTCCGGAATGGCCGCCGGCGACCGTGCCGGAGCCGCCGGCCCTCGCGAGCACCCCGGTCGGCACGCCGACACCCACCCCACCCGGCGGTACGACCTGGCGGCGGACCCGCTGGGTGGTGCTCGGCGCGGTGCTCGCCCTGGCCGGGGTGGCGACCGCGGCGACGCTCTACCTCCTCCGTGACCGCTACCCGGACCTGGAGTTCGGGCCGCTGCGCGAGGTGTCCAGGCCGTCCGCCGGTGTCGAGCGGCCGACCGATATGTGGACGGCGGTGCTCGGCGACCGGGCCTACCTCGGGTTCGGGCTTCCCGACGACCGGCTGGAGGTGGTGGCCGTCGACACCGGTACCGGCGACGAGCTGTGGCGCAGGCAGACCGACGTCACGTCCGACGACTGGGCCGGCCTGGTCGCCGTACCGGGGGCGGTCGCGGTCCTCGCCGACGCGCCTGGCGACAGCACCCCACGCGAACTGGCCGTCCTGGACGGCCGCTCGGGCGCGCAGCGCTGGCACCGGTCGGTCCGCGGCGACGACGACGTCTACTTCTCCGACGACACCGCCGTCCTGGTGGACCGGGCCGCCGGGCGGCTGGTCGGCCTGAAGCTGGCCGACGGCACCGACAGGTGGAGCAGGCCCAACCCGCGTGACGAGTACGGCGGTGTGCGTACCGTCGTCCGGCCGGTGGACACCGACGCGGCGGCGGGCGGGCCGGCCTTCCTCGACGGCGCTGCCCGCGACCCGTGGACGGGCAAGGGCCGGCGACTCGTGCAGCTCGGGGCGGACCGGTCGGCGCGGCTGCTCGACATGGGCTCCGGCGACGTGCTGCGCGAGTGGGGCAACGTCGCCGACCTCGACGACCTGGTGGTGGCGTACGAGGATCGGCTCTACGTGACCCCCACCGACGGCGGGTACCAACTGCTGGCGTACGACCTGACGTCCGACGCCGCGCCGGTGGTCCTGTACCGGGCCGGGAACGCGGAGTACCGGCCGAAGGCGCTTGTCGCCTGCGGCGAGCGGCGGGCGTGTCTGGTGCAGGTGCGCAACGGCGACGCCGAGCGCACCGAGGTGGTGGCGGCGACCGAGGGCAAGGCCCCGGTGTCCTGGTCGGCGCCGGGCGTGACCGGCCTGGTGGCGGTCGGTGAGCAGGTGCTCGCCCAGCGGGAGTACCCGAAGTCGACGGTCAGCCTCTTCGGTCCCGCCGGCACGGCGGTGCTGGCCGAACGTCCCGGCGTGGCGGCCCGGCTGGACGGCGGCAACCTCCTCGTCTTCGCCGAGCCGACCAGCACGGTGGCGGACAGCCGCAGCGTCGCCGGGGTGTGGGCGGAGTCGGGCGAGGTCGACGAGCTGGGTCAGCTCGTCGACGTACGCAGCGCGTCCTGCTCGTGGAACACCCGCGTCATCGCCTGCGGGGCGGACCGGGACTTCGTGCTGTACCGGTTCGCCGACGACTGAGCGGCCGGGCCGTCGGCTGTCGGGTGGCCGCCGGCCGCCGCCCGTAGGATGCTGCGGTGATTCTCCGAGGTGTGGTCCGCGCCGATCGTCCGCTGGTGGTGCTCGCCGTCGGTGAGGAGGCCCGCTATCTGCCGGACGAGCTGCCGGTGCTGCTCACCGGCATGGGCAAGGTCAACGCCGCCAGCGCGGTCGCGGCGGTGCTGGCCGCCGGGCCGCGCCCCAGCCTGCTGCTCAACCTGGGCACGGCCGGCGCGCTGCGCCCCGGCTGGACGGGCATCCACGAGGTCGCCACGGTGCTCCAGCACGACCTGGACACCGCCCTGCTGCGCACCCTCACCGGTCAGACCTACGGCGCGCCGCTCTCGCTGGCCGCCGAGGGCGCGGTGCTGGCCACCGGTGACACGTTCGTGGCGGACGACGACGCGCGGGACCGGCTGGCGAAGCGCGCCGACCTGGTGGACATGGAGGGGTACGCGGTGGCCTGGGCCGCCGCGCAGGCGGGCGTGCCGTGCCGGCTGGTCAAGCAGGTCAGCGACGAGGCGGGGGAGGGCGCGGCCCGAACCTGGCGGGAGTCGGTCGACGACTGCGCCCGGGATCTCGCCGAGTGGGTCGGTCGACACCTCGCCTGACCGGTCGAGGGGTCAGCCGGTCAGCCCTCGCGGGCGGAGCCCCCGCGTGGTCTCCCGGCCGCCGGCCCCGGGGATGAGGACGTGCCCGGCGAGCGCGAGGGCCACGATCGCGGTGACCGCCACCGGTGGCCAGCCACCGGCCCAGGGCAGTAGCAGCAGAGGCAGTGACTGCAATGCCACTCGTCGCCACGGCACGTGGGCGGACACCAGGTAGGCGAACAGCGCACGGCCGATCACGAACACCAGTGGCCCGCCGATGATCAGCATCAGCCACCGCGCCGGGGTCGTTCCGGTCGGATGGTTGACGACCAGGTCGAAGGAGGCCGCCGTGACGGCCACGCCGACCAGCAACACCACATGGGTGTACGGAGCGATCCGGGTGGACCGGCCGGGCGCCGAGGACTCCGCCGTCTCGAGCAACTCGCCGGCCCGGAAGACGTACACCTGCCAGAGCAGCAGCATGATGGCGAACGCACAGAGCAGCGCGGCGATCCTGGCGCTGTCGAACTCGCTGCGGCTGAGTTCCAGGGTGGGCACCAGGATGATGTCGCCGAGGGCCAGGATGGTGAACTGCTGGTACCGCTCGCCGAGGTGCGCGGTGGTCCGGTCGTACTGGTCGAGAGGCACCCGGCCGAGCCGCGGTGTCGGATAGCGCGCCGCCGCGGAGAGCAGGTCGATGGCGATCGCCGTGGTCCAGATCCACCACCGATCGCCATCGATGAGTGACCCGACGATCCAGAGGACGCCGGACACCAGGAACCAGAACAGGAACCGGGTGGCGCGGGCCATCGCCGCGCGATGCCGCAGCCGGTGCAACGCGCTGACCAGGATGATGCCGCGCGTCACGTGGGTGCCGACGTAGGCGAGTGCGAAGGCCAGCGACTCACCTCTGGTGATCATCGGCAGCGATGCCGCCATCCCGACCGACCCGACCATGGCGATCATCAGGATGGCCTGGATCGGGCGCTGCTGCGGGTCGTAGAACTCGGTCGTGGTGGTGGTGACCGACCACGTCCACCAGATCGCGGTCAACATCAGCGCGACCGACGCGCTCTCGGCCCAGGACCGCTGGTCGGCGAGCAGAGTCGAGGTCTGCGCGAGCGCGGCCACGAAGACCACGTCGAAGAGCAGTTCGAGCAGCGTCGCCCGGGTCGACCCGTCCGGCCGGCGTACCAGCGCCGCGGTGCCTCCGGTGGTCATGCCCGGCCTCCCGCCGTGTCCTGGAGATTATCGGCGGCGGCGGCGCGGTCCGTCCCCGGATCGGCGATTCCCGCGGAGCGGGGAAGAGGGCGATCGGAGGTTGCCACGGCGCTGCGCCCCGGGCGACGCTTGTCGACATCCATCGATCTCGATCTCTGTCGGAGGTTCGGATGCGCCGTTCCCCGCTCGTCGTCCTCGTCCTGACCGCCCTGCTGCTCGTCGCGCCGGGCGCGGCGCAGGCCGCCCTCCCCGACCGTGCCGGGTCCGATCCGGTCGGCGTCCTGTCCGGGGTACGCACGCCGGGCACCGCCTGGGGGCTCGACCCGGCCAGTGGCCGGATGATCGTCACCGTCGACGACACGGTGGCGCCCACCGACGTGGCGAGGCTGCGGACGGTGGCCGACCGCGCCGGCGCGTTGCTGCGCCGGGAGCCCGGCACGCTGCGCACCCTGATCGCCGCCGGTCAGGGCATCTACGGTGGCGGCGGCCGCTGCTCACTCGGCGCGAACGCGCGCAGCGGCAGCACCTACTACGTGATCACCGCGGGCCACTGCACCACCACCGCGGCCACCTGGTACACCGACAGCGCGCAGACGACAGTCCTGGGTACCCGGACCGCCACCAACTACCCGGGCGACGACTACGGCCTGATCCGCTACACCGGCCGGATCGCCCACCCGAGCGCCGTCTACACCTACCCCGGGCTGCTCACCATCAACGGCCCCGGCACCGCGTACGTCGGTCAGGCGGTGTGCCGCAGTGGCGTCACGACCGGGGTTCGCTGCGGCACCGTCACCGGTCTCAACCAGACCGTCAACTACGCCACCGGGGTGATCTACGGGCTGATCCGCACCAACATCTGCGCCGAGCCGGGGGACAGTGGCGGGCCGCTGTACGTGGCGTCCACCGGCACCATCCTCGGCATCCTCTCCGGGGGCAGCGGCAACTGCACCTCCGGCGGCACCACCTACTACCAGCCGATCGCGGAGGTGCTGGCCGCGTACGGACTGACCCTGCCCTGATCGCCGTTGTGCTCTCCGCAACGGGTTGCTCGCGTGGCACAACGCGCCTAGGCTCGGCGGGACCCCGGACCCCGGACCCCTCACCGAGGACGTGCGCCGCGATGCCGAGCGAACCCCGACCCGACCGCGCGGCCACCTCGGCCGGTCCACCGCCGGCCGAGGTGGTCACGGTGGGGGAGACGATGGTGATGCTCTGCCCACCCGTGGGTGAGCGGCTGGAGCACGCCGAGCGGGTCGACCTCTCGGTCGGCGGCGCGGAGTCCAACGTGGCCGGCTACCTGGCGCGGCTCGGCCACCGGGTGACCTGGGTGAGCCGCGTCGGCGACGACCCCTTCGGCCGGGCGGTCGTCCGGCACGTCGCCGACGCCGGTGTCGACGTCGACCTCGTGACGGTGGACCCGAGCGCCCCCACCGGCCTGTACGTCAAGGACCCCGGCCCCTCGTCCACCGCCGTGCACTACTACCGGGCCGGCTCGGCCGCGTCCCGGATGGACTCCGGCGCGTTGGCCGACCCGCGGCTGGCCGGCGCGCGGGTGCTGCACCTGTCCGGCATCACCCCGGCGCTCTCGGCCTCCTGCCGGGCGTTGGTCGAGCAGGCGGTGACCGACCGGCCGCTGACGGGCGCGCTGGTCAGCTTCGACATCAACCACCGGGCCCGGCTCTGGCCCGCCGAACGGGCCGCGCCCGTGCTGCGCGACCTCGCCGACCGCAGCGACGTCGTGTTCGTCGGGCAGGACGAGGCGTACGCCCTCTGGGGGGCCACCGACCCGGCGGCGGTACGCCGACTGCTGCCCGGTCCGCAGACGGTGATCGTCAAGGACGGTGCGGTCGACGCCACCGCCCTGCTCCGGGACGCCGAGCCGGTCGTCGTCCCGGCTCCCCGTGTCTCCGTCGTGGAGCCGGTCGGGGCCGGTGACGCGTTCGCCGCCGGCTACCTGGCCGGGTTGCTGCGTGACCTCGACCCGACACGACGGCTGCGCCTCGGTCACCTCGTCGCCGCGCAGGCGCTGGGCAGCACCGGCGACAGCGCGCCGCTGCCGCCGCCGTCGTGGTTCGACCGGCTGCTCGACGGCCCCTGGTCGCCGCCCGACCTGACCGGCGTACGGGTCGAGGGCTGAGCGGTGTCCGAGGGCGTCGACCGGGCCATGCGCGTGCTCGAATTCCTGGCGCGCGAGCCGGCGCAGCTCGGCGGGGTGGCCGCCCACCTGGGCGTGCACAAGTCCACCGCGCTGCGGCTGTTGCAGACCCTCGAGGCGGGCGGTTTCGTACGCCGTACCGACGGCGGCTGGACGGTGGGCCTGCGGCTGATCGACCTCGCCCAGCAGGCACTGGACTCCCTGGACGTCCGCGCGGTGGCCCGTGGGCACCTGGCGGCGCTGGGCCGCGACTGCGGGCACACCATCCACCTGGCACAGATGGTCGACGACGACCTCGTCTACGTCGACAAGATCGAGGCGCGGGGTCAGGTACGCATGTACTCCCGGATCGGCCGTACCGCGCCCCTGCACGCCAGCGGCGTGGGCAAGGTGGTGCTCGCGTACAGCCCGCCGTCACGGTTGGCGCACCTGGTCGAGGGGGTCACGCTGCCCGCGTACACCCGGGCCACCATCTGCGACCCGGCAGCTCTGCGCGTGGAGCTGACGGCCATCGTCGAGCGGGGCTGGGCCGCCGACGACGGCGAGTTCGAACCGCTGATCACCTGTGTGGCCGCGCCCGTCCGGCAGGCCGACGGCGCGGTCACGGCCGCGGTCTCGGTGACCGCGCCGACCGTGGTGGCCACCCTCGCCGACCTGCGCGCCGTGCTACCCCGACTGCTGGACACCACCCGGCAGATCTCCCGCGACCTCGGATGGAGTGGACCATGACCACAACGGACTTCGCGCACATCTTCGGCAGCGCCCGGGTGATGGCGATCCTGCGCGGTCTGCCGGTCGCCGAGACCGTCCGGCTCGCGGAGCGCGCCTGGGACCTGGGCATCGACGTCGTGGTGCGGTGGTGGCGGCGAGCATGTGGCCGGCCTGGTCGATGCTGCGCTACGGCCTCGGTCTGGGCGTGGACGCGGCCCGCGGGGTGATGAGCCGTAC
>NZ_JBEXIL010000036.1:0-66385 GCF_040608555.1 Micromonospora sp. NPDC005172
CCGGGCCGTCAGCATGCCTACAAAACAGTGACAACCACGCGAATCGCATTCATCGAACAATAACAATGGACTGACGGCCAAACGAAAGACCGAGGCTAGAGGTTGATGCGGCTGGTGGCCCGAGATTCGGCCGGTCGAGAGATCGCGAGTCTGGATGACCCGCTGTGTGAGCCGCGTACCTAGGTGATCGGCTCGACGCAACTGCTGCGTGAGCGCCGCTGGCCTACCCTGGATAGTGCGCGCTCAACCCGGCCGCAGCGGGCGCCAGTTCGTCTGGAGCGATTGATGATGTGTCGCGAGCTCGCGGCGGTGCCTGTGCTGGTCCGGGGGCACCGGACGTCCCAGCACTGCGGATCCGTCGGTCTACCGACCGGTGGTCGAAGCCGCTCGCGCCCGTGGGAGACAAGAGTTCGTCCGAACTTCTAGGCATGGGAAGCGCTTGACGGTCCGCGGTAACGAGCCCGGTAACGGAGGGGATCGCGATGGGCGGATGAATCGGTAAGCCACGGCATGGAGCGGCATTAGTCCCCGTCCCTCTTGTCCGTCTCTAGGGATGTTTCACCCTATCCTGGCATGGCGTGACAGAATCGTTGTAAAACTGGGGGTCAAGGGGTCGTCGGTTCGAATCCCGCCGTCCCGACGCAGGTGAGGGGCCATCTCGGAAGATCGAGACGGCCCCTTTGTCGTACCTGGGTGACTAACTGAGTGACTACGCCTCAGCGTCGAAGATCCGGTCCATGGCGACTGCACCGCCCAGGAGCACCGGCCGTAGTTGGTGCCGGTAGACGCTCTCAGTGACCGTCGTACCGGAGTGGCCGCAGACATCCGCGATCTGTTCAAGGCGGCCCGAGACGGGCCGCATGCGCCGCCGCCTGGGCGCGCGTCCGTCGCTTCGCTGGCGCTCCGACTCCGGCCACGCAGAACGCCCGGCGGCTGGCACGGAAACGGGAAGCCGGACGCAACGACCAGCCGGGGCCTCCTCTGACATCCGCGTACTGGCACACTCCCCGCGTGAGTTACGACTTGGCGGTGTGGGAGGGCGGCGCGCCCACGGACGATGGCGAGGGCCGTCGGGTCTTCCAGCAGCTGTACCGCAAGTACATCGACACGGAGGACGAGACACCTCCGACACCGCGTATCCGGTCCTACGTCCATACGCTCCTTGAGCGGTGGATCGACATGACCGAGGACGAGGAGGACGCCAGCCCGTGGTCTGACGGTCCCATGATTGGAAACGCCTCTGGGCCCATCATCTACTTCGCCATGAGGTACAGCATGTGCGAGGAGGTGTCGGCTGAGGCGGCCAAGATGGCGGCAGAGCAAGGGTTGATCTGCTTCGACCCGCAGTGGGACCGGCTCCGGCCCAGCGATGGAGGAGCAGTCGCCTAACTTCCGGGGTGGGTGACCAACTGAGTGACGACGGACGCGAGCAAGGCTGGACGTCCATGGACTCTGGTGGACCGTTCGGGCAGCGCAGCTCTGCTACTTGAGCAGCTCATCGCCGGGTGGTCGTTCCTTCACACCGAAGGCGTCCAGTGGCTCCACGTCGGTCCCGACGGGCAACGGGTGCAGCCGGTCGTCTCGCACGCTTCAACGTCCCAATGGATGCTGCTCATCGCCGGACAGTCTTGTCGGCTGCACTCCGTCGAGTCATCCTCGTGCAGGGTCACCGTTCCGAGACACGATGGAGCAGGCTCGACGCCATTCGGGAACCGGGCCACGAGTACCCTCCTGAGTGACTAACTGGGTGACGATCAAGAAGCACAACACTGGACGTCGGTGGACACTGGCGGACGATCTGGCTCAGCGTAGCCGGCAGCCGCCGCAGGTCAGGACATCGTGTTGGTTGCCTGGGGGTTCAAGGGGTCGTCGGTTCGAATCCGGCCGTCCCGACTGGTGTTCACCAGTGGATATAGAAGATCATGCGTGATTTTGCGGTAACGCTGGCGGTAACGGCGTGGCTGGTTAGCCGCAGACGTGCCTGCTGCACAACGCTCTGACCTGCCGCTTCGTCTGTGTCCTGGATGGAGCGGCAGTTCTGCTCTTGATGGCGCGTCAAGCGCTGCTGTCACGTGCCCGCGCGATGTCGGTTCGCCACGTGCTGGGTGCTTCTTGGGCGGGCGGTGGCGGCCAGCACGACGACGACCAGGGGCCCGCTCGAGTGAGCGGGCCCCTGGTCGTCGGTAGATCAGAACAGTTTGTTGAAGCCTCCCCAGCCGACGCCGATCCTGGTGCCGCCGGAGGGGTTGGTGAAGAGCGCGGAGCCGTTTCCGGTGCCGTAGTAGATGTGCAGGTCTCCGTTGGCCTTGATGCCGAGCAGGTCGTTCTTCCCGTCGTCGTTTATGTCGCCGGGGGAGAACAGTGCGTTGGTGTAGACGTTCCAGCCCGTGCCGGCGGCGGTTCCGTTGTAGTTGCCGCAGATGGCCAGGAACGGGATCCGGTTGTCCGGATAGTCCATCCACCAGTTCGCCATCCAGCCGGTGTGGCCGTTGGAGCTGATGCCGTAGACCCAGTACGGGTTGCCGCTGACGACCTGGCCGGTGCGTTGGCAGATCGGGGTGAACATGGAGCCGGTGTTCAGGGTGTCGATTGGGGTGGAGCAGTTGGTGGTGCTTGGGGATGCCTCACATGTGGCGTTGGTGGAGGCGACGGTGATTCCGTCGGTCCAGACGGTGTAGGTGCCGCTGGTCGGCGCGGTGCAGTTCGGCACGTCTGGCAGTTGGTTCTCGCTGTAGTCGGCGTAGTAGGCCGAGATCCAGCCCGTCTTGCCGCGTGGTGTCGTCACCTTCACCCAGTAGGGGTTGCCGCCGACGTACTCGCCCTGGCGGGTGCAGATGGGCGTGAACTGTTCGGTGGTGGCGAGGTTGTCGATGATCGTCGGGCACTTGGCGATGGTCGGTGCGGGGTCGCAGGTGGTGCTCGGTTGGCGGACGTTGACTCCGGCCTGCCAGACCTTGTACTTGGCCCCGCCGATGCTGGCGAATCCGGCCTTTCCGATCCCGCGGAACAGCGTCAGTTCGCCGGTGGACTTGCGGGCGAACAGGTCGGGCTTGCCGTCGCCGTCCACGTCGCCGGCGGCGACGATGGAGTCGAAGCCCTGCCAGATGCCCCAGCCGAGCCGGACCGGCTGAGAGTCGTCGGCCCAGCCGCCGTAGCCGTTTCCGCGGTGCAGGACGATCTCGCCGGTGGACTTGCGGGCGATCAGGTCAGGTGCGCCGTCGCCGTCCCAGTCTCCGGGGGCCACCACGAGGTTGTACTGGTTCCAGCCGGTGGCTGCCACCTGGTTGCCGTCCGCGTCCCAGCTGGTCACCGGTTCGGCGCTGGGGTAGAAGCTGTCGGCAAGGGTGATGTCACCCAGGTCGAGGAGCTCATGGAGTGGCCGTCGGGCGGCCCGCGTTACAAGGTGACCGCGCGGTCGGCCTTCGACGCGTACGGTCGCGTGACCGAGGCGTACGACGTATACGGCAACAAGACGACGACGGTGTTCACGCCTGCCGCCGACGCACTGGTCACCCAGATCGACACCATCAACCCCAAGCTGCACAAGTCCACGTCCTACGTGCAGCCCGCGTGGGGACTGCCCACTGCCGAGGTCGATGCCAACGGTGCTCGTACCGATCTGGCGTACGACCCGTTGGGGCGGTTGGAGAAGGTCTGGCTGCCGGGTCGTGACAAGAGCGCGAACCTCGACACTCCGAACAGCAGGTTCTCCTACCAGGTCACTCAGTCAGCGCCGGTCGTCGTCACGACCGAAACGCTGAAGGAAGACGGCTCGTACCGGGTCGGGTACGAGATCTACGACGGCATGCTGCGGCTGCGCCAGACACAGCAGCCAGCTGCCGGTGGTGGCCGAATCCTCACCGATGTCTTCTACGACAACCGCGGTCTCGCGTTCAAGAAGCGGGCGGCCTACTACAACGACTCACCGCCATCGGCGCAACTTCACGACGATGTCGGCGACAACCTGGTCCCGAGCCAGATGCGGTACTACTTCGATGGGATGGGCCGCCCGACCAACGAGGTCTTCGAGAGCTTCGGCGTCGAGAAGTGGCGGACGGTAACCACTTACGGTGGTGACCGGATCAATGTGACCCCGCCGTCCGGTGGAACCGCCACGACCTCCATCACCGACGGGCAGGGCCGTCAGACCGAGCTGCGCCAGTACCGCGGCACCACGGCGACGGGCGCCTATGACGCGACCACCTACGCGTACGACCGGTTCGGTCGGCTCAGCAAGGTCAAGGACCCGACCGGTAACGAGTGGACCTACGTCTACGACCTGCGGGGCCGGCAGATCAAGGCCAGTGACCCGGACAAGGGCGACACCACCAGCACCTACGACGACGGTGACCGCCTGACCTCGACCACCGACGCCCGGCTGGAGCGGCTCTCGTACACGTACGACGAGCTGGGCCGTCCGAAGACCCTGCGGCAGGGTGCTGACCCCGGAACCCTTGCGGCGCAATGGGACTACGACACCCTGAAGCTGGGGCTGCCGACCTCCTCGACCCGATATGTGGGGTCCAACGCCTACATCACCGAGGTCACCGGCTACAACGCCCGTTACCAGCCGGAGGGGACCAAGTACACGATCCCGGCCAGCGAAGGTGCCCTCGCCGGTACCTACAGCTTCGGGGCGTCGTACACCCCGAATGTCGGCCTGCCGAAGACCAACACCTACCCGTCCGGCGGTGGTCTCCCCGCGGAGACCGTCACCTACGGGTACGACGGCCTGGACATGCCGGTCAGCGTCGCCGGTCTGAGCAAGTACCTGCAGACCACCCAGTACTCGAGGTACGGCGAGCCGCTGCGGCACACCCTGGGGGCGGTCGGCAAGGAGGTCTACCTCAGCTACTCCTACGAGGAAGGCACCCGGCGCCTCGCCAAGACCGTCACCGACCGCTCGATCGCACCGACGCGGCTGGACGACATCGAGTACAAGTACGACTCGATCGGCAACATCACCAAGATCAAGGGTGTCGAGCAGAGTACGTCCACCGACACCCAGTGCTTCGGCTACGACTACCTCCGTCGCATGACCGAGGCGTGGACGGCGACTGACGACTGTGCGGCGAAGACGCCGTCGGCAGCCACGGTCGGCGGGCCGAACCCGTACTGGCACTCGTACACGTTCTACGACGGAACCAGCAACCGGAAGACCGAGGTCCAGCACGACACGTCGGGCAACTCCGCGAACAACGTCACCTCGACGTACGCCTACCCCGCGGCGGGCGCCGCTCAGCCTCACACGCTGCGCAACGTCACCACCGTGGGTCCGGCCAGCGGTGGCCTGCCCGGCGGTCAGCGCCTGGACCAGTACGAGTACGACCAGGCGGGTAACACCACCAGCCGCAAGATCGGTGGCACGGCTCAGGATCTGACGTGGGACGCCGAGGGCCATCTGTCCAAGGTCACCGAGGGTACGAAGGTCACCGAGTTCCTGTACGACGCCAGCGGCAGCCGGCTGATTCGGCGGGACCCGAGCACCGTCACGCTGTATCTCGGCTCCACCGAGGTGACGTTGACCAAGGCCACGTCGGCGGTTACCGGGACCCGCTACTACCAGGGTGTCGGCGCGGTCCGTACTCCGTCGAACAAGGTGAACTTCCTGCTCGGTGATCACCACGGCACTGCGCAGCAGAGCATCGACGCCACCACGCAGGCGTCGACGCGCCGCAAGTTCACGCCGTACGGGCAGGCTCGTGGCACCCAGCCGTCGGTGTGGCCGGGGCAGAAGGGCTTCGTCGGGGGCACTATCGATTCGTCGACCGGGCTCACACACCTGGGTGCCCGGGAGTACGACGCGGCCACGGGTCGGTTCGTCTCGCTGGACCCGGTCGTCGATTTCAGCGATCCGCAGCAGATGCAGGGCTACGCCTACGCGAACAACTCGCCGGTGAGTTTCTCCGATGCGTCAGGTCTGCGGTTCTGCGCCGACGACAACTGCACCGGCAATGGTGGTGGCGTTGCGGGTACGGGGCCACGGCCCACGCCGACCAAGACCACGACGCCGTCCGGGGGGACCAAGACACCGACGGGGCCGAGCGCCGAGGAGGTCCGGAAGGCCAAGACGGTCTCGGAGAAGAAGATCCTGGACGTCGTCATCGAGGCTGGTGGGCAGATCCTGCTCGAGGTTCTCGGGATCAACGACATCCGTGACTGTGTGATGAAGGGTGACATCGGCGCCTGCGCGATGGCCGTTGCCGGTGCGCTGCCGTGGGGCAAGATCCTCAAGGCCAAGAAGGTCGGCCAGGCGATGTTGCGGGCCGGTAAGGCCGTGATGACCTGGTTCGACGAGATGAAGGTGGCCCGACGGGTCCTCGCGGAGGCCGACGAGGCGGCGGCGCTGTTCGCCAAACAGGCGGACGAGGCCGCGGCAGCGGCAGCTAAACAGGCCGACGACGCGGCGGCGACAGCGGCGAAACAGGGCGACGACGTCGCAGAAACGGCCACTGACTGCGCCAAGAACAGCTTCACCCCCGACACCCAGGTGGTGATGGGTGACGGCTCCACCAAGCCGATCGAAGACGTGCAGCTTGGCGAGGAGGTGCTCGCCAGCGACCCGGAGACTGGCCTGACCGAGGCCCGTCCGGTCGTGGGGCTCATCGTCGGGGAGGGCCAGAAGAACCTTGTCGACGTCACGGTCGACACCGACGGCACCAGGGGCGACGCCTCGGGTTCGGTGATCGCCACCGACGGCCACCCGTTCTGGGTCGCTGACCTCAAGGAATGGGTCAAGGCCGCTGACCTGAAGCCGGGTCAGTGGCTGCGTACCTCGGCCGGCACGCTGGTGCAGGTCGAGGCTGTACGACCTTTCACTCAGCAACGCCGAGTCCACAACCTCACCGTCGACGGCATCCACACGTACCATGTGGTAGCCGGCAACACCCCGGTACTCGTACACAACTGCAGCGGAGGAGTTAACTCCAAAGGGGAATCCTGCTCCTGCACAGTACGCGATAATAACACCGCAGGATACGGCTTCGAAGGTAATCTGGGGCTGGACTTGGAGCCGAAGGTTCGGATACCATCCGTAACCAGCACGGCCGCCTATCGAACGCCTGACTTGACTCGGTCGACATTCATTTTGGATGCAAAGAATGTTAAGAGGTTGAAGGTGACCCCGCAAATCATAGATTTCGCGGAGCACGCCGCTACTAATGGCCTTGATTTCGCGATCGTTACCAATGCAACTGCAAAGGTTACGCCGGCTATGCGTGGCATGATAGAAGCTGGTTTAGTCTCTGTTTTCCGGGTGGGCGCATGAGTGAGACTCCGTCGAGGCTCCTTCTCGAACTTGAGCAAGTCGGAGTGCGGGTCGACGACGTGTGGGAATTGGTAAATACCGCCCAAAAGTACCCGACGGCGATTCCCGTTCTTCTCCGTTGGCTGGATCGAATCAATGAGTTGCCAGTTGGCAAATCGCGAGAGAAGCTTCGAGAGGGCCTTATTCGTGCGCTCTCCGTGCCGTATGCTCGTGGGCAAGCAGCGCCATTGATTCTGAAGCAGTTTAACGAGATATCAGACATGAATGAACTCGGCCTGAAATGGGTGGCCGGGAGCGCGCTCGGCGTTGTCGCCGATGTCAGTGTCGCCGACGAAGTGGTCGAGATACTGCTTGACAGGAGTCTGGGACGTGCGCGGGAAATGGTCTTCGAAGCCATCCCGCGGATTGCAAACAGTCGACCGGAAATCGTAGACGGTCTACGCTCGCTTCTTGATGACGAGGCAGTCGTGCCCTTCGTTATTTGTGCGCTAGGTCAACTTCGAGACGTGCAGTCGCGCGAGGAGATTGCTTCGTTCGTGGCAAGCGATCACCCGCTCGCGAGTCGTCAGGCAAGAACTGCACTTAGGCGGCTAGATGCCGAGCTGGCACGTCGAGAAGCGGCAAATTCGCGTGAATAGCCTACGGCTCCGGCAGAACGTCGAATCGTTCTAATGGCCCGGGCCGACATGGTTAGAGTTTGACGGGAAGTGCGGGTTAGGTGAGTGGCAGTTGGCGTTGGATGTCGGCGGGCTTTTGTTCGCCGGCATCCAACGTGCCCACCTGGCAGCAATTGATGATGTGCCGCTGGCTCGCGGCGGTGCCGTTGCTGGCCGGGGGACGCCGGACGCCCGGTACCGCGGACCCGTCGGTCTACCGACCGGTGGTCGGCGCCGCTGGCGGTCGTGCAAGACAACAGTTCGTCCGGACCTCTTGGCATTGGGAGCGCTTGACCACGGGCCGCTATCAACTGGCCTGCCGTCTCCGACAGCGCGGGGTTTCCTCAGGTCAGCGACTTGCGGAAACCCTCTTTTGTTATGGCTCGATGAAGTGGCGTGTGAGGCGCGGCTGGAACCCTTAACTCGTGTGGTTTTGCGAGCCGATCTTGGTTGCCGCCGCGGTGATTCGCTTGGTAGGCGTACTGCATCGGCGTCGCTGTGGCCGCTGCTGGACATCTTGACGGCAGGAGATTTCGGACAGACAGGGCGTGATCAGTCTGTGTCAATGCCGGCTCTTTCGGCTGCACTTCGTGCTGCCGACCACCGACGGCGAGCCGCTCACTGACCGGATGAACTCGGTTGCGAGGTCCTGCCGCAGCTCGTCGAGCTTCAATGGCTTTTCTGGGCACCGCCCGCCTGTTCCGTGACCCGTCGCTCTGCCCAACATTGTTCTGACTGGTCATCATGTTGGGATAGATCGCGACCGCGTCGGCGCGTGTAGGGGAGTGTGGATCTGACGGCACCTCTCTGTGTCAAGTCGTCGGCAGCGGACCCGGCGTCGTCGGTCTGGCCGGCGGCGAGCCGGGCGACCTCCGCCGGGTCGAGGACGAACGCCGGACCGTACCCGAGTTCGATGTCTCGGGCGTCGTCGGTGCCGTGGACCGCGCGGGAGAACCAGGACCGCTCCTCGGCGAACTGTGGGTGCTCCGCCTGATGGCCTCGGCGATCGCGGCCACGCCCCGGTAGTCGCTGCCGAAGGCGTTGCGTTCCGTTTGGACCGGGCCAGCGGGGCGGGGTCGTCGAGCCCGTCGAACAGCCTCTCGGTGCGTGCGGGGCGGGCCAAGAGGATGGCCAGCAGTTCTGCGCTGATCTTGGCCATCGTCATCCACATCGACGTGCCGGCGAAGCATATTGACACCCTGCGACAGCATCGGGCAGGCCGGGGCAAACATCAATATCCGCCTAATTGGTCGTTCCTCGCTCCATCTGACGGTGACGGGTCCCGCCGGGCGTATCAACCGCGCCGCGTCGCGCTCCTGAACAACGTCATCGCGTCGGCCCGGTAGGAGACAACGCGGGTCGGCGGTTCTTCGACGATGGGAGAAGCCTGTCATGGGCAACGTAGGAAGATACGTCCGCCGCTCGGCGCTGGCCGTGCTTAGTGGCACGGCGCTGGCCGCACTGCTGGCGGTCACCACGGCCGCCGCCGCGCCGGTCGAGGCGCGGCAGGACAAGGTTGCGGCGGCCCGCACCGACGTCTACATCCGGGACGTCACCGCCGATGTCGGCGTCCAACCCCACTCGTTCAACCCGCTGTGGGCCAGCCCCGACATCAAGGTCTGCCCGACCGCCGTCGAGTGCGCCGTCAGCCAGAACCCGATCGTCGGCGTCACCAACTACATCTTCATCAAGCTGCGTAACCCCGGCCCGTACGGTTCCGGCACCGGCAGCGGCGTGCTGCGGGTTTACCGGACGACGCCGGGTGGCGGTGCCGTCTGGCCGACGCACTGGACCCAGATCGGCGCGATGAACGTGACCGTCTTCGCCGGCACCACGACCGTGACGATCCCGTGGACCGGGGTGCCCGGACCGGGCCACTTCTGCCTGCTGGCCAGGTGGGTGTCGTCCACCGATCCGATGACCTTCGAGGGTCCGGACATCAGTACCAACACCCGCAACAACAACAACATCGCCTGGCGCAACGTCGACTCGGTGCGGCTCGTCGCGGGCGGGACGCCGGTCGTGCGGCCGTTCGCCATCGGCAACTCGCTCCGGGTGGCGACCAAGAACGACCTGGTCTTCACGCAGCCGGGGGAGCCGATCCAGGGCGTGGGCGGCCGGGTCGTCGTCGACCTCGGGCCGACCCTGTTCGAGCGGTGGCAGGCCGGCGGCAAGGTCGGCACCGGCATACGCGAGGTCGGCAAGAACCAGCTGGAGATCGTCGAACCGGCAAAGGCCAGTCTCGGCAACCTGTTGCTGGAACCGGGTGAGCGGGTCGAGTTCTCCCTCGCCTTCGCGGCTGCGGTCGCCTCGGACAAGGAGTTCGCGCTCGATGTGACCCAGTTCGGTCCGGACACGAGCGGTGCGGAGCGGACCGACCTCGGTGGTGTGGAGTACCTGATCAGCGTCGGGAAGCAGTAACCACGGCCACCAGCGGGGGTCGTGGGCCTGGGCAGCCCGCGACCCCCGTCGCCGCGCGCTCGCCGGGACGCTCTGGGCGTTCCGGGTGCGCTGCCGTCCCGGGTGGACGGTGGGTCAGCGCAGCGAAACCCAGGTGGTGGCCACCGCGTAGCCGTCGGTGTGGGCGCGCAGCCGGACCGGGCCGGGCGGGGGAGCGCCCAGCGAGAAGAAGCCCACCGCGTCGACCGGCGCCTCCGCGTACGTGCCCGAGGCGGTCTGGGCGGACACCCGCCCCCCTCGGGGCGGGGCGAGTTGACCGACGATGCCGGCGTCGGTCACCTCGATCTCCAGCGTCACCGCGGCACTGCGGAACGACAGCGTCCGCGTCGACCCGGCCGACCGGGTCAGCGCGGGCGCCGCGTCGCACGCCGAGTCGAACGTCAGCTCGGCGAGCGCCACCTCCGCGTCGACGTTTCGCCAGGCGAACGCCGCCCGCGCGGCGGTCAGGAGCTCCTCAGGGACCGATCCGGCCTCCCGCAGCGCCGCACCCAGCTCGGCGGTCAGGGCCGCGTCATCGGCCGGCGGCAACGGCTCCATCGCGTTCACCTCCGGTCGTCCGGGTTGCGGCAGTTCCGAGAAACGGGGCGAGCGCCGGGCAGTCCCGTAGCCGACGCAGGCATCTGGCCTGGGTCGGCCCGATGCTGCCGACCGGCACGTTCAGCCGTTCGGCGATCTCCCGGTAGCTGGCTGGCGGGTCGGCGGTCAACAGGGCCAGGAGCTTCTGGCAGCGCGGCGGCAGCTGCGCGAAGCCCTCCCGCAGTGCCTGCCGCCGCTCCGCGCGTAGCAGCTCCTCGTCGGGGGCCGCCACGTCCGCCGTGCGGGAGAAGCCATGGTACGCGTCCAGCGCGTCGTCGTACGGGTCGAAGAGCTGGGTGCGACGGCCGAGGCGGGACAGCCGGTAGCACTCGCGCCGGGCCGTGGTCGCCAGCCAGGAGGCGAGAGCCTGCGGGTCACGTATCCGGCTCAGCTGCTCGACGAGACGCAGCCAGACGGTCTGGTTGACGTCGGCGGCGTCGGCGCGGCTCAGGTCGTACGACCGGATCACCGAGTAGACGAGCGGGGTGTACCGGTGGACCAGCTCCACCCACGCCGACTCGTCCCCGCCCGCCGCGGCGGTCACCAGGTCGGTTGCGCTCGGGTCGGTCACGGCGACGCCTTCCGCCGGCTGGTGCGGCACTGCTCCGTCGCTCGCTGCCGCTCGTTCCCGCCGCGGCAACGCTGTACCCGGCGTCGGCCGGGACCACCGCACGGTGCTGCTGATCTGCTCGCGGCCCGCTCGCTCATCCGACGAGCACGCCGTAGTCGGGGTGCCAGCGCGGCGCCGCGAGCAGCGCCAGCCGGGCCGCGTCGGCGCTCAGGCCGCTGGCGGTCATCAGGGCGGCGAGCCGACCGGAGACGTGCGCCGTGGCGAACGAGGTACCGGCCCAGGTGGCGAAGCCATGGAACACCCGGGTCGGCAGGCCCGGCAGCGGCAACTGCCCCTCGACGTACGTGCTGTGGCGCTCGCCGACCGCGCAGACGTCGATCCACGGCCCGTACCCGCTGTAGGTGGCTGGCACCACGCCACCGGAACCCTGGCTGACCGCCGCCACCGCGACGACCTGGCCCAGCGCGGCGGGCCAGATCGGCCGGTTGGTGCCGGCGTTGCCCGCCGCTGCGACCACGGCGTTCGTCGCGGGTAGCGCGGCCACGGCGTTGGCCAGGGGCAGCGACGGCTTGTCGTCCTGGGTGAATCCGCTCAGGGACAGGTTGACCACGGACACCGCCGGCGCCAGCCGGGCCATCGCGGCCACCACCGACGCCTCGTCGCCGAGGCCGGTGGCGGTCAACGCCTGCTCCGGGTCGACCCGGACCCCCGGCGCGGCCTGCCTAACCACCCCGGCGATGAAGGTGCCGTGCCCGCCCTGCGGGGCGAGTACGTCGGTGTGCACGTAGAGCGGGTCCTCGTCGTCGACCTCCGGCAGGTACGCCCCGCCGAGCCACTGTGGGTGGTAGCCGCCGGCCTGCCGCCAAATGCCGGTGTCGCAGATCCCGACGGTCACCCCGGCGCCCTCACCCAGCCGGGCCGGGTCCGGCGGCGGCAACGCGGCGACCGTCGTGGGCGGGTTGCCCGGGTTGCCCATGATGTTGCCGCAGCCCAGCAGCACGTGGTGCGGCTGCACATTCGGCACCGGCCGCCCCGGCCACTGTTGGGGGTCGCGCAGCTTGGTCACGAGCGCGGGAACGTCGGTCTCCCGGTCGAAGAGCAGCCGGGTGACCCCGGCGAAGCCGTCGCCCACGGCCACCGCCTGGCCGCGGGCACGCAGCCAGGCGGTGACCCGCTGGGCGTCGGCGTCGGCGGCGAGCAGCTGCCGTGGCCGGTAGAGGAATTCCCGGCCCGGTGTGGTGTGCCGGCGGACGTTCTTGTCGGCAGCCAGCGCCTCGTTGAAGGCGCGCTGGTAGGCGTCGTCGTCCGCGCCGTCGGCGCGGGCCGGGGCCGCACGGGACCCGGCGGCGAACGACGCTGCGGCGGCCAGCGCGGACGCGGCCAGCAGTCGCCGTCGGGACAGTTGGCCGGCCGGGCGCGGCGCGGCGGGATAGTCAGGCGACACGGGTCCTCCATGCGGTCGGCAGAAGCGCCCGCCACTGGCCGGTGTGGCCACGTTTCCCGGGTGTCGTCAATTCTTCCAAAGCATAGGTGCGTGTCAATGGCGTTAATGGTGGGTGCAGATTCCCGACAGGCCCGCACAGACATTGACGGCTGGGCATCAGTTCGGGGACTCTGTGGGGCATGCCCGACAGCACCGGTTCCGGTGCCGGCACGGCCCAGGCGGCGCTGGACGCCGTCCAGCGCTACCCGCGCGAGGCGATCGCGATCGCCCAGCGGGTGCTGGCCGCCGGGCCCACGGCCGGGGCCGACGAGCGCTCCACCGCCGAGCGGGCCGTCGGTCTGGCCCTGCGAGAGCTCAACGACCTGCCCGGCGCCCTGCGCCACCTGCGCCGCGCGGTCCGGGCCGCCGGCACGCCCCGGACCCGGGCGTTGGCACGGATGAGCCTGGGTTACGTGTTGGCCAACGCCGGCCACACCGCTGCGGCGCTGCGCGCGGTGACCGCCGCGCTGCCCCAGCTCGTCGGCGCCGATGCGGGGCGCGCCCGGATGCAGCGGGGCGTGGTGCTGCACTACCGAGGTCGCTACGACGAGGCGGTACGCGACTACGGCCTGGCCGTCGACATCGCCCTGCGCGAGGGTGATCTGTTGCTGGAGGCGCGGGCACGCAACAACCGGGGGCTGCTCAACGCCCACCGGGGCGCCGCCGGCGGCACCGACGACGACCTGTCCCGCGCGGCAGCCGCCTTCCAACGGCTGGGCCTGGACCTCGCGGCGGCCGACGCCCGTTGGAACTGCGGCATCGCGGCCGGCCAGCGCGGCGACATCGCCGGCGCGCTGCGCTGCTTCGCCACGGTCGACGAGGAGTACCGGCGGCTCGCCGTACCCCGGCCGGCGCTGCTGCTGGACCGCGTTGAGCTGCTGCTGTCGGTGCCGCTGGTCGACGAGGCGGTGGTGGTCGCGACGGCGGCCGTCCGGGAACTGCGGCGCCGGGGCATGGCCTCCGACCTCGCCGAGGCGCTGCTGGCCCGGGCCCGTGCGGCGCTGCTCGCCGCGGACCTGGACACCGCGACCGAGGCCGCCGCCGCGGCCCGGGCCCGGTTCCGTCGCCAGGGCCGGCGCACGTGGGCCGTCTTCGCCCGGCACGTCGAGCTGCGCGCCGAGTACCGTCGGGGCACCCGCTCGGCACCCCTGTTCACCGCCATGGCGCGTACCGCCGACCAGCTCGACGCCACCGGGTGGCCGGGTCCGGCGCTGACCACCCGGATCGAGGCCGGCCTGGTGGCCGCCGCGCTGGGGCGGCCAGGCCGGGCCCGGAACCTGCTGGCGGTGGCCGCCCGGGCCCGCCGTCGCGGCACCGCCGACCGGCGAGCACAGGGCTGGTACGCCCTGGCCCTGTCGCGCCGGCTCGACGGGGACGAACCCGGGGCCGCCCGGGCGCTGCGCCGCGGGCTGGCCGTGCTCGACCGGCACCGCATGTCGCTCGGCGCCACGGAGCTGCGTGCCCACAGTGGAGCATACGGTCAGGAATTGGCGGCCGAGGGCCTCGACATTGCGGTCCGGGCGGGCGCGCCGGCGCGGGTCCTGGCGTGGGCGGAGCGGTGGCGGGCCAATGCGCTGCGGGCCCGGCCGGCCCGGCCTCCGGCCGACCCCGACCTGGTGGCGGCGCTCGCTGAGCTTCGACTGGTCAGCGGCCTGCTCGAAGACGAGGTGCTGGCCGGCCGCCCGGCAACCGCCCTGCGCGGCCGGCAGGCCCGGCTGGAGCAGCGCATCCGGGACCTGGCCCGGCGGGTGCCCGGTGGAGGCCCCGTGCTGGCCCCGCCCGGGGTGGGCGCGCTGGCCGCGCGGCTCGGCTCCCGGGTGCTGGTCGAGCTGGTGGCCCATGGCGACCGGATCCGGGCGGTGCTGGTCCGCGACGGCCGGGCCAGCCTGCACGACCTAGGCCCGCTCGCCGCCGCGGCGGACCTGGCCCGCCGGCACCGGTTCGCCCTGCGCCGGCTGCTCACCACCGGCGACACGGCCGCGGCGCGGGCGGGGGCCGGCGACGCGGCGGCGGCCCTGGACCGGCTGCTGTTCGCCCCGCTGCGGCGGTGGCTGGCCGACCGGGCCCTGGTGATCGTCCCGGTCGGGGCGCTGCACGCGGTGCCCTGGTCGGCGCTGCCCACCTGCGCGGGGCGTCCGGTGACCGTCGCCCCCTCGGCCACCGCCTGGCTCGGGGCGGATCGGCGGGAGCTGCCGGCCGGGCCGCCGGTCCTGGCCGCCGGCCCGCGCCTGCCGGCCGGGCACACCGAGGTATGCCGGCTCGCCCAGGTCCTGCCCGGGGCGCGGCGGCTCACCGGGCCCGACGCCACCGCCGCGGCGTTGACCGCCGCGCTGGACGGGGCGGGGCTGGTGCACATCGCCGCCCACGGCACGTTCCGCGCGGACAACCCGCAGTTCTCCACCCTGGAACTGGCCGACGGGCCGCTGTTCGCCCACGAGTGGGAGGCGGTCGCCCGGCCGCCCGGCTGCGTGGTGCTCTCCGCCTGTGACTCCGGCCTGACCGGGCTACGCCCCGGCGACGAGGTCATGGGGTTCACCGCGGTGCTCCTGGCGCTCGGCACCCGGTGCCTGATCGCGACCGTGTTGCCCGTGCCGGCCGAGCCCACCACGGCACTGATGCTGGACCTGCACGCGCGGATGCGGGCGGGTGCCGGTCCGGCGCGAGCCCTCGCCGACGCGCAGTGGGCGTTCGGTGCGGCGGGCGGCGGTCCCGCCCGGGCCACCGCGGCGGCGTTCGTCTGCTTCGGGGCTGGCTGACCGGAGCGGGAGCGGTCGCTCAGCCGGCCATGATCAGCCGCAGCGCGGTGGGCGCGGTGAGCGCGGCGGTGCGCGGTGCGGGCAGGCACAGCGGGCCGGCGCCGGGCACGATGGCGCCGAGCACCCGGACCCCGACCTGTGATGTGCCAGAACTCGTTCTACGCAACACTCAGCGGCAGACCGCGCGAGCCGTCCTATGGCCTCACGCGCGAATGCGTCACCGGCAAGATCCGCAGGGTGAATCTGTTGCTGGCGCCTGATCCGGCCCTGGTTCCCAAGTCGGTGAGTGGGCGGAAAATCGAGACCTGTCACGTCGTTGTTGCCGGCCGGGGTCACGTATCGAACTTTGATCTATCTGGAGATTCATATACCTCAATGCCGTTTATCGCTCACTGTTAGTAGCCTGCTGCGGACCGTCCGGTCGAATGTCTCTCGTGCTCAGCAATCGATGGGGAGAACCAGGCGTGCAGAAGAAGAAGTTGTTCATCAGCAGCGCAGCGGCACTATCGGTCAGCAGTCTTCTGCTGGTCGTTCCTCTGAGCGGGGCGAACGCGGCTGACACCAGTCCCGCCGCGAGTAAGAAGCCGTCCGGGATGACTGCACTGTCTCAAACGACAGGGACTCCCGTAACAGTCTTGGCGGGCGCGAACAATATCTCCTTCGCCACCTGCCCCGCTGGCACGATCATCACCGGAGGAGGCGGACAGACATCCGGGTTCGACATCCTCCTCACTGACTCGTTCGCGTCGGGCAACGGCTGGGCGGTACGAGGCTCCAACCGGGGAACCACGGCTCAAAACCTTACGGCCGTCGCTGTCTGTCTCGGGTAGACCAGCTCCCAGATGAGCCCGTTACCCCCCGTGCCGGGGGTAACGGGCCCGCGGTCATCCCGGGCGTCGACAAAGCCTTGGGCTGGTATGGCGCAGGCACCCGACTCACGCAGTGGATCACCAGCAGTCGCCTGCCTCGACCCTGCAAAGCCGGTGGAGCGACCACGCCGACCATCTCGACCGATGCCCGGTGAGCGATCCCCTACCGGGACATCAGCTCAACCCCCCCCGCCGGCCACCCGGCCGCCCACGAAGATCAACTAATTGGCCCCTGGTGTCTCGGTTTTCACCAACACCCCAGTACGGGAGGGGCGCTGGTCTGCACTCATGGGCCGCTGCTCGTGGCCCGTCCGGTGGCATCTGGCGTGCAACCAGCTTGCGGACCTCGTCGGCCGATGCCCCCATGCGACGAACGGGTGGGAGATACGGCGACGGTCTTCCGTGAAGCTCACAGAGTGCTTGAAGTCGCGGGAAGGTTACCAGGTCTGCCGGAGGGCGAGTCCACTTGGACCATGAGCATCCATGACTGGCAGACGAACAGTAGCTGCTGCCGTAGTCCATCGGCGTCGTTGATCTCGACCAGTGCCCCGCAGTCCACCGGGTCCACCCTGATCTCCTAGAGCCCGCCTGTTGTTTATGGTCTGGAAACTACGGGCGGGCCGACAGCGGGGGTGGTGCGAGCAGGGTCAGCGCGTGAGATGTGCGCAGGTGCCGCGCTGTTGGTAGCCACCGACTGGAGGGTGAGTGTGGCGGAATTTGCTCCAGATGTAGAGCTTGTATTGCGCCGATCTGGATGGTTTCCTAATAGGGCGGTGGAGATTTCCGGCTATAAGGATAGGCTTCCGGGCTTCATGTGGCATGAAGCTGCGGAGCGCTTCCTCGAAGAGTTCGGTGGAATTCGCGTCGATCTGCAGGGTCCGGGACGGTCGGTTGCGAAGGAGCCGTTTGAAATAGATCCGGAGCTAGCCGCCGGCGAAGAGGGCAGGTTCGAGGAGTTGTCGCAGAAGTTCGATCGTCAACTCTTCCCTGTCGGCGAATTTGGCCAGGGTGAACACTTTCTTGCTGTAGACCAAGAATCAATTTTGTACCTAGTGGGCTCCTCAGTGTTTCGATTGGGTATTTCCACTGAAGGCATCGGCAAACTGGTTTTAGGCATCCAGGGCGCACGACTGAAAATTTACCGACGGCCACCCATTCTGGGTGGCTGACCTCAAGGAATGGGTCAAGGCCGCCGACCTGAAGCCGGGTCAGTGGCTGCGTACCTCGGCCGGCACGCTGGTGCAGGTCGAGGCCGTACGACCCTTCACCCAACAACGCCGACTCCACAACCTCACCGTCGACGGCATCCACACGTGCCATGTACTCGCAGGAGCGACGCCGGTACTCGTACACAACTGCAATCTGAAAAGGTTGCAGCTGATCACCGAGTCAAAGCGAATGGCAGGCTCGGCGTTAAGGCAGACAAGAGCATCGCTGTAACGCGCGTGCAAGTCGACGGGTCGAACAATATTATGATTGCGACAAGCGAAAAGCATGGTCAATCCGGGTGAGGTTGGAATGCCTGCCACGCGACAATTCAATCCGGGCTTGAGACCCTTTGACTCCGAGACGCACATCTTCGAAACGCTCGCTTCGAAGCTGAAGCCTGAAGTTGGTTACCGGAACCAGCGGCGTCGGTAGGCAACGACCACGAGGGCTGCCGCAGTCGTGGTGGCGGCGACGACTGGCACGGATTTCGCGTGTACCAAACTGCCGATCTTGGTGGTGGCGGCGGCGCGAGCGGAGGTGGTCAGGGTGGACTCGGCCTTACCGGTGGTCTGCGCGCCGGCTGTCAGCGAGCCACGTATCGTGCCGACGATGTGCTGTGAATCCTGCTTCGTCGAGGTAGCGCGCTGGGATGCCTTCTGGCTCAGTGTGTGGGCAAGCTGTGTCGCTCTGGTCTTCGCCGACTGACCGGCCTGGGTGATCCGCTGTTGGAGACTGCCGGCGGCGGAGGTCGTCTTGGTGCGCGCGCGGGTCTTGACGTCGGTCTTGGCAGTTAGTGCGGCGATGGTTTCGCCGAGTTCGGCGCGTGTCTGCTGGATATCGTGTCGGGTCTGGTCCAGGTTGCTGCCCTCGAGTGGCGTGCTCATGGCTGTCTCCGACTCGCTGCGCCACGTATCGTCTCGGCGTCGGCTCGCACGCTGTCTTTGGTTGCTGTGGGTGTGACCGGCATTGCCGCGCTGACCTGTTTCCTGCCGCGTTGGGCCGCGATCGCGGCGGCGATGGCGAGGACCACCGTGACGATCAGGGCGGCCACGGCGTCGGGCATGATCGCGGCCAGGGTCAGCACGAGCGTGGTGACGGCGGTCGCCCCGGCGAAGATTCCGAGCATCGCGCCGCCGCCGAGCAGCCCGGCGCCGACGCCCGCGCGTTTACCCTTGGCAGTCATTTCCGCGCGTGCCATCTTGAGCTCGTCGCGCACGAGCCGGGTGATCTGATCGGTGGCACGCTGCACCAGCTCGGCGACCGGCGCGTCTGCGGACGCGGTGCCGGGGTCGGCGCTGGATCGCTCTGACATCAGTGTTCTCATCTCTGTCGAACAGGGAGTGGTCCGAGGCGCTGCCCGGGGGTCACTGGCGCTGCGCCGTCGGCACGCTTTGGGGCCGGTGCGGTGGGGCGTCGATACGCACGCCGGCCATCGATGCGGAGCTGTTGTCGAGCTGGCCCGCGACGTCAGCTGCCGGGAAGTCACCATCCTGGCGGCGACTTCGAAGCGTGAGCATGCTCGCCGCTCCGGTCACCGCTCCAGCCGCGAAGGCAAGGATGAGCGTTTGCCGTGTGATGGACTTCCTCTTTCGCGCCATGACAACCCCTTGTATCCGGCCTGACCATGTAGTCCTATTGTCGGACTGGCTGGCGGAGGTCAGGCATCTAATCGGCGGACTTGCATGAGAGTGACCGGTACTTACGCCGTGGTTGCCGTTTCCTTCTGCGAGAGGCGGCGGTGAGGAAGACTGGGAACCTCGATGTCCGTCGCATGGCGAAGGGGTCGCGTGCCTGCCCCCTCGCGGCTGTTGGCAGACCCCTGACCTGTACTGGCCGTCCTACAGGAGGGCGAGAGTGAGTAACGCGGATCTTGGCGCCCGCAGTGACCGTGGCAGTGCGTACGCCGAGCTGTCCCGCCTGGTCCGGAGGGCGGGTCTCCTCGACCGCCAGCCCTGGCGCTACGCGACGCGGATCGCGTTTGTGCTGGGTTGTCTCGGGGTCCTGGGAGTGGTGTTCGTCCGGCTCGGACCGTCGTGGTGGCAGACGGCTGTCGCAGCCGCCGTGGCGATGTTCCTTGGGCAACTCGCCTTCGTCGGTCACGACGCCGGGCACCGACAGATCTTCCGGTCCCGTCGGGCCAACGAGGTGCTCGGCCTCATCTGTGCGAACCTGCTGACCGGAATCAGTTACGGGTGGTGGGTCGACAAGCACAACCGCCACCACGCCCATCCGAACACTGAGGGCCGCGACCCTGATCTCATGGTGGCTCCGCTGTCGTTCACCCCGGGCCAGGCCGCGACGCAGCGTGGCCTGCGGGCCCTCTTCGTCCGGCACCAGGCGGCACTGTTCTTCCCTCTGCTGTTGGGGGAGGGTGTGCACCTGCACGGTGCCAGCGTCCGGGCGATCATCAGCCGTCCTGGGCTCCGGCACCGACCGGTGGAGGCCGGCCTGCTCGTCCTGCACTTCGCCGCGTACCTCGGGGCCGTGTTCCTGGTTCTGAGCGTTCCGCAGGCGATCGTGTTCATCCTGGTCAACCAGGCCCTGTTCGGTCTCTACTTGGGCAGTTCCTTCGCGCCCAACCACAAGGGAATGCCCATCCTCACCGAGGCCGACGACCTCGACTACCTACGCCGACAGGTCCTCACCTCCCGCAATGTGCGTGGTGGCCGACTCCTCGACGCGGTCCTCGGCGGGCTCAACTACCAGATCGAACATCACTTGTTCCCCAGCATGCCCCGACCCAACCTGCGCCACGCCCAACCACTGATCCGCCAGTTCTGCGCAGAACATGGCATCGCCTACCACGAGACCACTCTGCTCCAGTCCTGGGCGCAAGGGCTGGCCCACCTGCGGGCGATCGGGACCGGAGCGACCCACCGAGGCGCCGGCTGAATCTGCTCCGCGCCCGTCCTGGTGACCGATCATGGCCACCGAACTGGGACGGCGGATGCGGTGCGGAGGGGGACTTGGCGAAGCGTCGGCCAGGAAGAGGCGGCCCGGCGAGTGGTCACCGGCGCGGAGCCGGCCCGCTGGACTGCCGGATGGTCAGGTGCGTGGGCAGCAGCACGGTCTGACGGGACGCCGTTTCCCCCAGGTGCTCAAGGTGGTCCAGCAGCATCGACACCGCCACCCGGCCGGCCTGTTCGATCGGCGCGGTCAGGGTGGTCAGCGGCGGGCTGCAGAAGTCGGCACCGAAGATGTCGTCGCAGCCCACCACACTGATCTCGCCGGGGACGTCGACGCCGCGTTCGGCCAGCCGCCGCAGGATGCCGATCGCCAGCAGGTCGTTGAAGGTGACGCCGGCGGTGGCGCCGGTGTTCAGCAGCGCGTCCGCGGCGACCGACCCGGAGCTGCGGGACACGCCGAACGGTCCGACGCGGGCCGCGGTGAGGCCGTGTCGGGCCATCGCGGTCCGCATTGCCCGCCACCGGGCCTGGTCGGCCCAGGAGGACGACGGTCCGGCGACGTACGCGATCGCCTGGTGGCCCAGCGAGACCAGGTGCTCGACGGCTTGCCTCACCCCGTCGGGGCTGTCGATGACGACGCTGCGGACCCGGGGGACGTTGCGGTTGACGGTGACGACCGGCAGTTCGGCGGCAATGTCGGAGAGGGTCTGCTCGGGAAGGCGGGAGGCGGCGAGGATCACCCCGTCGATCGACCGGCGCACCTTGTGCAGCAGGTGGTTCTCCAGCTCGGCCGAGTCCTCGGTGTCGATCAGCAGCAGGGCGTGGCCGGCGGCGCGCAGTTGTTGCTGCGCGCCGCGGATCAGTCCGAAGAAGAACGGATTCGTCGCGTCCGAGACGAGCAGGGCGACCGTTTCGGTACGCCCCGACGACAGCGCCCGCGCCTGGGTGTTGGGTACGTAGTTCAGCTGGCGGGCGGCGGCCTGGATGCGTTCCCGGGTGACCCGGTTGACCCGGTCGGGCCGGCTCAGCGCCCGGGACACGGTGGAGGCGGCAACGCCGGTGAGGGCAGCGATGTCGGCGATGGTCACGCGGCCCTCCCGGCGTGACGCCGGACGGGGGGAGGACGCGCCTTCGGGGTTCATACAATCAGCAGAGCATCGATGGCAATTAATGGCAACCGATTGCCATTCGGTTTCCAAGGTTGTTACGTTCCCTCGCACGTCTCATCGAACCGGGGGAATGCCCGGGCGTCTGGCTATGTGTTCTCCACACCAATCTTCTCCGGACAGCCACCACCCAAGGAGCAGAGATGAACGCCACCCGTGCGCTTCTCGCGGCGGCCCTGGCCGTCACGGTCGCCATACCCGTCACCGCCTGCGATCCCGGTAGCTCTGCCGAGGGTGGCGGGACGCTCAACGTGCTCATCGCGGCGAACTCGATCTATCCCGAGGAGCAGAAGCAGTGGTTCGCCGACGTCTCGGCGAAGTTCCAGCAGCAGGCCGGGGCGAAGGTCACGTTCGAGACCTTCGCCAGCCCCACCGACGAACTCACCAAGATCCAGACATCGATGCTCTCCGGGCAGGGGCCGGACGTCTATGCCCTCGGCACCACCTTCACCCCGACGGCATACTCCACCGGCGCCTTCGTCGGCCTCACCGCCGACCAGTGGACGAAGGTCGGCGGCCGGGACCGGTTCCTGCCGGCCACCCTCGGCATCTCCGGCCCGGACGCCACGCACGAGGTCGGCATCCCCTTCAGCAGCCGCCCGTTCGTCATGGCGTACAACAAGGAACTTCTGGCCGCGGCGGGCATCGACAAGCCGGCCAGCACCTGGGACGGCCTGCGGCAGCAGGCCAGACAGCTGACCGGGGCCGGCAGGTACGGCCTGGCCGTGGCCTACGGCGACGGCTTCGACCCGTGGAAGTTCATCTGGGCGATGAGCATCCAGGCCGGCAACCCGCTGATCTCCGACGGCAAGGCACGCCTGACCGATCCGGTCACGGTCAAGGCATACCAGACGTACCTCGGCTGGCTCGCCACCGACAAGGTCGTCGACCCGGCGGCGACCGGCTGGAAGAACGCCCAGGCCATCGCCGCGTTCGGCGCCGGCAAGGCCGCCTTCCTGCCGATGGTCTCGGCGACCTCGAAGGTCACGCTGGACAAGTCCGCGGTCGCCGGTAAGTACGGCTACGCCCTCATGCCGACCGTCCCGCCGGGCGCCACCAGCCTGCCGTCGGGCGGCGTCGCCGCCACCAGCATCCTCTCCGGTGACAACCTGGTGATTGCCAAGTACAGCAAGAACCAGGACCTGGCGCTGCGCCTGGTCAACATGCTGACCACCGCCGAGTCGCAGGAGACCTACTACCGGACCTTCGGCGAGTTGCCGACCAACGCGGAGCTGGCGAACCGGCTGGTCGCCGACCCGGCGCTCGCCGCCATCGTGGACTCGGCGTCGAAGGCGCACGGCACCCCGTTCCACGGCGGGTGGAGCAAGGTGCAGCTCGCGCTGGTCAACGTGGTCGTCCAGTCGGTGCCGAACCTCGCCGCCGGCAAGGTCGACGACGCGTCCCTCAACGACCTGCTCACCCGGGCCCAGTCCGAGGCGCAGGCCGCGCTGAACAAGGCGAAGTAGATGACGGTCACCGACCCAGCGACGGCGGACGCTCCGGGCACCGGCGAAGCGCGCCGGGTCGGGGTGGCCCGCCCGTCCCCGCCGCGCCGCCGTCGCGGCTCGACCGCCGGCGGTGCCGCGGTGTGGCTACTCGCGCCCGGCGGCCTGCTCACCCTGACCGTCATCGTCGTGCCGTTCGTCGTCGCGCTGGTGATGTCGCTGCTCGACCTCGACCAGTACACCTTCCGGCAGTGGCTGTCGGCGCCGTTCGTCGGCGCCGGCAACTACGTGGAGGCGGTGGGCCGCACCAGCCTGCCGCACGCCATCTGGGTCAGCGGCTCCGCGGCGGTGATCGCGACGCTGCTCGCGTTGCCACTGGGGGTCGCCGCCGCGCTGACCACCCACCTGCCGTTCCGCGGGCGGTCGCTGATCCGGTCCCTCTACCTCATCCCGTACGTGCTGCCCGCCTTCGTCGTCGGCACCATCTGGCGGATCATCCTGCAACCCGACGGGGTCGCCAACCAGGGCCTGGCGAGCCTGGGCATCGCTGGCGGCCTGTGGCTGAACGGGCCGAAGAGCTACTTTGCCCTGATCGTCGTGCAGGCCTGGTCGGGCTGGCCGCTGGTCTACCTGCTCGCCCTGGCCGGCCTGCAGAGCATCGACGACAGCCTGCACGAAGCCGCCGCGCTCGACGGCGCGCAGTGGTGGGCGAAGCTGCGCCACGTCATCCTCCCGCTGCTGCGCCCCCCGGTCGCGCTCGCCGCGATCATTTCCCTGCTGCACATGGTGAACAGCTTCACCCTGCCGTTCGTGCTGTTCGGCGTCCCGAGCCCGCACGACGTGGAGGTGCTGCCGGTGCTGACGTACGTGGAGAGCTTCCAGAACCTGCGGTTCGGGCTGAGCGCGGCGATGGCCGTGATCTCGTTGGTGCTGATCCTGGTCCCGCTGCTGGTCTATCTGCGCACCGTCAAACTCGACGCGCCGGAGGCCGCCGCATGAACTCCGTGCATCGCCTGCTGCCGCGACCACTGCAGATCGGCCTGACGCTGATCCTGTTGACCATCGTCGGCGCGCCGGTCGGCTACGTCTTCTTCGCCTCGGTCAACACCGACCTGGCCGTGGCCGGCGGTGACTTCTGGCCGGAGCGGGTCAGCGTCGACAACTACGTCCGGATCTGGTCGACCGTTCCGCTCGGCCGGGGGCTCGCGAACAGCCTGCTCGTCGCCGGCACGGTGGCGGTGACCTGCGCGGCGGTCGCGGTCTTCTCGGCGTACGTCCTGGTCCGGCATCGGTTCCGGGGCCGGCGCACCGTGCTGCGCGCGTTGCTGGGCATGCAGTCGATCCCCGGCACGCTGCTGCTCCTGCCGGTCTTCGTGCTCTTCGCGACGATCGGCAGCAGCCTCGGTGTGCCGACGATCGGCACCCGGTGGTCGCTGGTCGTCACCTACCTCACGTTCGGACTGCCGTTCTCCACCTGGATCATGGTGACCTACCTGCGGGAGCTGCCCGGCGAGCTGATCGAGGCCGCCCGCGTGGACGGTGCCGGGAGCTGGCAGATCATGCTGCGTATCGTCATCCCGCTGAGCTGGCCGGGCCTGGTCGTCGCGGCGATCTTCGCGTTCCTGCTCGGCTGGAACGACGTGCTGTTCGCCTCGGTCATGACCGACGTGGACACCCGCACCGCGGCGGTCGTGCTGCAGGTCTTCGGCGCGGCGCAGGAGGGCGGGGCGATCCCGCCGTACGGGCAGATGATGGCCGCCGCCCTCGTCTGCGCGGCCCCGGTGGTCGCCCTCTACCTCGCCTTCCAGCGGTACATCGTCAGTGGGCTGACCGCGGGAGGTGTGAAGTGACGGCGTGGACGCTGTCCGGGTTCGGCGACGAGATCGATCCCGACCCGGCGGTGCAACTCGCGGTGCTCAATGCCCTCGGTGCCCGGCACATCGAGGTGCGCAGCGCGTGGGGCACCAACGTGGTGGAGCTCGGCGACGCCCAACTGGACGCCCTGGCGGAGGCGGTCGACGCGCGCGGCATGGCGGTTTCGGCGGTCGCGTCGCCCGTCGGAAAGGTCGACGTGACCACCGAGGACGGCGGTGAGCTCCACCGGCTACGCGCAGCCGTGGCGGCCGCGCACCGGCTGGGCAGCCGGTACGTCCGGATCTTCTCCTTCTACCGCCCGACCGGGGTCGCCCCGGCCGAGGTCCGCGCGGCGGTGCTGGCGCGGATGCGGGCCTTCGCAGCCCTCGCCGAGGACTCCGGCGTCGTGCTGCTGCACGAGAACGAGAAGGACATCTACGGTGATGTACCGCGGCGGATCGCCGACCTCGTCGAGTCGGTCGACTCGCCCGCGCTGCGCGTCGCCTGGGACAACGCGAACTTCGTGCAGGTCGGGGTGCGGCCCTACGACGACGGGTACGCGCTGCTGCGCCCGCACCTGGAGTACCTGCAGGTCAAGGACGCTATCGCAGCCACCGCGGAGGTCGTGCCCGCCGGCCACGGCGACGGCCAGCTGCTGCGGACGCTCACCGCGTTGCGCGACGACGGCTATGCCGGCTTCGCCTCCCTCGAACCGCACCTCGCCAGCCAGCACGACCTCGGCGGATTCTCCGGCCCTGCCGAGTTCGGCCGGGCGGCGCGCGCGTTCGTGAACCTCACCGCCTCGATAGGAGTGCATCTTCGATGACCGTTCTCAACGTCGTGATCACGGGCAGCGGGGTCATCGCCCGCACCCACGCCGGGGCGATCCTGCGGCACCCCGGACTGCGCCTCACCGCGCTCGCCGACCCGGACCCGCAGGCCAACGACCGGCTCGCCGGGTGGATCGGCGAGCAGGGCGGCCCGCCGCCGGCCCGGTACGCCTCGTTGGGCGAGGCCCTCGCGGCCGAGGCGGCGGACCTGGTGGTGGTCTGCACTCCCAGCGGTACGCACGCCGACCTCGCCGAGGAGGCCCTCGCGGCCGGCGTGCACGTGCTCGTCGAGAAGCCCCTCGATGCCTCCCTGCCGGCGGCCCGCCGGATCGCCCGGGCCGCCACGGACGCCGAGGCGGCCGGTCAGGTCTGCGCGGTGGTCTGCCAGCACCGGTTCGACCCGGCGAGCGTCGCGGTCGCCGCCCGAGTGCGCGCCGGCGACCTGGGGCGGCTCACCTCGGCGGTGGCCAGCGTGCCGTGGTGGCGGGGCCAGCGGTACTACGACTCGGCGGGCTGGCGCGGCACCTGGGAACAGGATGGCGGCGGCGCCACCATAAACCAGGGCGTGCACACCGTGGACCTGCTGCTGTGGCTGTTCGGCCGGCCCGAGGAGGTGTTCGCCTACACCGGCGTCCTCGCCCACGAACGGGTCGAGGTGGAGGACGTCGCCGTGGCGGCGATCCGGTTCGCCGACGGGGCGCTCGCCGTGCTGCACGCCACCACCGCGGCGTACCCGGGCCTCGGCGTGCGGTTGCAGGTGCACGGCTCGCAGGGGTCCGCGGTGGTCCACGACGACCAGTTGGAATACCTGCACACCGCCGACGGCCCGGACCCGTCCGCGTACGCCGACGGGCCCGACCGGTCCAGCGACGCCGTGCCACCGTCACAGCTGCGGGGGGCGACCAAGCCCGACGACGCCTTCGTGAACGGACACCTGCGGCAGTACCACGACACGGTCGAGGCGATCCTCGGCGGCCGGCGGCCGGGGGTCACGGCGGTCGAGGCGCTGCTCGATGTCGCCGTGGTCAAGGCGGTCTACCTCTCGGCGCACCTGCGTCGGCCGGTGTCGGTGCCGGCGGTGCTCGCCGGTGACTTCGACGACGCGCTCGCCGCCGTCGAGGGCTCCGCGGCCACGGTGTCGTCCGTCCTGCGGGCGGGGGTGGCGCGATGAGGTGGTCGGTGTTCACGGCGTCCACGCCGGACTGGACGCCGGAGGAGGCGGTCGGGCAGTTGTCGACGCAGGGCTGGGACGGTGTCGAGTGGCGGGTCACCGACCAGGAACCGGCTCGACCGCCCGGGTTCTGGGCCGGCAACCGGGCGACCATCCCGTTGACCGGGCTGGAGGGTGAGCTGACCCGGATCGCCGCGATCACCCGCGAGGCCGGGCTGGCGCTGTCCGGCCTCGGCGCGTACGTGCCGGCGGCCGACCACGGCAACGTCGAGCGGGTGTTGGCCGCGGCCGCCGCGCTGGGCGCGGAACGGGTCCGGGTGACCATGCCGCAACTGGGCAGTGGCGACTATCGGGAGCTGATGGCCGGCGCCCGCCGGGACCTGGCGTGGATCGCCGGTCGGGCGGCGGAGCACGGGGTGACCGCGCTGGTCGAGCTGCACCACGGCACCATCGTCGCCTCGGCGTCGGCGGCGATGCGGCTGCTCGACGGCCTGCCGCCGGAGCATGCCGGGGTCATCCACGACATCGGCAATCTGACCATCGAGGGTTTCGAGGATCCGCTGGCCGGTTTTCAGATGCTCGGCCCGTACCTGGCGCACGTGCACGTGAAGAACGTCGCGTGGCGGGTGAGCGGCACCCGGGACGACGGGGGACCGCGCTGGTCGGCCGAGTGGGCGCCGTTGCGGGAGGGGCAGGCCGACCTGGCGGCCTATCTCGGCGCGCTGCGCCGGGTCGGCTACGACGGGTGGGTGACGGTCGAGGACTTCTCCACCGCCGTGCCGCTGGCTCAGCGGACCCGGGACAACCTGGCCTACCTTCGGGAGTTGGATCTATCGGTACGCGCGGACAAGTGCGGGCCTCTAACGGCCGCTCGTACATCTCGCACCGAATGAACACCGGCAACAAGTTCAGCGTGCAGTACGGCCGGATCGAGGCCCGCATCCGGGTGCCGAAGGGCAACGGGCTCTGGCCGGCGTTCTGGATGATGGGCGCCGACTTCCTCAGCGGGCGGCCGTGGCCGTACAACGGGGAGGTCGACATCATGGAGGTCCTCGGCCGCAACACGCTGGAGGCATACTCCACCCTGCACGCGCCGGCCTACAACGGCGGCAACGGGTACGGCCAGAAGTACCCGTCACCGGGCTGGGTGGGCCTCTCCGGCGGCTTCCACGTCTGGTCCGCCGAGTGGGACAGTCGCGGCATCACCTTCAAGATCGACGTGCAGACGGTCTTCGTCGCCAGCAAGGCCACTGTCGAGTCGACCCGTGGGCCGTGGGTCTTCGACCACCCGTTCTACCTCATCCTCAACCTCGCCGTCGGCGGCGACTTTCCGGGACCGGTGGACGGCACCACGCCGTTCCCAGCGCGGATGCTCGTCGACTACGTCCGCGTCTACCAGTAGCCCGGCCCCGGAGAAGTCCTCATGTCCCTGCCAACATTTCCGACACCGGCTCGCGGGCGGCTGCGTACCGCTGTGCTCGCCGTGGCGCTTGTCGCCATACTCGGCGGGACGCCGTGACGGTCGTACCTTCTCGCCGGCCCGGTACCGGGCCGGCGAGGCTGTGCGCCCCGCCCGCCGGGCTGCTGCTCGCCCTCGGGTCGGCGGCCAGCTGCTCCACCGGGCCGGCCACGGAAGGGGCCGCGCCGGCACCCGTCGTGTCGATCCCGGCCACGCCGACGCTCGGCGGCACCTTCTCCAGCTTCCTCCGACATCGGCGAGCGGCCCTTGACGCCACGCTGCCTGGCCTCGTTGTGCAGCTACGCCTTGGTGCGGCCCTGCGTCCCCGTGTGGCAACGTGTACCGCTGCGGTGAGCCGAGGAGACATCATTCACCGAGGAACGTCGGCTAACAGCTCGGAACGGGTCTCGCCGAGCTGTTAGCGCATTTGTTCTTGGTAGCGGGCATGTTGGCGCTGGTGGCCGATCCTCGCCGTGCCCCTCACCATCATCTGGAGTCCGAGCTGACGGTCGAGGTGAGTGAAGGGCGCGTTCCCATCACCCATAGCGTGTTTGCCACGAGTCGGCATTGATCCCACTGCGGAGCGGTTACGGCCGGCTGATGCGTCCGGTGATCTCGGCGGCCCCCGGGCGGTCAGGCCGGGACCCGATCCGCAACCTCCGGTGCGAAGAGCGCCGCCGGTGGGTCCATGAGGTGGGTGACACGGAGGAACGCGGTGGCCAGCACCGGGTCTTCGGTGGCGGCCGAGCGCAGCCGGGTCAGGTAGGCCCCACGCTCCCGGTCGAGCATGGACCGGTCACCGACCGCCTTCGGGAGGCTCAGGTCGTTCGCGGCGACCGCCGACCACGGTACGTCGATGAGGGCCGCGGTTTCGGCGAAGAACCGGTCGGCCAACCCGTCGGTATCCTCCTTGAGGAGCCGGCGCAGGATGGCCGCCTCCAGAGCGGCCACCGTCATGCCCTGGCCGTAGATCGGGTTGAACGAGCACATCGCGTCGCCGGTGACCAGATAACCCGTCGGAAATCGAGCGGTGCGGTCGTAGCGCAGCCTGGTGCTGGCCGGGTAGCGCATCTTCACCGGAGCGCCGAGGGGTTCCGCGCTGCGCATGACCGTGGCGACGTCCGGGCTGTCGAGCGTCTCGGCGAACGCCAGCATGCCCTCGTCGTCGGTCGGCGGCGCTTCGCCGAAGCGGTCACTGATGCTGACGATCCAGGTGTCGTTTTCCTGAGCGAGGACGAAACCGCCGTGCAGGTTGCCCGGGTAGGCGTTGACCGAGGCACCGGCCCGGCCGTCGAGCTGTCGCGGGTCGCGGCGGTAGCGGCGGGTCACGTACACCGTCGGTACCTCGATGCGCTCCTCCTCGACCTGCGGGTAACCGAGAGCGGTCAGCAGGTGTCGGCTGCGCGAGCCACGCCCGCTGGCGTCGACCACCAGATCGACGTCGTCGAAGACGACCCGCTCACCTCCGACGGTCGCCGTCACTCCGGTGATCTGGTCATGCTCGGCCGTGTAGAGCAGGTCGTCGACCGCGTGGCCTGGCCGCACAACCACGTTGGGTAGCCCCTGAACCCGGCGCCGGATCACGAACTCGATGAGGGGACGGCTCGCGGCCAGCACGATCATGCCGGACGGTCCCTCGGCGAGCGGTCGGCCCCCCAGCCACCACCGCATGTCCTCCTGCACATCGAAGGGGGGTGCACCCAGTGCCGCCAACTCGGTGCTGAACCCGTCGAAGAGGTCGTCCATCTCCTGCCGGCCACGCGCGAGCAGGCCGTGCACGTGGCCGCTCTGCGGCACGCCGCGTCGTGGCTCCGGTCGCTCGGGCAGCACGTCGCGGTCGAGCACGACGACGTCCTCGAAGGACTCGTGCAGCGCCCGCGCGGCCAGCAGCCCCGCCAGGGAGGCGCCGATCACCACTGCTCGACCATTTTTTGATATGCCCATACGAATCCGGGTTTCCTGTCCTCGGCTGTTGTCGAAGGCGACGCTAGCCTGCTCGTGACCGGGGAAGGAAATGTCGTTCGCGTCGTGCGGCGCTGGTCCAGTTTCTGTCCAGTGGCCGCCACCGCGATCTACCCGGCCGCGAGCGTATGGCACCTGCTGTTTGTTTCCGAAGTTGCCCATTGGCTCGTTCAGCGTTCGTTCAGTGTTATCTGGCGGAAGTCCATTCTCCGGTAAGTCAGTGGTCGGCGGATCTGGGCGATCTGTACGCCGGATCGCGATGCTGGCCCCACTCGGCTAGCCCTGAGCGGCGGGCATTGGGTAGCGACCGGCCGCACTGGAGCGGGGTGGAGTCGACCGCCTCGCTGCCGTTCCGAGCGCCGACCTGCGGACACTTCTCATCCGAGCGCATAGCCCTTCGCTGGCGTTGGAACCTATCCACTGTTCGTTCACTATGCGGTCATACGGTCGGCTGGCTGGACCGATCCCAGAGGCTAGGAGGACGAGATGAAGATGCGAGCGGCTCGAATGTACGGCTACAACGAACCGTGGAGACTGGAAGAGGTCCCGGTACCGGACATCAGTGCCGACGAGGTTCTGGTGAAGGTTGCCGCTACGGGTATGTGCCGCAGCGATTACCAGCTCATCCATGGTTACTTCAAGACGGCCGCGCCGATGGAGTTCCCGGCCATCCCGGGACACGAGATCGCCGGACACGTGGCCGGGGTGGGTTCCGCCGTGCCGGGATCGGCCGGGCTGTCCGACGGCGATCTGGTCGTGGTGAACCCGGGTTGGGGTGACGGCACCTGCCGGCAGTGCCACGAGGGCAACGAGCAGCTCTGCAGTGGGACCGGCTCGTGGCCCGGGTTCGGCCCGCCCGGCGGCTTCGCCGAGTACGTCGCAGTGCCGTACCGCCACCTGATCACGGTGGACCCCGGTGACCAGAAGCCGGAGAACTTCGCGCCGCTGACCGACGCCGGCCTGACTCCGTACCGTGGGATCAAGAAGCTGGCGGCGGCCGGGAAGCTGGGTCCGGGCCGGACAGTGGTGGTGGCCGGCATCGGCGGGCTCGGCAGTTACGCCGTCCAGTACGCCAAACTGCTCGGTGCTGGCGCGACGGTGGTCGCCTTCTCCCGCACCGACGACAAGCTCACGGTGGCCCGGGAAAACGGGGCCGACCACACCGTCAACACCCGCGACAAGACGGCCGAGCAGGTGCAGGACGAGATCGAGGCGGCGACCGGTCGCCGGACGGTCGACGCCATCCTGGACTGCGCCGGTGCCAAGGAGTCGATCGCCCTCGACTTCTCGATCCTCGCACCGGAGGGCGCGGTCGCCTCGGTCGGCCTGATGGGCACCAAGGTCGAGGTGCCATTGAATGTGATCGTCGGGACCGAGCTGTCCTACTTCGGATCATTCTGGGGTAATTACAATGACCTTACCGAGGTCCTCGCGCTCGGTGCGGCCGGCCGGATCAAGCACACCATCACCACGGTGAAGCTCGACGACATCAACGAGAACCTGGAGGCGCTGGGCCGCGGAGACGTGGTCGGCCGCCAGGTCGTCGTTTTCGACTAGGGGACCCCGATGCCGATCGCAACCATCAACCCGGCTACCGGCGAGACCGTGCGGACCTTCGAGGCGCACCCGCGCGAGGAGGTGCTGCGGCGGATCGCCCAGGCCGCCGACGCGGCGGCAACGCTGCGCTCCACCAGCTTCGCGCAGCGGGCGACCTGGATGAACGCCGCGGCCGACGTGCTCGAGTCCGAGATCTCGGACGTGGCCCGCATGCTCACCCTGGAGATGGGCAAGCCACTGTCGCAGGCCGTCGCCGAGGCCAACAAATGCGTGCACGGCATGCGGTTCTACGCACGGAACGCGGAGAAGTTCCTCGCCGCCGAGCCGCTGGACGACCCGGGAGCCGTGCACGCCAGCCAGGCCTGGACGGTCTGGCAGCCGCTCGGCGTGGTACTTGCCGTGATGCCGTGGAACTTCCCCCTGTGGCAGGTGATGCGCTTCGCCGCGCCCGCGCTCATGGCGGGCAACGCGGGGCTGCTCAAGCACGCCTCCAACGTCCCCCAGGCCGCGCTCTACCTCGACACGCTCTTCGAGAAGGGTGGCTTCCCGTCCGGTTCCTTCCGGACCCTGCTGATCTCCTCGAAGGACATCGAGCCGGTCATCACGGACGACCGGGTCCGGGCGGTCACCCTGACCGGGTCGGAGCCGGCCGGCCGGTCGGTCGCCGCGATCGCGGGACAGCATCTCAAGCGGACGGTGCTGGAGCTGGGTGGCTCCGACCCGTTCATCGTGATGCCGAGCGCCGACCTGGACGTGGCCTCGACGACCGCCGTGCGGGCCCGTGTGCAGAACAACGGTCAGTCGTGCGTCGCGGCCAAGCGTTTCATCGTGCACGACGACGTCTACGACGAGTTCGTCCGCCAGTTCGTGGCCAAGATGGGCAAGTTGGTCGTCGGCGATCCGATGGACGACGGTACGGACGTCGGCCCGCTGGCCACCGAGGCGGGGCGCCACGACCTCGGCGAGCTGGTCGACGACGCGGTCGCCAAGGGCGCGGAGGTGCTCGTCGGCGGCTCCGTGCCGCCCGGGCCCGGCTGGTACTACCCGCCCACCGTGCTGGCCGGTCTCACCGACGACATGCGGATCGTCTCCGAGGAGGCGTTCGGCCCGGTCGCGTCGGTGTACCGGGTGGCCGATCGGGCGGAGGCCGCCCGGATTGCCAACCAGACCACGTTCGGTCTCAGTTCGGCGGTGTGGTCCGGCGATGCCGAGGAGCAGCAGTGGTTCGTCCACAACCTGGACGCCGGCATGGTGTTTCTCAACGGCATGACCGAATCCTTCCCCGAGTTGCCATTCGGCGGTGTCAAGAACTCGGGGTACGGGCGGGAACTCACCTACGCAGGCATCAGAGAGTTCTGCAATCTGAAGACGGTCTGGAAGGGCTGATGGTCACCAGCCAGAACCCAACCTCCTCGGGGTCGGCCGCAGACCAGTTCATCACGCTGGTCGGCCGCGCGTAATTTCGGTGATCTCCCGTCCGGCGGGCCCGCCACGGGCCTGCCGGACGGGAGACGGCCATCTCCGGCCGGGCGAACATCCACCGCACTGGCCCCGGGCGGCCCGGTCGCGTGCCGGCGGCTACGGGCCTTGCCGGGGTCGGCGAGGCGCGTCACGATGCCGGGTGGGGCGCCGAGGCCGGCGCACGCTTGGCCCGCTGGATCTGCGCGTAGACGTGGGTCCGCAGCTCGGTGAACCGGGGCAGCGCCCGGGTGGTGAGCTGATCGCGCTCTGACGGGAGGTCGATCACGAGGTCTTCCTGCACCCGGGTCGGCGAGTGGGACAGGACGAGCACGCGCTGGCCCAGATACACGGACTCGTCGATGTCGTGCGTCACGAAGACAGTGGAGATACCGCGGTTCAGGTGCAGGTCGCGTACGAGGTCCTCCAGGTCCGCGCGGGTCTGCGCGTCCACCGCCGCGAACGGCTCATCCATGATCAACACTTCGGGCCGGTACGCGATGGCGCGCGCGATGGCCACCCGTTGCTGCATCCCGCCGGAGAGCTGCCACGGATGGCTGCGTGCCGACTGCGGCAGTCCGACCGCGTCGAGGGCGTCGGCGACCCGCCGGTCGCGTTCGGCGCGGGAGAGCTTCTTGTGTCGAAGGGGAAGCTCCACATTGCCCCGGACCGTCAGCCAGGGATAGAGGCTGCGGCCGTACTCCTGGAACACCACTGCCATCGCCGGGCTCGGGCCCGTCACCGGAGATCCCTCCATCGTGACGACGCCGCTGGTGGGCCCGAGCAGTCCGGCGAGGCATTTCAGCAGGGTGGTCTTTCCGCAGCCCGACGGGCCGACGACGCACAGCAGTTCGCCGGGCATCATGGTGAAACTAAGATCCCCGATCGCCTCGACCTCGCCCCGGCCGGAGGCGTAGACCTTGCGCAGGTGCTCGACCCGCAGCAGCGGACGTGCGTCAGGCACGGGTGACCTCCCTCATTCCGTGGTACCAGCGCAGGACGCGGCGTTCGACAACGCCGAAGGCCACGGCGAGGAGGACGCCGATGAGGCCGAGCAGGAGGATGCCGCTCCACATCTCGGCGATGAGGTAGTTCCGCTGGAAGTAGGCGATCCGGTAGCCGAGGCCGGCCGAGGACGCGAACATCTCCGAGATGACCATGAGGATCAGGGCCACCGAGAGTGCCTGCCGTACGCCGGTCATGATGCGCGGACTCGCCGCCGGGAGGATCAACAGCCACACCCGTTCCCACCGGGAGATCCGGTACGAGTCGGCGGTCTCCAGCATCACGCTGTCGGTCGCCCGGACGCCCTCGATCGTGTTCAGCAGGATCGGCCAGATCGCGCCGGAGGAGATGACGACGACCTTCATGGTGTCGGTGATGCCGAGCAGGAGCATCGCGACCGGAATCAGCACCGGTGGCGGAATCGCGCGGAAGAACTCCAGCAGCGGTTCGAGGATCTCGCGTAGCGGGCGGAACCGGCCGATGAGGACGCCGACGGCGACGCCGAGCATGATCGACGCGAACAGGCCGGCCAGCAGCCGGTACACGCTCGGCAGCACGTCGTCGACGAACGCCGGGCCGATCCAGGTCTGCCGGAACGCGTCGAGGAGCGGGCGGGGGCCGACGAGGAACCGGTTGGCCGACCGGGTGGACCAGACGGCCCAGAGCCCCACGGCCAGGATGGGAAGCCCGACCGCGTACAGGACGTCCTCGGCGACCCGGACGCCGAGGCCGCGAGGGGCGGTCCTGCCCGCACCGAGGGCGGTCATCGGGTTGCCTCGTCCGCGAGCACCGACTGGTGCCAGGCCAACGAGCGGCGTTCGGCGAAGCGGAACACGACGTTCACCACCACGCCGAGGAGCCCGGTGACCACGACGAGGCCGTACAGGCCGACGGCGTCCCCGGTGGAACGCGACAGCTCGATCATGCGTCCGAGGCCGGGGTTACCGATCACCATCTCCGCGGTGACGGCCAGGATGAGCGCGACCGCCGCGGCGAGGCGCAGGCCGGTCATCAGGTACGGCAGAGCGGTCGGAAGGACGAGATACCGCAGCCGCTCGTAGCGGGTGAGGCCGAAGCTCCGCGCGGTGTCCCGGGCGACCGTGTCGACGTCGGCGACGCCGTAGATCACCTGCACGAACACCTGCCAGAACGCCGCGTAGACGATGATGACGAGTGCGGCGCGCATCTGCAGGCCGAACATCAGCACGGCGAGGGGGATCAGCGCGACCGACGGCACCGGCCGCAGGAACTCGACTGTCGTGTGCGTGGCGCGACGCAGGAACGGCACCAGCCCGACCACGGTCCCCAGCGCGACCGCCGCGAGCGTCGCCACCGTCAGGCCGATCGCCCACGACGTCATGGTGAGCCGGAGCCGCCGCCAGAACGCCAGGTCGCGGACCTCGTGGAGCAGCCACCCGAACACGTCCGTCGCGTACGGCAGGTCGTGCCGGTCGACCAGCCCCAGAGCCGGGATCAGTTGCCAGACGACGAGGAACCCCAGCAGACCCACGGCGCCCAGCAGGACCTTGCGCATCGGCCGGCTACTGCTGCTGAATGAGGCGGTCGAAGTCGGGTCGCCGGTCGAGGACGCGGTACTTCTGGGCCAGCGTCGCCAGTTGCTCCAGGCCGGTCCGGTCGAGCTCCCACCCGAACGCCGGGAGCCGTACCGAGTCGGCCACCGGCTCCGGCAGTTCGAGGTTGTCCTTGATGGCCTGGCGGAGGTCCTTCTCGTTCGCCGGAACCTTGGCCCAGGTGAGCGTCTTCTTCATCGCCGACGAGAAGTCCGCCACCAGCGTGGCGTCGGAGTCCTTCAGCTTGCTCGACGTGATCGTGGTCAGGGTGGTGAGTCCGGGAACGGTGGCCTGGTAGGGAGCGACCACGAGAACGTCACCACGCTTACGCATCTGGGTGATGAACGGCTCGGTCACCCAGGCGGCGTCGATGTTGCCGGCGGCGAGCTGGGCCGGTGCGTCCGGAAAGGCCACTTCGACGAACTTGATCTTGGTGGGATCGCCGCCGTCCTTCTCGACCGCCGCCATGATCGTGACGTCGCCGGCGGCGCCCAGGCTGTTCACCGACACCTTGCGTCCGGCGAGCTGGGCCGGCCGGGTGATACCGGACTTCGCGGACGCCAGCACGGCGTTGATGTCGTCGCCGTCGGCGTAGGACGACGCGTAGTTTCCGATGATCACCACGCCGAGGTTCTGCAGATCGGCGCGGAACGGGCCGAACGGCTGGCCGATGGCGAAGTCGATGTCGCCGTTGATCATGGCCGGGATGGCCTGGGCGCCGCCCTGTGCGGGCACCACCTCCACGTCGAGCCCCTGCTCCCGGAAGATGCCCGCCTTGATGCCGCCCCACAACGCGGCGGTCTCGCTGATCGGCAGCGCCGCCACGCGGACCTTCCGCAGGTCGCCGCTCGCCCCGGGGGACGGATCGGTGGCATCGGAATCCGTGCAGCCGGTCAGGGCGATCACGACGCCGGCGAGAACAGCGAGGGCGGTGACCTTCTTCATGGACGGGCCCTTCCGTGCGCAGCGCGTGTGCAGCCTGAGGAGTGGGGTCGACGGAGTGCCGAATGCATCCGACCGCGTCGATCAGCGTCATGCAGAAGCGATTGATTGTCAAGAATTCCAAAGGGCGAATCGCATAGCGGTGCGAGTGGCCCGAGGGCGATGAGAACACGTCTTGACGGTCGACGATTTTGTGACCAAACTGTGCGGTTGGTGGCGCGGGGCGGAGAGGGCGACGACGTGGCAATCGTGATCGTGGGCGCGGGTATCGGCGGCCTCACCACCGCTCTCAGCCTGCACCGGGCTGGCTTCCGTGAAATCACCGTCTACGAGCGCGCCGCCGCGCTGCGCCCACTCGGCGTCGGAATCAATCTGCTCCCGCACGCCGTCCGCGAGCTGACCGAATTGGGTCTCGGGGAACGCATGGAAAGGCTGGGCGCCGCACCCGGCACGCTTGCCTACTACAACCGCTACGGTCAGCAGATCTGGAGCGAGCCACGCGGACTGGACGCCGGATATCGCTGGCCGCAGCTTTCCGTGCACCGCGGCCGGTTCCAGCTGGAACTGCTCGACGTGGTGCGGGAACGGCTGGGCGCCGACGCGGTGCGCACCGGGCACCGGCTCGTCGGCGTCCGCGACGGCGTCGCGCACTTCGAGACGGCGACGGGGGAGGTGGGCGTCGCTGGCGATCTGATCGTCGGAGCGGACGGCATCCACTCCGCGCTGCGCCGCCACCATCGGCCCGGCGAGGGGGCGCCACTGTGGAACGGGCTGACACTGTGGCGGGGGACGGCACGGGCACCCGGATTCCTGGACGGGCGAACCATGATCATGGCTGGGGACGCGGACCAGAAGTTCGTGGCGTACCCGATAGGCGCCGGGCTCATCAACGTCGTCGCCGAGCGGCGCGGGCCCGGTTTCGCCGGGCCCAACGCGGACTGGAACCGGACGGTCGACCCCGCGCCGGTCGTCGCGCTCTTCGCGGACTGGCGTTTCGCGTGGCTCAACGTGCCGGAACTGCTGGCCGCGGCCGACGAGATCCTCGAATACCCCATGGTGGACCGCGATCCGATCGACACGTGGACCCACGGCAACACCACGCTGCTCGGCGACGCGGCCCACCCGATGTATCCGAACGGCTCCAACGGGGCGTCGCAGGCGATCCTGGACGCACGTACCCTCGCCTTCCACCTCGCCACCGCGCCGACGGTCCGGGCGGCGCTCGACGCCTACGAGGCGGACCGGCGGCCCGCGACCACGGCGCTCGTGCTGAGCAACCGGCGGCAGGGCCCGGAACAGGTGATGGTGCTCGCCCACGAGCGCGCGCCGGACGGGTTCACGCACATCCACGACGTCATCCCGCCGCAGGAGCTCACCGCTATCGCCACCGGCTACAAGAAGGCGGCCGGTTTCCTACCCGCCGACCTCAACGAACGGGCCTCCCTGACGCCGATGGCCTTCCCGGGCGTGCTGCCGTGACCGGCCCGGAGCCGCCCGAACTGGACGCGGTGCGACTGGCGTCGGTGATCTCACCGCTGCGCCGCACGCTGCTCGCCGCAGCCCGGGCCGCCGAGCACCTGCCGGAGATCCCGGACGCGCAGATCGAGATCGTGCGGGCCCTGCCCCGGGGCACCGTGGCCGGCCCCGGTGAGCTGGCCGAGCGGCTGCGCCTGAGCCGATCCACGATCAGCAACCTGCTCACCGCGATGGAGGGCAACGGTCTCGTCGAGCGCCGCCCCCGTCCCGGCAACCACCGCCACGTCGACGTCCTCGCCACAGCGAAGGCCCTCGACCTGTTCGACCGCTTCGACCTCGCGAGCGGAGACCTGGTCGCCCGCGCCGCGGCGACCCTGCCGGCGGCGGACCGCGCGGCCCTCGCCGCCGCGGTGCCCGCGCTGGAACGCCTCCGCGACGCCCTCGCGCACGCCAAGGACACTCCATGAGTACGCGCCGACCCGCCGGTCGGGACGCGGTGACCGCCCCGCCGGTTCCCGGGCTGGAGGCCGCGTTCGAGGTGGAGGTGCGGCTGGGCGCGCTGGAGGACCACGGGCTGACCCGTGCCGGTCACCGTCGCGTGGTGCCTGTTGTCGGCGGCCGGATCACCGGTCTCTTCGAGGCCGACATCCTGCCCGGCGGCGCCGACTGGCAGGTGGTCCGCCCCGACGGCGCGATCGAGATCGACACGCGCTACTCGGCGCGAACCGCCGCCGGCGGTCACGTCTACCTACGTACGTTCGGCGTCCGCAGCGGCCGCCCGGAGATCCTCGAGGCGTTGCTGCGCGGCGACGCCGTCGAGGTGTCCGAGTACTACTTCCGCCTGGGCGTACGACTGGAGACGTCGATGCCCGCGCTGGCCGTCCTGGAGCAGTCCGTTTTCGTGGCGTCGGCGATCCGCGAGGCCGACCGGGTGCGCTACACCGCCTACCGCGTCACGTAGCTCTTCCCGCCCAGGGCTGCGACAGGGCGCGCTTGTCGTTTCGGACCCGGCGGAGGTAGCAGGGCGGGGGTTCGAGTTGCCGCGGACAACGGCGATGCCTCCACCGTCGGAGAGCTGTTCCGCAAGGTACCCCTCTGGACATCTCGGGCGTCTGCGCGGATACCCGACGCCGCACGCGCGGGGTTCGGCCGCCCATCCGCCGGACGAGCGGCCGAACCCCGCCGGTGCGTCAGCTGCCGGCTGGCGCGGGGGAGGTGGGGACCGCAGCGGGACGCCGCCGCCGCGACACCGCGCCCGCTACGACGTCGATGACGAGGAACGCCAGCAGGGTGAGCCCGAACAGCGGCAGCGCCCAACCGATCGCCGCGATCACTGGTACGCCGATCAGCAGTGACCAGAGGGGCAGGCTCCGGACGCCGCCGCGGGCCGGTTGGGTGCCGGTGAGGGCGCGCCGGTTGGTGCGGGTGGGTCGGCGTTGCCACCACATGCGGTAGCCCCAGACGATGACGCAGAGCAGCCCGAGGGCGAGCGCGGCGAGCAGGATCTGGTTGACCGGTCCGAAGAGGATGCCCATGTGGGCCTGGATGCCGAGGCCGCTGAGTTGGGCCAGCAGGGGCCAGTCGGCGAAGTCGCTGCGGGCGGTGATCGTACCCGTGGCGGGGTCGACGGCGACCCGGTCCTTGGCGATGGGCCAGGTGTTGTCGACCTGCGTAACGGTCCAGGCGGAGCCCGGCTCCACCGCCGGGGCGATCTCGACCGGGCCGGAGAGACCCGCGGCGCGGGCGGCCGTCGACACCTGGTCGAAGGTTGCCGACACCACGACTCCGCCCGCTGCGGTGGCACCGTGCTCGTGGCCGCCTTCGGTCTCGGCTGGTACGGCCGGATCGGTGGTGAGGCTGGTGGAGATTTCCGGAGCGCGGGCCTGGAGCGCGTCGAGGCCGGCGCCGAAGTTCGCCCCGGCGTAGCGGGACCAGGTCAGTCCGGTGGCCGAGAGGAACAGCAGGCCGACGGTGAGCCAGATGCCGGTGGTGGCGTGCCAACCCCGGGTGCGACGGACGCCCTTGCCGGCGGACAGGTCCGGCACGAGCAGGTGTCGGGCGGTGGCCCGGTTGGCGCTGCGGCGGCGCCACCAGAGGATGACGCCGCCGAGCGCGATCACCCACAGCCAGCTCGCGGCCAGTTCGGAGTAGTGCCGACCCACCACGCCCAGGTGCAGGTTGCGGTGCAGGTCGTCCAGCCAGGTGGTGGCCGGGGTGGAACCGAACCACGTGGTCAGTTGGCCCTTGACCTGCGCCGTGTACGGGTCGACGTAGACGGTGTGCTGCTTCTCGCCGAGCTCCGGCAGGGAGAACGTCACACGGGTGCTCTGGTCACCGGCGCCGGGCTGCACGATGGCGATGCTGCCGTCGGGATGCGCGTTGCGCGCCGCTCCGATCTGCTCCGCAAGCGGCAGCGGACGGTCGCCCACCTGGGCGACGGTCAGTTGGTCGCCGTAGAGGATCTGGTCCAGCTGCGGGGTGGTGGTGTAGGCCAGCCCCGTCAGTGCGGCGACCACGAGGAAGGGGGCGACGAGGATGCCGGCGTAGAAGTGCAGCCGGAGCAGCAGCGCGCCGAACGGCGACGTACGCCGGGCCGGTCGAACTGGTGTTTCGGCGTCTGTGGTGGGTTCCGGCATCGGCGCGCCGGACAGTTCGGTGAGAGACATGGTCGTCCGATCGGAATTGGCGAGAAGCACCCAGGGGGTGTTCCTCCTGCTGGCATGGTCGCCCGGTGGTTCGTCGCTTCAGCTCCGGCCTCGTGAGGTAGTCGGCCGAACGGGCCCTGCGGTTCCAGGGAATGTGGCGGACCAGGATGGGTACCGGGGTCAGCGCTGGTCGGGCCTGGTCGTGCGCCGTGGACCGCTGTCGGCCTGCCCTGCCGCGGAGAGGAACGCGTTGTAGCGGGCGAGGTCGTCCTCCCCGCCGGTGGCGTCGGCCCGGTCGGCGGCCCGGTCCAGGCGGGCCTGCTCGCGTTGATCGGCGCGGATCCACTGCCGAATGAGGACGATCATGACGACGACTGCGGGCAGTTCGCCGAACGCCCAGGCGATGCCGGCGCCGAGCTTCTGGTCGGTCAGCAGCGACGATGCCCAGGCGGGGTGCACAGCGACATACCAGTCGGGGGCGATGAGGGTGGTGGTCTGCATGAGGATCAAGCCGAAGAAGCCGTGCGCCATCATCGACGCCAGATGGATGATCACCAGCAGCGGATGGGGGAGGCGTCGGCTGCCGGGGTCGACGCCGATGAGCATCCAGAACAGCAGATAGCCGGCGACGACGAAGTGGGCGAGCATCGCGAGGTGTCCGAGGTGGGAGCGCATCAGCACCCCGAGCAGGTTGCTGAAGTAGAGGCCGAACAGGCTGGCGGTGTAGATGCCGAGCGCGACGAGCGGGTGCGTGAGCACTCTCGTGACGCGGCTGTGGATCAGGATCAGCAGCCACTCCCGGGCACCACGTACCCGCGGGTCGGCTGGTCGGCGCAGGGCGCGTAGGGCGAGGGTGACCGGGGCGCCGCCGACCAGCAGGATCGGCACCAGCATCGACAGCACCATGTGCTGGGCCATGTGGGCGCTGAACAGCACGTAGGCGTAGCGGGCGACGCCGAGGTCGGTGGCCGCCGCCAGCAGCAGGATGCCGCCGAGCCAGCTCGCCGTCCGGGCGACGGGCCACCCGTGGCCCGCGACGTGCATCCGTCGTACGCCGGCCAGGTACCCGCCGATGCCGAGGACACAGAGGGTCAGGAAGAACATGTCCGGCAGTGGCTGTCCGAGGAGGCGTCCCGCGCTGGGCGCCGCGGGCATCGGGAAGCCGAGCAGTTCGGTGATCGGGTCGAAGTCGATGCCGGCTTCGGCGACGGGGGTGGGGCTGCGCGAGAGCGCCACTGCCAGCCCCACGGTGGCGGCGAACACGATCAGCTCCCCGGTGGCCAGTCGGCCGAACGCCCACCGCCTTCCGGTGCGCATCGCCGGCAGGGTGCGGGAGCGGTGTACCGCGCCGAGCGCACCGAGGATCAGCAGGGCGGCGACCTTGCCGAGGATCAGCCAGCCGTAGCGGGACTGGCAGAGTTGGTCGATCGTGCCGAGGCGGACGGCGGCGTTGGCCAGCCCGCTCACCGTTACGGCCACGAAGCAGCCCAGGGCGAGGCGGCTGTACCGGGCGGCGGCCTCGACCAACAGGCGGCTGCGCCGCACCATCAGCAGGGCGACGAGCCCACCGACCCACACTGCGGCGGCAAGGACGTGCAGGGCCAGGCTGGTCACTGCGACCTGATGATTTCCCGCTCCGGCGGCGTGACCGGTGAAAGCCGGCGGAAGCACGGCGACCAGCGCCAGGATCGAGACCGTCGCGGCGAGCCCTCGGGACACCCCGACGCGTGCCAGCAGCGCCACGGTCAGAGCGAGCCCGGCCTGCAACATCAGTGACTGGCCTTGCGGGATCGTGGTGGCGAAACTGACCACGGTCGCGGGCTTGAGCGTCCCCAGAGGTTGCCCGAGCAGGTCGGAGACCGTCAGTACAGTCAGCGTCAGTGCCGCGATCGTCCATCCGAGCGCGGCGAGGCTCGCTCGCCGCAGGAGCAGGTAGCCGTGGGGCGAGACGCTGCGTCCGTCGCCGGGCAGCAGAAACGCAGCGGCCACCGCCATGCCGACGGTGAGGGTGCCGAGGCCGTTCGAGAGCAGCCGGATGACCGGCAGAGCCCACGTCGTTGCCGGTCCCGCGTCCGGCAGGCCGGGTATCGCGGCGGTGAGGGCACCGCCGACCCGCAGGCCGAGCAGCAGCAGAGCGAGGCCACCGGCACCGACGGCGGCAGGGCCCAACCAGGGGTACGCCCCGGGTGTCGCGCGGTGCGCGTTTCGGGACTGTCCCACGGACGTCGCCGGCGCCTCGAAGGTGGCCCGGGTGTTATCGGGATCGTCGGAGGCGAGCTGCCGGGAATCTGTGTCGGACACGTGTTGACCTTGACCTCTGAATCAATGAAGTGACACGACCGCACGGGAGCGGTTCAGTCATCGACGCTTCGCCAGCGGCAGCCAGGGCGACGATCGAGCGTCGCGGTGAGCCGAAAGGGCCGGTAGTACGCATCAGTTCGTCCTCCGATGGTTGCTTCTGCTCGTTGGTCGGTCGCCACGGCCCGAAAGTTCCAGCGGGCGGGCAATCGCCGTCAAGCGGTCAAAACGGCGGACGGTCCGCGCAATGGCCGGCCTTTTCGTGCAGGTCATGCCGCTGGGTGGCCGCAGGCGTCTGCCGTGCCCGGGTGGGGTGGTGCCAGGCTGGTGAGCCCCTGCTGATCGATCAATCGTGGTGCTGGTGACCGGCGCGGGTGCTCAGGGTCTGGTGAACACGGTGCCGACGGCGGTGGCGAGCCAGGGCTTGCGACCGCCGGCCAGCAGTCTGCCGCGGGCGATCTGGCTCCACTGGCCGGTGCGACCGAAGCCGACCTCGAGGAACGCGGCGGGGTCGGCGGAGACCCAGCAGTCCGGCCTGGCCTGCGCGGTCGACCTGCCGATCACCGCGGTCCCGTGGTCGATCTCCACCAGATAGCGCGGGCCGCCACGCAGCCTGATCTCGATACTCGCGCGGACGTTCGCAGCGCGTTTCCGGTTGAGGTATCGCGGCATCATCGTCAGTACGCCGTCGAGCACCAGCAGCGCGTCCGACCGGTCGATGCGCCACGGCTGTCCGCCCGCCCGCGCGATGTCCAGCCCGTGCACGACCAGTTCGCCGAGCAGCGCCGAGCCCATCGTCCACCAGCTCAACGCGAGGCCGTTGCTGACGACCAGCGGTTGCGCCGGCGGTTCCACGGCCAGGAATCCCGTCACCGCCGGCAGCAGCCGATCGGCCAGCGAGGCGAGGTCACGATCGGGATCGGTACGCAACTGCGCGGCGTTCGCCTCGGCGTTGCGCCGCGACGGGTGGTCGCCTCCGACGGGGTTGTTCCGTGCCTGCGCGTACGCGGTGTAGTTGACGAACTCGTTCACCAGGTGCGCCGCGGTCTCACCGGCGGTCCAGCTCAGCCCGGGAACTGCGGCGTCTGGAGAGTGTGCGGCCCGGATCACCGCTGCCGCGCGGACAGCGGCATTGCGGATCGCGTCGGACAGTGCCGCTCGTCCGGCATCGGGCACAGCGTTGATCTCCGGCATGAGTCATCCCATCGTTTCGTCGAGCGGACCCCGTTCGACTGATCATCTGAGGACCGTGCTGAGTGCCCGAACCGCAACGACGACCGGGCAACCCGCGATCCGCGTGCAGCTCGGCCGTCACCAGCCCCAGCCGGCCGGCGCAACGCGTGCAGAACAGCGACTGCTGCGGGTCTCACGCCGCGACGGCCTCGATCGCGCTCTCGGCCCGCGGATCGTGCCGGGACGCGGGGTGTACGGCCACCACATCGAAGCCGCTGCGGCCGATCAGCTCCCGGTACTCCCCGTCGGTCCGGTTGCGTCCCTCCACCATGGCCAGCATGAGCAGATCGAAGATCTTGGCCTGGCTCGGTCCGGGGCCGTCCGGGACCACCTTCTCGAGCACCACCAGGCGCGCTCCGGGTCGCATCGCCTCGCGTACGGTCCGCAGGATGGCGACGGCCTTGTCGTCGCTCCAGTTGTGCAGGCAGCGCGCCAGCAGGTAGAGATCGCCATCGCCGGGCACCCGGTCGAAGAAGCTGCCCTCCACCAGTGTCACCCGGTCCGCGACACCGGCCTCGGCGAAGCGGGTGCGCGCCTGCCGGATCGCCTCCGGCTGCTCGAGCAGGACGCCGCGGGTCTCCGGCCAGCCGGCGAGGAGGGCGGCGAGCAGCGCGCCGTCGCCGCCACCGACATCGACCACGGTGCGGGCCCCGCCGACGTCACACCGGGACAGGGCGGCGGGTACCGTCCGATGGCTGCCAAGGGCGGCGTGGAACGTACGCGCCACCTCGGGGTGAGTGGCGAGGTAGCTGTACATGGGCTGCCCGTACGCCTGGTCGAAGGCCGGGGTGCCGGTCCGGACCGCGTGCGGCAGTTCGGCGAAGGCGCGGAACACCTCCTCGCCCAGCATGACGGCGCTGGCCCGGGCGGACTCGGGCACGTCGCTCCGCAACAGCGAGCCAGCGCCGGTGAGCTCGAACGTCTCGCGTCCCCGCTGGGTGAAGAGTCCGACGGAAGCCAGCGCCCGCAGCAGGCGCAGCAGCGCGTCCGGATCGGCGCCGCACCGCGCGGCCAGGTTCAGCGCGGTCTCCGGACCGTCCGCCAGCAGGTCGGCGATGCCGAGCTTCGCGACCGTGTAGCAGGCCTGGCCCAGCCACGCCCCGGAGAGCAGGCTCTGTAGCAGCGTGGCGTCACTCGGTCGTACCCGTGGCGGGGCCGCCGCCACGGTGTGGTCCGGTTGAGCGTGGAAGGTCGACATCATTTCCCCCAGCGGGCAGACGTGGAGTGGGAGTTCCGCTCACAGGGCCGCTCCGACGGCGGCCATGACGGCCACCGTGAGGCGCCGGTGCAGCGAGGCGTTGTCCCGGCGATCGGTGACCACCTCGATCAGCCGGGGACCGGGCTGGTCGAGCACCGCGAGCAGATCGGCCGTGCCGGCGACCCGCGTGTACGGCCAGCCAGACGCGGCGGCCACGTGTTCGAAGGAGACGCCGTGCGGCGTACCGAAGAGCACCTCGAAGTCGTCGATCGGCCGCCGCACCGGGAGCAGCGAGAAGATGCCGCCGCCGTTGTTGTTGACCACGACGATGGTGAGGTCCGGCCGCGGTGAGCCGAGGCCGGTGACGAGTCCGTTCTGGTCGTGCAGCAGCGACAGGTCGCCGAGCAGCGCGTAGGCTCGGCCGCCGCCCTGCGCCTGGTGGGCCAGCGCGGCACCGATCGCACTGGACACCGCTCCGTCGATGCCGCTGAGTCCTCGGTTGGCGAGGATCCGGACGTCCTGACGCGGTCGCATGGTCTGTTCCAGATCGCGAATCGGCATGCTGGAGCCGGCGAAGAGCAGCGACCCGTCCGGAATCGCCGCCACCAGGTCACGGGCGATGCGCGGCTCGTTGAGATCGGTACGGTCCAGCATGACGTCGAGCGCGCCACCGGCGGCCTTGTCGGCGTCCTGCCACCGGCGCAGCCAATCCGGATCCTGGTCACGCAGCCTCGGCGTACCGAGCCGGGACAGCACCTCGGTGGCGCCGCGGGTGGGGTCGGCCCAGTCGGCGGACGGATCGACGACGAGGTGGTCGCGGGCCTGACCGAGGTAGTCGAGAACCGCGAGGTGGACGCCGGGCCGCCCCATCGTGATCACCATGTCCGGCTCGGCCCTCTTGCGGAACTCCCGATGGCTGAGCAGGTCGCCGTACGTCCGGATGGCGTTGGCACCGTAGCGCGCACCGCTCTGCGGCTCGGCGAGCAACGGCCACCCGGCCTCCTCGGCGAAGGTGACGGCGGCGTGCGGATCGCTCGCGCCGTCGCCGACGACGATCACCCCGCGGGCGGGCACGTCCAGCGTGCGCGGTGGCTCGGGAGCACGTCGGACCCGGGTCCACGGTTCCCCCGGTGGGCGCGCCGACGCCAGCAGGGCCGCCTCGTCCGGCAGTGGGGCCGGTGCGTCGTACGGCTCGTGCAGGCCGATGTTGAGATGCACCGGCCCGTGGGCGCAGCTGCCGAGGGCCCGGGACACTGCCGACCGCCAGTACCGCACCGTGGCCGTGGTGGGTGGCTCGGTGTGCAGTTCGGTGTAGTGGGGCGTCGCCGTTCCGTACAGCCGGACCTGGTCGGTCGCCTGGTTGGCGCCCGTGTCGCGCAGCGCGGGCAGTCGATCGGTGGTGATGACGACCAGCGGCACGCGGCTGTGCCGGGCCTCCAGCACGGCGGGATGCAGGTTGGCTGCCGCCGTCCCCGACGTGCACACCACGGCGGCGGGGCGGCCGCTCGCCCGGGCGAGCCCCAGAGCGAGGAAGGCCGCGGACCGTTCGTCGATGCGTACGTGCAGCCGCATGCCCGGGCACTGGTGGACGGCGTTTGCGAGCACTCCGGAGTGCAGTCCGGGCGAGGCGACCACGTCGGTGACACCACACCGCGCCAGTTCGTCGGCGACAGTGCTGGTCAGGGGATCCGAGAAGTGCACGATGTCCTTTCCGGAGACGATCAGTCGTCGGCTTCGGGAGCCAGAGCCAGCGACGCTCGGCTCGGTGCCTCGTCCACGAACTGGACCACCGCCTGGACCACCTCACGGGCGATGAGAATGCGCTGGTGGCCCAGCCGGTCGGTGACGAGCAGCCGGGCCGGACCGGCGTAGTCGGCGATGAGCCGGTTGGCGTGATCCATTCCGACCGTGGTGTCCGAGCGGTCGTGGATCACGAGCATCGGGACGTCGGCCTCGGCTCGCGCGTCGGGCGACTGCTGCCCGCCGCCCTGCTCGGCGGAGAAGATCTCCTGCTGGACGCGCCGGTGCAGGCGGCGCACGACCCGTTCGTTCACCCCCAGCCGCCGGTGGAACTCGTCGACCAGGAATCCGAGGTCCGCGACCCCGCTGATGGCCACGAGTCTTCGCGTTCGCACGCCGTTGCGTACGGCCAGCAGGGCGCACGGCACGCCGTACGAGTGGGCGACGATCGCCTCGAAGGTTCCGAAGCTCCTCTGCACCTCCTCGATGATGCGGCCGTACTCCGCCACCGTGGTGGCCTCGCCGCCCGAGTGGCCGTGGCCGGGGGCGTCAAAACTCAGCGGGCTGTACCCGTGGTCGAGCAGCCGGGGTACGAACGAAGCGAACCGTGACGCCCGCGAGCGCCACCCGTGCAGCAGCAGGACCGGCTTCACGCCGTCGCCCCAGCGGTACGTGACGACCCGCTTGCCCCCGACCTCGACGACGTCCCGGATGGCCGTCACGTGCACCTCCTGTTCGGTGACCCGCAGGTTCGCCCGTTTCCAGGTCTTGCAGAAGGTGACGTACGCGCCGTGGCCGGCGAGCGCCGGCGCTATCCAGGACGCGATGTTGAGGCCCGTCCGGACGGACGAGGCGGTCAGTAGTCTCCTGGCCATGGTGGACGGTCAGCCGCGCCGGATCGCCGGGCAGTACTCCGGGTCGGAGTAGTCGGAAAGGCCGTCCGCCTGGCGGCGCCGAATCGTGTCGTCGCCGGGGGTCACGCGCTCACCTCGGTGTCCTGGGCGACGGCCTCGTACAGTGCCTTGATGTTGTTGCTGCCGAACGAGCGGGCGCCGTGCCGGTCGACGAGCTCGGTGAAGTAGGTGCCCCGCACGTGCACGGGCTTGGTGAAAATCTGGAACAGCTCGCCCCAGTGGTCCCGGTCGACCAGCACGTTGGTGGCCCGCAGCCGCTCGACGGGGACGTCGGTCCGGCCGAGGCGTTCCTCGATGGAGTGGTAGTAGCTGGCCGGCGTGCTCAGGAACTGGACGCCGCGGACGTTGAGGTCGCTCACCGCGGCCACGATGTCGCCGGTCAGCAACGCCAGATGCTGCACGCCCGCGCCCTGGTGCTGATCCAGGAACCGGTCGATCTGGCCCGGCCGGTGTCCGGGCACCGGCTCGATCAGGGTGAACGTCACGGTCCCCGCGTCGTTCTGTACGACCTTGGAGTCCATGGCCTGGGTGCCGACCTCGATGAGCTCCTCGAAGATCTGGCGGAAGCCGAACACGTCACGGTAGTACTGGACGGTCCGCCCGAGGTCTCCGGCCCGAAGGCACACCGCCGCGTGGTCGACCACGGAGAAGTGCTGTTCACGGGGCTCCGGCTCAGACGTGAGGATGTCCATGACCCCCGGAAGGAAGGCGCGCTCCGAGCCGTGCCGCTCGACGAGGCGGTGATGGACGTCGCCGAAACCGCCGACGGTCGCGGTCACCACCCGTGCCTCGTCGTCGACGGCCGTGGACAACGGCTCGACCGCTCTCGCCCCCCGGGCGACGGCCTCCTCGAATGTCCGGCCGGCGTCCGGCGTCGCGAAGGCGATGTTCGCCACGCCGTCGCCGTGCCTGGCGACGTAGCGAGCCGCCGGGTGGGCGGGCGTCAGGCCCGAGGTGAGCAGGAACTGCGCGTCGCCCTGGCGCAGCAGAAGCGATCGCTGGTCCGCGAGGCCGGTCTCCGGCCCGGCCTGGCCGCACAGTTGGAACCCGAAGGCAGTGCACCAGTAGAAGGCCGATTGCTGGGCATCACCGACATAGAATTCGATGTGGTCGATGTCATTGATCTGCATTGCTGGCTCCTCTTCGCGATGTCGGGTGTGCCGCGGTTCAGCCGTCGGTCACCGCGGTACGACGACGGCGTGTGCTGGCCTCGCCCATGAGCAGGCTCACGTTGTGGCCGCCGAAGGCGAAGGAGTTCGATATCGCGTTGCGCACCCGGCCGGTGCGCGGCTGCTTCCGTACGTGGTCCGCCTCGCACTCGGGGTCGACCTCGTCCAGGTTGTACGTCGGCGGCAGCACGCCCCGGGACACGGCCAGCGCCGTGATCGCGGCCTCCACCGCACCTGATCCGCCGAGCAGGTGACCGGTCACCGACTTGGTGCTGCTGACCGCCGGCGGTACCGTGCCGAAGACCCTGCGTAGCGCCTTGACCTCGGCCACGTCACCCAGCTTGGTGCTGGTTCCGTGCGCGTTGACGTAGTCGACCTCGCCGGGTGGGAGGTCGGCGCGACGTAGGGCCGCCGCTATCGCCTTGGCCGCGCAGGTGCCGTCCGGGAGGGGCGTCGTCGGCCGGTACGCGTCGGTCGTGACACCCCAGCCCAGCAGGTCGGCGTATCCCGCCGCGCCCCGGGCATCCACGTCGCTGGCTCGCTCGACGACCAGGATGCCCGCGCCCTCGGCGAGCACGAAACCGTTGCGGCGCACGTCGAAGGGACGGCTCGCGGCGGTGGGATCCGCCCATCGCGTCGCCAGCGCGTGACCGTGCCGGAAGCTCAGCGAGCCGGTCGGGTTCAGTGGCGCCTCGGACGCTCCGCAGATGACCACGTCGGCGTCCCCGTGTGCGATCAGGCGGAACGCCTCCACTATCGCGTGTGCGCCGGCCGAGCACGCCGTCGACATGGCGGAGCTGAAGCCGTGCGCTCCGTACTGGATGGCGATGCGGGCCGCCGCCATGTTCCCCAGGAATCCCGGCAGCATGTACGGACTCACCGCGGTACGGCCGCGGGCTGCGTACGCGTGGCTCTGCTCCTCGAAGATGTCCAGCCCGCCCGCACCGCTGCTGACGACCACGGCCACCCGGTCGGGATCCACGTCGGTGCCGACGGTCAGCCGGGCGTCGGCCATCGCGTCCGCGGCGGCGGCGAGAGCCATCAGCACGAACCGGTCGACGAGCCGGCCCTCGGCGGGGGGCAACACCTCGGACGCCTCGATCTCCGGCGCGAAGCCGGCGTAGCCGATGGCCGGGGCGAGCCGATGGTCGGCGGGCACCTGCCGGATGCCGGACCTGCCGGAGCAGACGGCATCCCACACCGTATCGACGGCACGACCCACCGGGGTGAACAATCCGATGCCGGTGATGACGGGACGGGCGCTCATCACCGCGCCACCGCTGCGGTCACGCCGAGCAGTTCCCCACTCAGAAGCCGGTCGCGCAGCAACGCCTTGCGCACCTTGCCGGTGGCGCCGAACGGCAGCACGCCGTCGTCGGCCGTCAGTACGCCTGCCACGGTCACCGCCACCGCGGGTTCGAGCGCCTCGGTCACCTTCGCCACCAGGTCCGGCTCCGGCTCACCACCGTCACGCAGCGTCAGCAGAATCACCGTACGGACGTCGCCGGGTTCGCCGACGGCCACCACCGTGCAGTCGAGCACCTCCGGGCAGGCGGCCAGGACGCGCTCCTCGGCGAGGGCGGTGTACACCCAGTTGCCGTCGCCGATGTCGACCGCGTCGACGAGCCGGTCGACGTGGAAGAAGTAGCCCGCCTCGTTCCGGAAGACCAGGTCCCCGGTGAGGAAGTAGCCGTTGCGGCGGGTCCGGTAGGTCAGCTCCGAGTCGTTCCAGTAGCCGAGCGAGAGGGTGGGTGCCTTGATGCCGAGTTGACCGACCTGCCCGACCGGTAGCTCGCGGGCTTCGTCGTCGTACACCACGGCGTCGGTGTAGACGTGCGGCCGGCCAATGCAACGCCGGTACCGGTCGGTGTCCGGGGTGTGCGTGATGAAGAACTGCGAGTGACCCATCTCCGAGGAGCCGAGCCCGTCGATGAAGACCGAACCGGGCTTCTGGGTCACGCCCTCGCTCGTCATCACGTACCGCCGGCCGGCGCCGACGAGGTGACGGATGTGCGGCTCGTGCGCGCAGTCCCCGGTGTTCCACCAGGCCTGCACCGAGCTGAGGTCCCGGGTGGCGAGGTCGACGCCGGCCAGATCCGACCACGTCGCCGAGAAGCCGAGCACGCTGATCGGGCGCCACATCTCGATCATGTCGAGGACGTACGCGCCGTTCTGCCGCGAGCACAGCGCCAGCTCAACGTGATTGCACAACGCCACGCTGAGCGCGATCACCATGGCCGCGTGCCCGGGCGGCAGGATCACCAGCATCCGGTCCAGCGCCGCCGCCTTCGGCAGGGTCAGGCGGTGCCGTACGGCCGCGAAGAGGCTGTGGTGCGAGTGGGCCACCGCCTTGGGCAGACCGGTGGTCCCGGACGAGTGGGTGATGACGACCGGATCGTCCGGGTGGTGCTGGAACGGCGGTGGCGCCAGCCGCGGGTCGCCGGCGCCGAGTGTCGCGACATCGACCATCCACTGGCTGGCGAGCCCTTCGTCGCGCAGTGCCTGCTTGTGCGCCGCGTCGGTGATGACCACGGGAGAGGCCAGCCGCTTCCGGATGTACTCGGCGGCGAGACCACTGTCGAGGTTGCCGTTGATCAGGGCCGGGACGGCGCCGATCCGGGCCAGCGCGAGGAAACTCAGCGCCTGGTCGGCCGCGGCGCGGACGTAGACCGCCACCGGATCCCGCGGCCTGATGCCCAGCCGGTGCAGCTCGGCGGCTCGGGCGGTGACCCGATGCTCCAGCTCGTTGAGCGACATGGGCTGCCAGGACGGATGGTCGTCCACCGGAGTGTCGAAGGTCAGCGCCGGGTCGTCCAGCCCTTCACCACGCGCGATCAACGTGGTCAGCAGGTTGCCGGTGCCCAACGCCGGATCCGCGGCGAGCTCGGCCCGCATTCTCTTGACGTCCATGTCTCGGCTCCCTGGGAGATGTCGTGTGGGCGTTCGTCAGCACGGCCGGATGCCTCGCTAGCAGCACGCCTGTCCGTCCAGCGACTGACGGAGCAGGCAGGCGAGCATGTCCACAATGGACAGTTGGGGCAGAATTTCGTCGGGTCTTGCCGGTCCGGAGACGCGGCAGCGGTCATTTCTGCTCCATGCGCGTTGTGATCTCATCTGCCAGGTCACCCACGGTCATCATGGCCAGCCGCTCGGCCTCGTCCTCGTCGAACTGCACGCCGTAGGCGTCCTCCACCTGAATGGAGACCTCGGCGACCGCCAGGGACTCCAATCCCAGACCTTTGGCTCCCAACGCCGTTTCCCGGGTCACCGAAGAGATGTCATAGTTCATGTTCTTGAGCGCGTCGACAAGAAACGCGAATACGTCGGCAGGCATGCGAATTCCCTTCGGTTGGCATGGCGCGACCGCTTGATCCGGCGCACCGTTTTCGGTGAACCTTCGGCTAACTCGGAGCGTGCGCTGCCCGAGCCCGTCAGCGAATAGCGACGTCCCGTGCCACGCCGCGCAATACGACTGGATTCCGGACGAATTTGCCGTTGGCGGTGCGGGGAAGATTGCCCCGAATATGCAGCGAACGGGGCCGCTTGTAAGCGGCTGGACGCTCGCCGAGGTCCGTCTGGATCTCCTCGGCCGGTCGGTCGCCGAGGACGGTCACGTAGGCCATGACGACCTTGTCGGACAGCACGACCATGCTGGTGACCACGGGTAAGCCGGCCAGCACGGCCAGGTCGGCCGTCAGGCCACCGATGGAGACCTGTGGGTCCAGCCGGCCGCTGATGGCGAGCAGGCTGGTCGCCGTGTCGGCGTCCGGGGTGCGCAGCCAGTCGTGCGCCCACCGGGACGGGTCGACCGGACCGACGTGCGGCGACGTCGTGAGCCGGGACAGCGCCAGGGAGATCGCGGCAGCGGCCAAGCGGTGATCGAGGAGCGTGACCTGGGCGCCGGCTCGCCAGGCAGCCAGCATCGTGGTGATACCCGCCAGCGAAGGTGGCAGGCGGAGCGCCACCGTCCCGCCGGCGCGAAGCCCGGCGGCGTGCAGGTGGGTCTGGCGTTCCGTCACCACGTTGCGCAGGATTGCCCAGGTGATCGACTGGTCGAGGATCAGCCAGCACTCGTTGTCGGGTCCGGCCAGGAGGTCGTCCACCCACGGGCCGTCCGGAGGGACCGGCCCGTCGGCTAAGAGTGAAGCAGTATTCATATATTCCCCGTAATGTATCTACCTGCCTAGATGCGGCGAGCCTCGCTGCCTCGCACTCGATCGCAGCCACGTCGAGCGGCGAAGTCACATTCGACCGTACAAGATCACATAGATAAATTCGAATCGACTCTAGCAGTGGCCGTCCGTGAGGGTCAACCGTGGAAACACGTTGGTAAGTTTTGGACGCGTGACCGATCAATTAGGAAAGTTGGCCTTAATGAGCGGGTCTTCGGGGCACCCGGGTAGCATCCGAGTCAATCCCCCACTAAAACGCAAATCGGCCAGGCGACGCTCGCCGCCGGCGACTCGATCCGGCGTGGCGCGGACCGCAATCGGCGCGGTGACGATGCTCTGCGCGCCGCACCGTTGGCCGCGCGGCGGTCCGGCTTCTCCGCCGAACGGCGTAGCTGGGAACGGGCGAATGCGGCGCCCGGGACGCGGATCCGCCAGGTCCAGCCGACCTCCGCGGTGAGCACCGGCCAGACACCGAGCCAACCGGGCCTCGGTGCGGGAGGTCCGCCGAGCGGTGCCAGCATCAACCCCGCGGCCGTTGTTGGGGCAAGGAACCGTGACGCAGATTCGACCATGGCCGGAGGCACCGCAGAACGCTGGCCGAGGGGATGAACCTGATGTCCGAGATGGACAGCTACGGCTCCGGCGCGAGCGCTGGACGGGACATCCGCATCAGGGGCCAGTACGCGGCCGGACCCGGTGGTGGTGAATCTCTCCGGACCGGGCGGGATCGGCAAGTCGGCGTTAGCCGTCCGGGTGGCCCACCGCCTCCGTGACCGCTTCCCCGACGGTGTCCTGTACGCAGCCCCCGGACCCCAGTCCTGGCAGACCGCCGACATCGTCGCCGAATTTCTCTACCTGCTGCGCCGTTGGCCCAGGCCCAGGCACCCGGTCCGGCGGCCCGGTTCACCCTGCAGCGGCTGATCGAGAACGCCCGACGGTTGGGAAACCCAGTGCTGGAGGACGCGGCGACGCGACTGCTCGACCGTCGATGAACAGCGCCGCTGTGGTGGTCGTCCAGCGCACCCGCCGCCTCGCTGCCTTCCTGAGCGACTGGAGCTAGCCGGCGTCCGGGCCACCGATGTGCAGGTCCCGGCCGGCGGCGTACCGGCCGGAGACGCGCACGTCGCGGCCCGCGACCGCGCCGCTCTCGTTCGCCTGGATGATCGTCGGGCCGGCCTCGGCAAGCGCATCCCGCAGCGCCGCAGCGAACTCCGGGTCGGCGGTGATCTGCCGGGTCAGCCGCAGCGTCAGCCGATCTTCGGCGGCCTGCGTCGGCGCGGTGGTCATCTCGTCGACGACGTCCAGCGTGTCCGGATCGCCAGCGAACCGGTGCCGGATCACCTGGGTCACCCGGTCTGCCCCGGCGAGAGGCCGCTGCGCTGCCCACCGGCCACGCCGGTGGAAAGGGCGGTCAGCGCCCCGACGGCGACGGTTGCCAGGTCCAGCGGTTCCATCTTGCCTCCTGGTCGGGGCGGTCGTCTGGGTCCGTCCAGCGTAGCCCTTTTTCCACAAGGGATTCACCGATCGACGCCCTCGACAACGTGCTCACAGCGTCTCCCAGCAAGGCCGTCGAGTGGAACGTCCGTTTGGACCCCCATCGAGTCGCCCGGCCTGCACTGCCCCGGGCGGTGGAGGAGAATCGAATGATGTTTGTCATCAAGGAGCGGTTCTTCTCGATCGGCGACGACTTCGACGTGCTCGACGAGCACGGCACCAAGGTCTTCCACGTCGACGGCAAGGTGCTCAGCGTCCGCAACAAGGTCGTCATCGAGGACGCCTCCGGCCATGAGGTCGCCACGTTGCACCGGCACCTGGTGGCGCTGCGCCCCACCTACGAGATCCGGATCGGCGGCGAGAAGGCCGCGGAAGTCCGCAAGAAGCTGTTCACGCCTTTCCGCGACAGGTTCACCATCGACGTGCCGGGGCCCGACGACCTGGAGATGAAGGGTGATCTGCTCGACCACGAGTACGTGATCGAACGCGACGGGACCGAGGTGGCTGCGGTCTCCAAGCGGTGGCTGACGATTCGGGACACCTACGCCGTGCAGGTCAGTCCTGGCGTCGACCCGCTGCTCATCATCGGCAGCGTCCTCGCGCTCGACCTGGCCACGGATCGCGACAAGAAGAAGGACGACAAGAAGAAGGACGACGAGGACTGACCTCCTGGGCGGCTGCGGGACTGCTCGGCGTCGGGCTCGGCGGCCGGGGCACCTTGTGCGTTCAGCGGCGACGGATCGTTCTCCTGGGCCAGCAGGGCCGCCTCGGTGCTGTCGCCGCAGCCCCGCCCGGCGCGGCGGACAACCCGCCGCGCCCGGCGGTACACCGATGACGGCGAATGTACGCCGGCGATCAGTGCCCGATGGTCCGAGGCGTCGTTGCACATCAGATAGATGCCGAAACTCCTGCGGACGTCAGCGGCGAGCGAGTTGACGTTGCCCGACCTGGAGCCGGTGGACAGCCGGCGAAGGGTCACCGTTGCTACGACTGGGCGTTCGTCACCCTGCCCAGCCGGGTGCCGAGGTCACGCACCGCCTCATCGAACGTCCGGTCGGCCTCACACGGGCTGTGTCCCCTGATCGGGGGCGGGAAGATGTCTCCGGTCGACGGCGTGACGCCGTGCGGGTCGCGAAGCCGTCGGTCCACCGGTGAGGTTCGATCGGACGCGTCGGGCACCTCGTTCGCTTGCTGGGGCGGGAAGACGCGGCCGCCGATGGGGTCGGTGTCCCGCCACAGGTTCACCCACCGCCAGTCGACCCGTTCGGCGATCTCGCCGATCACCTCGTCGCTGACGTACGACGGGAAGAGGCGGGCGTACAACCGGCGCAGTGGCGAGCCGTGGGTCAGCAGGGCGATTCGGTCGGTGACCCGTGGTGGCAGTTGGAGAACGGTCGCGGCGAGCAGGACGGAGCCGTGGCTGTGTCCGCTGAGCACCACCGCGTTGCCGGAGTCGACGAGGTAGGTGATCCGGCAGGTCAGTTCGGGAACGGCCCGTTCGGCGTAGCACGGCGGCGCGAACGGGTGCGCGGCTCGGGGCCAGAAGGTGCCCAGGTCCCACAGCACGCCCACGTACCGGCGAAATCCCGGGGTGCGGTAGGCGAAGATCCCGCCCAGGACCAGGCCGAGAAAGATGGCCGCGATCAGATAGCTGCCGGCGCCGATGGCGAAGTTGACGGAGCTGACCGGCAGGCCCACGTAACGTTGGATCAGTTCGCGGGGGGACGTCGGCAGCAGGCCGAGCGCCACCGCTGCCATGCCGATCCCGGCAAGGCCGGCGTAGAGCACCGCGATCGGCACGAGCCTCTCGGTGAACCGGGCATGGGCGATGGTTCTGCGCACCTGCCGCAACCGGGGTGCGGCATCGGGCGGTGCGTCCGGGAAGTCGCCAGCGACGATCGCCGACGCGGCACGGATCCGTCCCGGGCGGGACGCCAGTGATATCACGCCGGCGACGACGACCGTCAGCAGCACCGCCAGGGCGAAGCCGAGGATCGCCCAGACGCAGGCCCGTGGAGGGCTGGTGATCAGCCCCTCCGCAGTCGGTGCGCCCCGGTTCAGGATGTCGGACACCCGGTAGACCAGTTCGGCGGAGAACGTGAGCGCCAGACTGATCGCGGTGACGGACGCCGCCAGGGCACCGAACCACAGCGAGGGCGCGGCGTGGGGCTGTCGATTCCGATGCCAGAACAACGCCACTCCCAGAGCGAGCAGCAGCACCGCCTGACCGATGTACAAACCGACGACTGTCAGGTTGTAGCCGGGTAGCCCGTTCCTCTCCGGCCAGGAGGCCGAACTGGCCGGAACGTGGATCCAGACCAGCCCGGTCAGGCCGAGGGCGATCGCGCGCAGCGCGCTTACCAGCCGGTCGAGCCGCCGTTCCGCACGCGCGGACAGGGGTGGCGTGCAGAGCAGGGCCGCGCACGTGACCAGCAGGAGTCCGGTGCCTGCCGCCAGCGCGATGGTGCGGATCGAGAAGCCCTGGGCGGCCCGGGCGCCGAGCAGGCTGAGGTCCAGCGTGGCGAACGCCGCCGCGACGTGGATCGAGCGCAGTCGACCGACGATCGGCTCGTTGTCCCACCGGCCGATGGCGGTGAGCCGGGGTGCCGGAGGGGGCTGGCCGGCCGAACGGGGTACGTGGAGCGGGAGTGCCGGGCGAGCGGTGATCGCCCATACGAGGCCGATCGCGGCCACCGGCACCAGCGCGAGCACCGCCAGGCGCAGTCCGGCCGGGCGTCCCCCGAGCCAGGAGAGCCAACTGCGTCCGGCCAGGCACTCCGGTGCGGACATGCACTTCCACGCGATCACGTCCAGCGCGATCCCCACCATGCTCAGCACGTACATTCCGGTCAGGGTGAGCGCCAGCAACCGGCAGAGAGCCTTGATCAGCGGGTCGCCGCCGGTTCCGGCCGGACGCATCCAGATGGCGAGGTTGATCAGCATGAAGGGCAGCAGGATCACCATCGACAGCGTTCGCACCGCGTTTCCAGCGGGCAGATTGTTCCAGCGGTAGGCCTCCAGCGTCACCCCGTCTGCTTCGCCGCCCTCGTGAATCGCCAGCCGGGGTCGGTAGAAGCCACCCCTGTGATCACCCGCCACCTGCCGCACGTGTGGTTGGTCCAACAGTTCAGCCGGGCCGATGGCGGACACCCCGTGCACCCGCAGTTCCACGAGGCCGCCAGCCCGAGAGCGGCCGCCCGCCTCTCGCTGATCCATCCGGTACCGGCCTCCCGGCGTGTACGACGGCTCGCACCGACCCGTACGGCTGATCCGACGGCGCAGGCGCGGCGAGACGGGCGTACCCCACGAATGGTGAAACAACCCCGAGCTGCGGGTGAGCCCGGCATTGTCGCTACCGACGACGCCGTCCATGCCAAGGGGAGACCGCCCGTGCTAGCTGCGGGGAAGTACGGTGATGGCCACGATGGCGCTGCTGACGACAGTGGCCGTCACGGTGCGGATCACCGCTGCCGCCGCGGCGTCGGCGCCCCAGTCGCCCTGCTCGAGTTGCTTGGCTCGGCTGATCACCGCAGAGGTCCACGGGATCTCGCGGTGGAACTGCGGGAGCGTCCCGCTCGCCGAGAGCAGCGCCGCGAGCGCGGCGACCCGGGCCGACGGCTCCGCGCCGTCCACGACGACCTGCCGTACGTCGGCGAGCAGGCGAGCCCGTCGTTCGGTGCGGCCGTCGCGCAGGGCCGTCGTCCGGAAGAGGCCGAGCACCTTGCGGGACTCCTGGTCGATGTCACCGCGTGCGACGAGCCGCCGCAGGACCGGCTCGCGCAGGGCGGGACCGATCGCCGCCAGCGCCGTCTGCACGCCCCGCGGTTTCTCGGCGAGGTAGTCCCATGCCCGGCGCAGGAGGTCGTCCGACGGCGGGTGACCTGTCACGCTGCTGACCTGCCCCGTGGTCGCCGTGGTCAGGTGCTCGCCGAGGGCGAGGTCCGCGAGGACGGCTCCGCCGAGTACGTAGAAGAGGGTGTTCTCTCCCGCGATGGTGCCGGACCTGGGTTGGAACAGGAGCAGGAGCAGGTCTTCCGCGAGGGTCGGGGTGTCGGACCGGGGTGCGCTGCTCATCGGCGGGGCTCCCAGCGGAAGAGTCGGGTGGCGAGCGCGACGGCGATGACGACCCAGCCGAGAGTGGGCGCGAGCAGCGGCAGGGAGTCGGTCACGGCGACGCCGCCGTTCCACGCGTTCATGGTCAGTTCGGTAGCAGCTCCGCCGGGCAGCAGCCGCTTGAGGAACGCGAGGTTCTCGGTGCCGGAGATGCCGACCCAGCTGGCCATGGCGATCACACCGAGGGTGACGGGCAGGGTGGTGACCTGCGCGTGCTCGGGAGAGTTCGTCAGCCCCGCGGTGGCCAGGGCCAGACCGATCATCATGGCCAGGGTCGCGAGGATCGCCACCACCAGCAGGGCGACGTTTGACGGCCCTCCGGCCACCACGGCCAGAGCGGTCAGGATCGCGGTCACCTGCACCACGGAGAGGACGAGTACGGGCAGCAGCAGGCCGGCGATGATGCCGGCGTCGCCCTCGGCGGTGGAGCGCAGCCGCTTGAGGAAGAGATTCTGACGGCGGGAGGCCAGGGTGGTGACGGCGGTGGCGTAGAGGCCGAAGGCGGCCACGGTGAACAGCACGATCGCGGCGATGTAGCCGAGGCTCCCGAGGGCCGCGTACGTCTCGTGCTGGCGGACGAAGAACACGCAGACCACGACCGGGATGATGAGGCTGGTGATCAGCACCAGGCGATTGCGGAAGATCTGGATCAGTTCGCTCGAGGCGATGGACAACACGTCGGGGCTCCTCTGGAAAGCGCGGATCAGTTGCTGATGGCGCGGAAGACGTCGTCGAGCCGGGTCGGCCCCGCCGCCAGGTCGCGCAGTTCCACGGCGTGGTCCTGCGCCCAGCCGAGCAGGAGGTGCAGGTCCTTCTGCATCTCGAAGGACTCGACCGTGACCTTTCCGTCGGCGTCGACGGCGGCCGGCAGCGGCAGCGGCGGCACCGGCGCGACGAGGGTGAAGCGGATCATGCCGGGGAGAGTGTGGGTCAGTTCGGAGACGGTGCCCTCGCGGTGCAGGGTGCCCTCGTGCATGAGCCCGATCCGGTCGGCGCGCTGCTGCGCCTCCTCCAGGTAGTGCGTGGTGAGCACGATGGTGGCGCCGTTCTCCCGCAGCCGGTCCACGGTCGCCCAGACGGCGTCGCGGGACTGGATGTCGAGGCCGGTGGTCGGCTCGTCCAGGAAGATCAGCTCCGGGGTGCCGTAGATCGCGGTGGCGAAGTCCAGTCGGCGCTTCTCCCCGCCGGACAGCTGGGACACCTTGCGGCCGGCCCGCCCGGTGAGGTCGACCACGTCGAGCACCCGGTCGACGTCGTCGGTGCGCCGGGTCAGCCGCCCGACCAGGCCGACGGACTCACGGACGGTGAGGTCCGGGGAGAATCCGCTCTCCTGGAGCATGACGCCCATCCGGGGACGGACCGCCCGCCGGTCGTCGGGCCGGTGCCCGAAGACGCGAACCGTGCCCGAGGTCGGCTGCCGGTGCCCCTCGACCACCTCCAGGGTCGAGGTCTTCCCGGCTCCATTGGTGCCCAGCAGCGCGTACAGCTCTCCGGGTCGTACCTCCAACGAGAGGTCCTTCACGGCGTGGAAGTCGCCGTAGGTGAGATTCAGCCGTTCGACTTCGATGACGGGTGTGGTGGACATGGGCCAATGACAGCCCGCGCACGGCCGTCCGGTCAGTGGCGCCATGTCATCACCGCATGTGACGTGGTGTCACTGGCCGTGGCATCTCACTGCCCGATACTGGTCTGGTGACCGCGAGATCGTCGCGCTTCACCGAGTCGACGCAGGGAAGGCTGCGCCGGCTCAACCTCGTCACGTCACTACCACCCGTGGTGTTCGCTGCGGTGGTCCTGCTCTACACCGACGCGCGTACCTGGTGGCACGTCGTCGTGTTGGCGCCGGGAGCCGTGGCGGGCGTGGTGGCCTTCGAACGGTGGACGGCCAACGACCTCGCCAGGGTCGCGCTGCCCTGCCTGGTCGTGGCGGCGGTGGTCTGGCCGCTCGGGGTCCTGCTGATCGGCAGCCCCAACGCTTACTGGGGGTTCTGCGCTGTAGGTTCGCTTGCCCTGCGCGAAGTGCGACGGCACCGGAAGCTGGCGCTGACCGGGCTGTTCACCTACGTCGCGGCCGTCGGCGCGGTGCGGCTGCTGGTGCAGCGGGACGACGTCGGCCACGTCCTGCTCACCTTCGTTCTCGTCCCGACCGTCCTCACCATCGTCGTGACGGTCTTCACCGTCTTGGGCGAGCGGTTCTTCGACCTCATCCGGGAGCTCGAACAGACTCGGGAACGCGAGGCGGAGCTGGCCGTGGTCCGGGAACGCGTCCGGTTCGCCAGCGACCTGCACGACATCCAGGGCCACACCCTGCACGTGGTCAAGCTGAAGATCGCCCTGGCCCAGCGGCTGCTGCTCCGCGACACCGCTGCTGCGGACAAGGAGCTACGGGAGACGTACGCGCTCGTCAGCGACACCATCGTGCAGACCAAGGAGCTGGCCTACGCGCAACGGCGGCTCAACCTGACCGCGGAGATCGAGAACGCGAAGAACCTCTTCGAGGCCGCCGGCATCCGGGTGCGGGTGACCCGGGAGGCCGAGGTCGATGCCCGCGTCAGCGAACTGCTCGGTCAGGTGCTGCGGGAGACGACCACGAACATCCTGCGGCACGCGCAGGCCAGACAGGTGCAGATCACCCTCTCCGGGTCGAGCATCACCATCGTCAACGACGGGGTGACCGCCACCGCACCCCCGGAGCTGCGGGGGCTGGCGGCACTCCGACAACGGGTGGCGGGCGACGGAGGTGAGCTGACCGTGGAACAGGAGGACGAGAGGTTCCTGACCGCAGCGGTCTTCCCACCCGCCCGAGCCGGCGTGGCTCCCGGGAAGGACGGCCGATGACCACAATCGTGCTCGCCGACGACGAGGCGCTGCTGCGTACGGCTCTGGCCGCGCTACTGCCGATGGAGGGCGACATCTCCGTCCTCGCCGAGGCATCCGACGGCGAGACGGCCGTCGAGGCCACCCTTCGGCACGAGCCCGACGTGCTTGTCATCGACCTGGAGATGCCGGGCCTGGACGGGCTGGGCGCGGTCGCCGTGATCCGCCGCACGCGCCCGGAGCAGGTGGTCCTCATGCTGACCCGGCACGCCCGTCCGGGTGTGCTGCGCAAGGCGTTGAAGCTCGGTGTCCAGGGCTTCGTCAGCAAATCCGCCGAGCCGGCGCACATCTCCTCGGTCATCGCCACCCTGCACGCGGGCAAACGCTGGATCGACCCGGACGTGTCCGCGCTCGCGGTCACCGAGGACAACCCCCTCACCGACCGTGAGGCCGACGTCCTGCGGGTCACCGGCGAGGGCTACTCGGTCGCCGACATCGCCGCTCGGCTCCACCTCGCCCCGGGCACGGTACGTAACTACCTCTCCAACGCGATGCGCAAGACCCAGACCCGGACCCGCCACGAAGCGGCCCGCTACGCCCGCGAACACGACTGGCTGTAACCGGCGGGCCGACCGGTGCGGTACCGGCCCGACGAGCGGGTCGTGTACGTCGGAATGTCACGGTGCGGTGGTGACACGGTGGCACTGCCCGTCGTACGCGGTGCGCGCTGCAATGGGACGTCCAGCATTTGTGGAAAGGACCCTCCGCATGAACACCGCACGATCCGACGGACCCTGGAAAGGGACGGAACATCCAGGCCCCTCCGACGCGAGACGCTCGCGCCTCCTGACGTCGGAACGAACCGGGACGGCCGTCGACAACTCCCGGCCCTTCGGCGCCCACCTGCGCATCAGCTGGTGGAAGCCGCTCGCGGTCATCCTGGTGCCGCCGCTGGTGATGCTGGTTCTTCAGGTGGTGCTCTACCAGGTCGTGGGCGTCATCGAGGGCAGCGACGACCCGATGTCGGCGACGCTCACGCCGTTGAAGTTGTTGGCCATCAACATCAGCATCGGCGCGGCAGGCGTTCTGGCGATCCTGCTTCTGGTGTGGATCGCCAAGGTGCCGTGGCGGAGCCTGATCAGCTTTCCCCGAGCCTTCGACGCCCGCCGCCTGACGTACTACCTGACCGGAGCGGCATTGCTGGTGGGCGCGGGGATCGGTGTCGTGGCCCTGGTCGCGCCCGATGCCCCGGGCTGGACCGCCTTCGGTCTCACCGGCACGACCATCGGCGTGCTGGTGGTAACCGTACTGACTACGCCGCTGCAGTCCACCGGCGAGGAGCTGATGTTCCGAAGCGCTGCGCTGCCCGCCGCCGCGTCCTGGGTGCGCGCGGTGCGCCCAGGCCTGGGCGTCGGGCTCGTCGTCTCCGGCCTGGGCTTCGCCGTGCTCCACGGGTCGGCCGACCCCTGGCTTTTCGGCTACTACACGTTCATCGGCATCAGCACCGGCCTGATGGCCATCATCAGTGGCGGCATCGAGGCGCCGGTTGCCTTCCACGTCGCCAACAACGTCCTGTTCGGGATCGTCAACACGGTCATGGCGGACGGTCAGCCCTACGCGATCGACCGGTCCACCGACTCCGGTGACGCGACCCTGCTGATCCTCGGCGCCGTCAACATCGCGATGGTGGTGCTGGTCTGGCTGCGCGAGCGGCGAGCCCGGGCCACCAGCGCGGACCAACCTCACCAGGGCAGGTAGCGCCGACCGTCCGGCGGGAGTTCAGGGACGACGCCAGTTCCTGGAGCACGCCGCTCAAACTGGCTGACCCATGTCAGCGGCTGGGCTGCCACCCGAGTACGGGGCCGAGCCGGGTCGTCATGTCGGTGAGGATCTGCGCGTAGTCGGCCGGTGCGAAGGTGAAGGGCAGGGCGAACGCAACCTCGTCGACCTCGCGGAACGCGACGTTGTCGAGCAGCCGTTCGGCGATCAGCTCCGACGGGCCGACGAGGTCGGGGGCGAACATCATCCGGGCCGGCCCCTGGGGTGACGCCGTTCGAGGCGTGCGTTGTTGTGCGTACTCCTCGTAGCGGGCACGTTGGGTCGGGGTGGCGGTGTCGGTGGGGATGACGACGAGCCCTTGCGAGACACGAGCCAGGTCGCCGTCCGGGTGGTGGGCGCGAAACGTCCGGATGTGCGAGAGCTGGATCTCGGCGAAGTCGGTGGACTCCTCGGCTTTGACGACGCTGCTGGTGAGCAGGTTCATGCCGTGCTGGCCGGCCCAGCGAGCGGAGCCGAGGCTGCCGGCGCCGTACCACATCCGGGCAGCCAGGCCGGGGGAGTGCGGTTGCACCCGGCGGGAGAACTGCTCGAAACCTTCGAAGCCCTCGACGTCGCTGGCCGGCTCGCCTCGAACGAGGTCGAGCAGGCGCCGTACCCGCGTGTAGCTGAAATCTTCGGCCTCGGCGGTGTCCGGGTAGAGCGATCGGCGGACCCGGTCGTAGTGCATCGGTGGGCCGACGCTCACCCCGGGGTTGAGGCGCCCGCCGGAGAGGATGTCGACCGTGGCCAGGTCCTCGGCCAGCCGCAGCGGGTTCTCCCAGCCGAGCGGGATGACCGCGGTGCCGAGCTCGATGTGCCGGGTTCGCTGTGAAGCCGCCGCCAGGACGGCGATCGGTGAGGAGATGCCGTACTGGAGGTGACGGTGGCGTACCCAGGTGGTGTCGAAGCCAAGCTGCTCGCCCAACTCGATGAGCTGGAGTGTCGCCTCGTGGCCGGTGCGAGGGTCTGCCTCGTCGAACAGGCCGATGGTCAGGAAGCCGAGCTTTCGCAGTGGCACCGACTGTTTCGACACAGGTGTTTCACTCACCGTCTGCCTCCGAGGATGCTCACCCGAGGATTTAAAATCCTATCCGTTCGGTAGGAAAATCGATCGTATGCTGCCCGTTCGGCTCACGTTCCGTCGGGTCGTCGCCGGGATCACCGCAGGCGCGGGCAATGGCTGAGGGATCCTGGTGACCTGGCAGAGCGGAGCCCTCGGATTCGCCGCAGGCCTGCTCATCTCTCTGATCACCTCGCCGGTAGGAGTGTCCGGTGCCGTGTTCCTGCTTCCGGTGCAGCTCAGCCTCCTACACGTGCCGAGCCCGGCTGTCACCCCCACCAATCTGCTGTTCAACATCGTCGCCGGGCCCGGAGCGCTCCTGCGCTACCGCCGAGCCGGCGAACTGGCCGGTCCGCTGATCCGGCTTCTCCTCGCCGGCACCCTGCCCGGCGTCGTCATCGGCGCCTGCGTCCGCGTCTTCGCCATCCCCGGCCCACGCGCCTTCCGACTCGTCGTCGCCGCGGTCCTGCTACCCCTCGGCATCTGGCTGATCGCCCGCGCCACACGCTCTGGGACTCCGGATCGGCAACCGCTCACCCGCCGCGCCATCCTCGGCCTCGGCGCGGTGGTCGGCACCGTCGGCGGCATCTACGGCATCGGCGGCGGCTCCCTGCTCGGCCCTCTTCTCGCCGGTCGTGGCACCCCGATGACAACCATTGCCCCTGCGGCGTTGGCAAGTACGTTCCTCACCTCGATCGTCGGTGCCGCCACCTACGGCCTGCTCGCGCACGCGACGGACGGCGACATCGCACCGCACTGGACCCTCGGCCTGCTCTGCGGGGCCGGCGGCCTCATCGGCGGCTATCTGGGTGCCTGGCTGCAACCACGACTGCCCGAACGCGCACTTCGGCTGCTGCTCGGCAGCCTCGCCACAGCCCTCGCGGTCCTTTACCTCAGCTAGGCCGTGTGTCAAAAGCCCCTGGCCGGCCTGCGGAGGCCGAGAGGACCGGCCGTTTCGGCCGTTGGTGAGCCGCCGCTCGCGGGCCCGTGGTCCGGCCGGATCGGAGCCGCCCGCTCCATTGAGCGTGATGCCTGTGGGGCATCAAGATGACTCACAGGCATCAC
>NZ_JBEXIL010000037.1:0-64576 GCF_040608555.1 Micromonospora sp. NPDC005172
CGGGCGGCGGTGTGGGGCGCGGCGGGTGGCGGGGAGGGGCGCGGTGTGGGGGGCCGGGTCGGCGCTGGACGGCGGGCTGCCCTCGGGGGGCTGCCCGCCGTCGTGACGTTCCGGGGGGCTAGTTCTGGGCTGCCGTCTTGCTGGCGGGGGTCAGGTGGTCCGGGGTGGCGTCCAGGCGGGAGATCCAGCCGGTGACGTCGCGGGCCACGTCCTGCGCGGTGAGGCCGAGGTCGGCGAGGATCTGCGCGCGGGTGCCGTGCGGGTGCCAGTCGGGCGGTACGCCCAGGTCCTTGAGTGGCACGCGGACGTCGGCGTCGCGCATCGCCTGGCCGAGAGCGTCACCGACACCCCCGACGCGGACCCCGTCCTCGATGCTGACCACGAGCCGGTGGCGGGCGGCCATGTCGACCAGCTCGGCCGGCACGGGGCGCACCCAGCGGGGGTCGACGACGGTGACGCCGTAGCCGTGCTCGGCGACCCGGGCGGCGACCTCCATGCCCATCTGGCCGAAGGCACCGACGGCGACGAGCAGCACGTCGGTACGTGCCGACTCGGCCAGTACGTCGACGGTGCCGACCCGGCGCAGCGCGGGCAGGTCGGTGGCGACCGAGCCGGTCGGGAAGCGCAGGACGGTCGGGCCGTCGTCGGTGGCCACCGCCTCCCGCAGCTCCTCCCGGAGCGTGGCGGCGTCACGGGGTGCCGCGATCCGCAGGCCGGGCACCACCCCGAAGACCGACATGTCCCAGATGCCGTAGTGGCTGGGGCCGTCGGGGCCGGTGATGCCCGCCCGGTCCAGCACGAAGGTCACCGGCAGCTTGTGCATCGCCACGTCCAGCAGGACCTGGTCGAAGGCGCGGTTGAGGAAGGTCGCGTAGACGGCGACGACCGGGTGCAGGCCACCGAGTGCCAGGCCGGCCGCCGAGGTGGCGGCGTGCTGCTCGGCGATGCCCACGTCGTACACCCGCTCGGGGTACTTGCGGGCCAACTTGGCGATGCCGGTCGGCTCGGCCATGGCGGCGGTGATGCCCACCACGTCGGGGCGTTCGTCGGCAACGGCCAGCAGTTCGTCCGAGAAGACGTGGGTCCACTTCACCGACGGGGCGGCCAGCAGCGTGCCGGTCTCCACGTCGAAGGCGCTGCTCGGGCCGTGCAGGCAGTCCGCCTCGTCCTCCTCGGCCGGGCGGTAGCCGTACCCCTTGCGGGTGACGGCGTGCACGATCACCGGGCCGCCGAAGTTCTTCGCCGCGCGCAGGGCCGACTCGACGGCCGCCACGTCGTGCCCGTCGACCGGGCCGACGTACTTGATGCCCAGGTCCTCGAACATGGCCTGCGGGGCGACGGCGTCCTTGATGCCCTTCTTGACCGCGTGCAGCACCTCGTACATCGGCTTGCCGACGAGCGGGGTGGAGCCGAGGGCGTCCTTGACGGTGTCGAGGACCTTCTCGTAGCCCGGGTTGAGCCGCAGCGAGGAGAGGTGGTCGGCCAGGCCGCCGATGGTCGGCGAGTAGGAGCGGCCGTTGTCGTTGACCACGATCACCAGCGAGTTGCCGGCGGTGGCGATGTTGTTCAGCGCCTCCCAGCACATGCCGCCGGTGAGCGCGCCGTCGCCGACCACGGCCACGACGCTGCGCTGCTCACCACGCAGGGCGTACGCCTTGGCGAGGCCGTCGGCGTAGGAGAGGGCGGTGGAGGCGTGCGAGTTCTCGATGAGGTCGTGCTCGCTCTCGGCCTGGCTGGGGTAGCCGGAGAGGCCGCCGCGCTGCCGGAGCTTGTCGAAGCCGGCCTGACGCCCGGTGAGGATCTTGTGCACGTACGCCTGGTGGCCGGTGTCGAACAGGAGCCGGTCCCGGGGGGAGTCGAAGACGCGGTGCATGGCCAGCGTCAGCTCGACCACACCGAGGTTGGGCCCGACGTGCCCGCCGGTGCGGGAGACCTTGGCGATCAGGAAGTCCCGGATCTCGGCGGCGAGCACTTCCAGCTCCTCGCCCGACATCCGCTTGACGTCCTGTGGACCGCGTACCGTCCCCAGCAGCCGACCGTGGTTGGCCGTGTCCTCTTCAACGCTCATGACCGGAGAGTCTATCGGCCGCCCGGTACTCCGCAGCCTGGCCCGAGCCGCTCGCGTCGAGCCGGCCGGCTGAGCGCCTGGTCAGGGGCGAATCCGCCGCCGGTCGCTACGCGGCGGCCGGCGGAAGCAGCAGTCCGACGCACTCGACGTGCTGCGTCATCGGGAACAGGTCGAAACCGCGCAGCGCAGCCAGGCGCCAGCCCAGCTCGGCGAAGGTGCGCACGTCCCGGGCGAACGCCGCCGGGTCACACGCCACGTACGCGACCGCCCGCGGGCCGGCGGCGGCCAGCGCGCGCACCACCGGGGCGCCGGCGCCGGAGCGCGGTGGATCGAGCACCACCACGTCGACCGGGCCGGTGATCCGTCGACGGGCCAGCGCGATCTCCACCCGGGCCGACAACACCTCGACGCGGGGCAGGTCGACCAGGTTCTCCCGGGCGGCGGCGACGCCCTGCGCGGAGGACTCCACCAGCGTCACCCGACCGGTTGCGCCGACGCGGGTGGCCAGCCCGGCGGCGAACAGTCCGGCACCGCCGTAGAGGTCCCAGGCGACCTCGCCCGGTCGGGGGTCGAGCAGCTCCAACACGGCCGTGTTCAGTGTGTCGGCCGCGGCCGGGTGCACCTGCCAGAAGGCGGACGCGGGCAGCGCCCAGTCCCGCCCGACGGCCACCTCACGCACCTCGGTCGGCCCGCTCACCGGGGTGGCGACCCCGTCGCGGACCTCGGCGACGCTCACGTCCGCGCCGCTGCTGGCGACGGTCTCCACCGCCTCGGCCGCCGGCCAGCGCGCGCCGCTCGGGCTGAGCACCGCAAGCTGCTGGATGGCCGGGTGCGCGATCCGGCACCTGTCGATCGGCACGACCTCGTGCGAACGGTGCTTGAGCAGGCCGGCACGGTCGGCGGCGTCGACCGCGTAGCGGACCCGCGTACGCCAGCCGAGCAGCCCACCCGGCAGCGCCTCGACCCGGACGCCGAGCCGGTCCAGTTCGGCGTCGGTGAGGCCGCCGAGGCGGGTCAGCTGCTCGCGCACCACGGTGGTCTTCCAGGCCAGCTGCGCGTCCGGGGCGACGTGTTGCAGGTCGCAGCCACCGCAGGCGCCCGGCTTCGCGTACGGACAGGGTGGCTCCACCCGGTCCGGCGAGGGGTCCAGCACGGTCACGGCGTCGGCGCGGACGAACCCCCGGTGCACCTCGGTGACCTCGGCGATCACCCGTTCTCCGGGCAGCGCGTGGCGGACGAACACCACCTGCCCGTCCACCCGGGCGACGCAGTGCCCGCCGGGTGCCACCGCGTCGACGGTCAGCTCGACCCGCTCCGCCTCGCCGAGGCCACGTTCGGCGGCCAACGCCAACGCCGATGCCGAGGCCGTCGACGCAGCAGCCGCAGCAGCCGCACGCTCAGTCACGGCCGTTCCCCCCCGTCTCGCTGTCCACCGGGCCGGCCTCGCCGGGCGCTGGCGCGGCCGCCGCCGCCGGCACGGTGCCCCGGGGCCCGCGCGCCGGTGTGTTGGAGAGCGTGGCGTCCAGCCGGTCCAGGTTCTTGCTCGCGGTCGAGGCGAGCTGCCACGGCACGCTGACCACCATCACCCCCGGCTCGAAGAGCAGCCGGCCCTTGAGGCGCAGCGCGCTCTGGTTGTGCAGCAGGTTCTCCCACCAGCGCCCCACCACGTACTCGGGGATGAAGACGGTGACCACGTCGCGCGGCGACGTACGGCGGGTGGAGGCGACGAAGTCCAGGATCGGCCGGGTGATCTCCCGGTACGGCGAGTCGACAACCGTGAGCGGGATCGCCATCTCCCGCCGCTCCCAGTCGGCCTGTAGGTCGCGGGTGTCCTTCTCGTCCACGTTGACGGTCACCGCGGTCAGCGTGTCCGGGCGGGTTGCCCGGGCGTACGCGACGGCCCGCAGCGTCGGCTGGTGCAGCTTGCTGACCAGCACGATCGCGTGGTTGCGCGCGGGCAGCACGGCCCGGCTCTCGGCCGGCGGGGTCAGCTCGGCGGCGACCTGGTCGTAGTGCCGGCGGATGGCCAGCATCAGCACGTAGATCACCGCCATCGCGGCGATGGCGATCCACGCGCCGAGCAGGAACTTGGTGATCAGGACGATCACCAGCACCGTGCCGGTCAGCGCCATGCCGAACGTGTTGATGGCCCGGGAGCGGTGCATCCGCTTGCGGGCCTCCGGATCGCGCTCGGTGCGCAGCCGCCGGTTCCAGTGCCGGATCATGCCAGCCTGGGAGACGGTGAACGAGACGAACACCCCGACGATGTAGAGCTGGATGAGCCGGGTCACCTCGGCCTGGAACCCGACGATCAACACGATCGCGAAGAGGGCGAGGAAGGTGATGCCGTTGGAGAAGGCCAGCCGGTCGCCCCGGGTGTGGAACTGGCGGGGCAGGTAGCGGTCCTGGGCGAGGATCGAGCCCAGCACCGGGAAGCCGTTGAACGCGGTGTTCGCCGCCAGGAAGAGGATGAGCGCGGTCATCCCGGCCACCACGTAGAGCAGGAACGAGCCGGCGCCGAAGACCGTCTCGCCGAGCTGGGTGGTGACCGTCTTCTGCACGTACCCGTCGGGGCCGGAGACGATCTGCAGGGCCGGGTCCTCGACGAACTGCAGGTGCGTCAGCCGGGCCAGCCAGATGATCCCGACGAGCAGGCTCACCGCGATCGCGCCCAGCAGCAGCAGCGTGGTGGCGGCGTTGCGGCTCTTCGGCGCCTTGAACGCGGGTACACCGTTGGAGATCGCCTCCACGCCGGTGAGCGCGGCGGCGCCTGAGCTGAACGTGCGCAGCAGCAGGAAGACCAGCGCGAAGCCGGTCACGCTGTGCTCGGCCTGGATGACCAGGTCGGCGCTGGGCGCACGGAGGTCGTCACCCAGGACGAAGACGCGGAACAGACCGGTGAGCAGCATTCCGCCCATGACGATCACGAAGCCGTAGGTGGGGATGGCGAACGCGGTGCCCGACTCGCGCAGCCCGCGCAGGTTGACCGCCGTCAGCAGGACCACTGCGACGACCGCGATCATGACCTTGTGGGTGGCCACGAACGGGACCACCGAGCCGAGGTTGGCCACGCCGGAGGAGACCGACACGGCCACCGTGAGCACGTAGTCGACCAGCAGGGCGCTGGCCACCCCGACGCCGAACTTCGGGCCGAGGTTGACCGTGGCCACCTCGTAGTCGCCGCCGCCGGAGGGGTAGGCGTGCACGTTCTGCCGGTAGCTGGCGACCACCGTGAGCATCACCACGACGACCGCGAAGGCGATCCACGGGGAGAACAGGAACGCCGACGCCCCGGCGATGGACAGGGTCAGCAGGATCTCGTCAGGCGCGTACGCGACGCTGGACAGCGCGTCGGAGGCGAAAACGGGCAGCGCGATGCGCTTCGGCAGGAGGGTGTGCTGCAGGCGGTCGGACCGGAACGGTCGACCGAGGAGCAGGCGCTTCAGCAGCGAGGTGGGACTGGCCACGAACGCCAAGAGTACGACCACCACGGTGAGAACGCGGGGGTGGGCGATCACGGCCTCTCGCGGCGGCGGGGTACGGTCGGTCCCCGCTCGCGATCGGGACGTGGCAGGCTCGCACTCGAAGCCACCGGCAGCGGGATGGTACGCACCTTGGGAGGGACAGCGTGCACGTCGTGATCATGGGTTGTGGGCGGGTCGGATCGACCCTCGCCCACAGCCTGGAGTCCCGGGGGCACTCGGTGGCGGTGATCGACCAGGACGCCGACGCCTTCCGCCGGCTCGGCCCCGACTTCGCCGGGATCACGGTGACCGGGGCGGGCTTCGACGGCGAGGTGCTGCGCCAGGCCGGCATCGAGCGGGCGGACGCCTTCGCGGCCGTCTCCAGCGGCGACAACTCCAACATCATCTCGGCGCGACTGGCCCGGGAGACCTTCGGCGTGTCCCGGGTGGCCGCCCGGATCTACGACCAGCGCCGGGCGCAGGTCTACGAGCGTCTCGGCATCCCCACCGTGGCGACGGTGCGGTGGACGGCCGACCGCATGCTGCGGCACCTCGTGCCCGAGGGCAACGTGGAGATCTTCCGCGACCCGACCAGCACCGTGTCGATCGTCGAGGTCCCCGTGCACAAGGAGTGGATCGGCCGTCCGGTGCGTGTGCTGGAGGAGGCGTCGGGTGCGCGGGTGGCCTATCTGATCCGCTTCGGCATCGGCACGCTGCCCACCGCGTCCACCCTCGTGCAGGAGGGTGACCAGGTGTTCATGCTGGTCAGCGACGACATCGTGGCGACGGTCACGGCGGTGGCGGCGACGCCGCCGGAAGGAGGGCACTGAGCCATGCGGATCGCCATCGCGGGCGCCGGCAACGTGGGTCGCTCGATCGCCCAGGAGCTGATCGAGAACGGCCACCAGGTGATGCTGATCGAGCGTCAACCGAAGATGCTCCGACCGGACCGGGTGCCCGCCGCCGAGTGGGTGCTGGCCGACGCGTGCGAGGTCGCCAGCCTGGAGGAGGCCAACGTCGCCGGCTGCGACGTGGTGGTCGCGGCCACCGGCGACGACAAGACCAACCTGGTGCTGTCGCTGCTGGCCAAGACCGAGTTCGCGGTGCCCCGCGTGGTCGCCCGGGTCAACCGGGCGGAGAACGAGTGGCTCTTCACCGAGCAGTGGGGCGTCGACGTCGCGGTGAGCAAGCCCCGGGTGATGGCCGCCCTGGTCGAGGAGGCGGTCACCGTCGGCGACCTGGTCCGGCTGATGACCTTCCGGCAGGGCGAGGCCAACCTCGTCGAGATCACCCTCCCGCCGACCGCCCCGTACGTCGGTCAGCCACTGCACGCCGTGCCGCTGCCCCGCGACTCCGCCCTGGTGGCGATCCTGCGCGGCAAGCGTGTCCTGGTGCCCAGCCCGGACGACCCGATCGAGGCCGGCGACGAGTTGATCTTCGTGTGCACCGCCGAGGTGGAGGACCAGGTCCGGGCTGTCATCCTCGGCCCGGACAGCGTCGAGCGGACCCGCGGCTCGCGCTGAGAGGGCCGGTGCGCCCGGCGCGGACTCTCAGGCGCCGGGCAGCGGGGTGGGTTGCGGCTCCCGGGTGACCCGGCGCACCGTCCAGACGGTGATGAGCAGCAGCAGCGCGTATGGCGGATAGCCCAGGGCCAGCCGGGCCACGCCCAGCGCCGTGTCCTGGTGGGCCAGGTAGAGCCCGGCCTGTACGCCCACCTTGGCGAGCCACACCACGCCCCAGAGCACGGTCAGCCGGGTGAAGACGCGTACCAGCTTCGGGTCGGCCCGCCACTCGGAGCGACCCTTGGCGACCAGCACCGACCAGATCCACCCGACGAGGGGCTGCCGGACGACCGCCGAGATCAGCAGCGCGATGCCGTAGCCGATGCCGTAGAGGATGCCGGGCAGGTAGAAGTCCCGCTCGTCACCGGTGCGCCACGCGATGGCGGCGCCGATGCCGACGCCGAACAGCCCGTTGACCGCGTGCCGGACCGGCCGGCGCTGGGCCAGCCGCAACCCGGCGATCACCAGCGCGACGGCCACCGAGGCGATCACGGCGGGCCGCAGGTCACCGATGATGTTGGCGAGTACGAAGACGACCACCGGGATGCTGGACTCCACCAACCCGCGCCAACCGCCGAGCTGGTCGGCCATCTGCTCGGCGATCGTCGGCAGCGCCTCGTCGTCCTCCGGGCCCGTCTCCGGCTGTGCCGCCCGGTGCTGTCCCGTCGTCATGGCCGGCCTTCCGTCTGCGGCGCCGTCACTTCGGCGAGTCCAGCTCGTAGTACGGGTTGTAGATGACCTTGCGGTCGTCGCGCACCGCCACCCGGCCACGCGCGGTCAGGTGCCGCCCCGGCTCGATACCGGAGATGTGCCGCCGACCCAGCCAGACCAGGGTGACGACATCGCTGCCGTCGTAGAGGTCGGCCTCCAGCGTGGGCAGGTTGGTGCGGGGCGTGTAGACGACGGTGCGCAGCCGACCGGCGACCGAGACCAGCTGGCCCCGGGAGCACTGCTGGGCCAGGACTCCGCCGCACTCGGCGCTCTCCTGGCGCAGCTCCTGCGCGTCGATCTCGGCCTCGCTGGCGGTGAACCGTTGCAGGATGCGCCGCAGCGACACCTTGCTCTCGTCGGTCGTCATGACCTCCGCGTCACCCTCTCCACGCTCGCCGGCTCGCGCCGGGACCGGCCCAGCTCCGGCGACGCCGGAACCGTCCCGCCAGCGTACGCCGACAGGGCCGGTTCCGGCGCTCCGGTGCGCGGTCGGTCAGACCTGGCGGGTCTCGGAGTCGGCGGACGCGTCCCCGGCCTGGTCGGCGATCTCCCGGGGCAGGCGCAGCGGCAGCGGCTCACGGACCGGCTTCGCCTCCTGGCCACGGTCGACCACCAGGCCTTCCAGGCACTCGGTGAGCGGGACCGAGCTGGCCGGATCGATGGCCACCGGGCCCTGGAAGACGCCACGGACCATCCAGCGCGGCCCGTCGACGCCGACGAACCGCAGGTTGGTCGGGCCGTCCGGGGTCCGCACCTGGGCGTGCAGCTCCGGGCCGTACTCGCCGTCGACCTCCTGGGCGGAGGCGCCGTCGTTCACCAGCGACTGCCGGATCTCCTCGCGCACCTCGTCCCAGATGCCCTCGGAGCGGGGGGCCGCGAAGACGCCGAGCTGCAACGCGTTGTCCCCGTGCACCAGCACGACCTGCTGGACCACGCCCTGCGGGTCGGCCTGCACCCGCACCTCCACCTCGGCGACCGCCGGGATGTGCAGGCTGCCCAGGTCGAGGCGCTGCACCTCGTCGTCGACCTCGGAGATGTCGTACGGCCCACGCACCAGCGCCGGCGCCGCCGCGCCCTCGCCGAGGACATCGGTGGCCCGCTCGTCGCGGGTGTGCCGTCCGGCATCGGCCCGCTTTCGGGAGAAGATCACTGCGCCCACCCTCCGCTGTTCACAATCACCCTGCCATCTCTTCCGTCTGCCCGCGGCCCGGCTCGTCCGGTCGCTGGTCGGCCCACTCCTGGCCGACCGGCGACGGCACCAGCTGAGCGTGCCCGCCGGTCGAGCCGTGCCCGCCGGTCCCGCGCGCGGACCCGGGCAGTTCGGCCACCGGCTCGAACCGCGCCCGCGCCACCCGCTGGACCACGAGCTGGGCGATCCGGTCGCCGCGGGAGATCTTCGCGGGCGTTTCCCGATCATGGTTGATCAGGTTGACCATGATCTCACCCCGATAGCCGGCGTCGACCGTACCGGGCGCGTTGAGCACCGTCACGCCGAGCCTGGCCGCCAGGCCGGACCGGGGGTGGACCAGGCCCACGTACCCGTCCGGCAGGGCGACGGCGACGCCGGTGGGCACCAGGGCCCGGCCGCCGGGTGGCAGCTCCACGTCCGCGGCGGCCACCAGGTCGGCCCCGGCATCGCCAGGATGGGCGTACGTGGGCAGCGGCAGCTCGGTGTCGAGCAGCCGTACGGGCACGGGTACGACGTCGGTCACGGGTCCCCTCTTCGGTCCGGTTGTCTCCGGTGACCCTGCCATCCTGCCGGTTGGCCGGCCCGCCGTGCGCCGTACCCTCGCAGGAGTGAGCATGTCGCCCTCCCCGTCTGCCGATCGGCCGCCGGTCCCGGCCCGTCCGGCGTACGCCGAACGGCTGGACCTGCCCTGGTGGCTGTGGCTGACCGGGCTGGTCGCCGCCGCGCTGCTGGCCGTCGAGATCTGGATGGGCGGCCCCGGCGCCCGCGCCTGGCTGCCCTTCGTGGTGCTGCTCCCGGTCACCGCCGTCGGGCTGTGGTGGCTGGGTCGGATCCGGGTGGCGGTCGTCGACGGCGAGCTGCGGGTGGACGACGCCCGGCTGCCGGCGCGCTTCGTGGCCGACGTGGTCCCGTTGGACTCGTCCGGCCGCCGCGAGGTGCTCGGGGTCGGCGCGGACCCGCTCGCCTTCGTGGTGCAGCGACCCTGGGTCGGCGGCGCCGTGCAGGTCGTGCTCGACGACCCGGCCGACCCCACGCCGTTCTGGGTGGTGAGCAGCAGGCATCCGGTCGAGCTGGCCGAGGCGGTGCTGACCGCGCGGGACGCCGCCCGACCCACCGACCGTACGGCCGGCGAGCCGGGCTGACCGACGCCGGAGGTCCGCCTCAGGTGCCCGTCGGCGGGCCGGGCAGGGCTGTCGGTGGCGCCGGGCGGGCGATGCCGCGACGGCGCAGGTCCGTCTGGAGCTGGTCGGCCATCTGCCGGGTGGCCCGACGGTTGAGGAAGCTGGCCACCGCCGCGCCGGTGAGGAACGGTCCGAGGGTGGTGAGGTTGCGCCCGAGACGGCGCAGCAGCATGTCCCGCATCTCCTTGCGGGCGGCGGTGCCGAGCACCGCGCCGACGCCCACGCCGGGCACCATCGGGTTGACGCCGCGCTGAGTGGCCCAGGCATGCACCAGGGCCGCCGCCCGCTGGCCACCGGTGTCGGGCAGCGCCACGCCGTGGATCTCGTGCAGCTCGCCGATCAGCTTCAGCTCCACCGCCACGACGGCGACGGTCTCGGCGGCGAGCAGCACGGGCGCGGTGAGCAGGGTGGGCGTGACCGCCCACTCGACGGCGGCGACTCCCCCGCCGGCCGCGCCGATCCCGGCCGTGGTGCGGGAGGCGTTGCGGATCAGTCGCTCGGCCAGGGCGGCGTCGTCCAGGCCGGGAAAGTGTCGGCGCAGCGTGGCCAGGTCCCGCACCGGCACGTGCGGAGCTATCTCGGCCACCGTGTCGACCATCCAGCGCACGGCGGCACGGGGCTTGAACAGGTCGGAGATGCCCCGGCTGCGGGCCTGGGACACCATCCGGGTGAGCAGTTGGCGTCGCCGGGCCGGCGCGATGTCGTCCTCGGTCAACGCCGCGACGGTAGCGCCGAGGTCGTCCGCGCCGCCGTCGGTGGTGTCGCCTCGATCGCTCATGGGTGGAACCTCCCGGTGCTGTGGTTTACCCGCTACGAGTCAAGCAGGTACCCACCGGCGTCGCACGCCTACACCGGTAGCGGCGGCCCCGATCAGGAGGCCGCCGCCGGTGTCGCGAGTGTCAGACGCACTCTCGGCAGATCAGCTCGCCGTTGCGCTCGACCGCCAGCTGGCTGCGATGGTGGACCAGGAAGCAGCGGGCGCACCGGAACTCGTCCTGCTGCATCGGTAGCACCTTGACAGTGAGCTCCTCGTCGGCCAGGTCGGCACCGGGCAGCTCGAAGCTCTCGGCGACCTCGGCCTCGTCGACGTCCACCGCGCCCGACTGTGAGTCGACGCGTCGGGCCTTGAGCTCTTCCAGGCTGTCCTCGCCGAGGTCGACCTCGTCGCGACGCGGGGCGTCGTAGTCGGTGGCCATCGGATGTCACTCTCCCATATCGATGTTGTCGCTTCCGGTTGTAACGCCGGACGACGCTGTTTCGGTTCCGCTGGCCGGCAACCACTTGTGTCGGGCACCCGACCCGCGGGACCGTACGGGTCGGGACCGCTGGGGCCACTCCCCTGCGAGCGCGGAACCTTACCCCCCCTTGGGCGAGGCATGTATACCGCCCTTGCGGCTGAGATGTACGCCCCCGCACGCGAAGTTGTTCCCAATGTGATTCAGGCGACACGAAGATAGGGGTAGTAGTACCCGGTTCCCGGTCGGCGCGCCGGCATGTCGGACTGTTTCCACGCGACGGCCGGACAACCGTTAACCTCAGCGGCGTATTCGACGGCCGGCGGTCAGTGCGATCGTTGGCGGCCGCCACCACCCACCTGAAGTCCCGGGAGCGCCCAGATGAGTTTTGCGCGAGTGCGAGCACTCGTCGTCGTCGGCCTGCTGGGGGTCCTGGCGCTGGCGTTCGTGATCACCGCGATCGTCCGTGACACCCAGGGCGAGGCCGGCGCCGCGGGCGGCTGCCCGGACGGTTGGCCGCTGGCCGACGTCACCCTGCACGAACCCAAGGACGTCAAGATCAACGTGTTGAACGCGACCGACGAGCCGGGCCGGGCGGGCGCTGTCGCCGACGACTTCCGCAACCGCAAGTTCCAGGTCAAGAAGGTCGGCAACGCACCCAAGGGCATCGACGACGTCGCCGTGCTGAAGTTCGGCCCGAAGGGCGTCAGCTCCGCCCACCTGCTGAAGGCGTACTTCCTCAACAACGCCGAGCCGGTCTACGACGAGAAGCGGACCGACGACACCGTGGACGTCGTGCTGGGCAACGGCTTCCAGCAGCTCGCCACCACCACCGAGGTCAACCAGTCCCTCGGTGACCTGGGCCCGCCGGTCGCGCCGGCCGGCTCCTGCCCGTCCCCCGCCGCCAAGAAGTGACGGCCTGACCGGCGGCTCCTGCCCTGCGGGGTCAGGGGCCGCCGGAGGCGTCCAGGGCGGCCAGCCGGTCGTGCAGCCCGGCGAAGAGGGCCGGTGGGGCCGCGATGACCAGGTCCGGACCGGCCGGGCGACCGGCCAGGCCGGCGACCCGCGCGCCCGCCTCGGCGGCGACCAGCCCGCCGGCGGCCTGGTCCCAGGCCGACAGCCCCTTCTCGAAGTACGCGTCCAGTCGCCCCTCCGCCACCATGCAGAGGTCCAGGGCGGCGGCCCCGAGGCGGCGGATGTCGCGTACCGACGCGATCAGCCCGGCCACCACCGACGCCTGGTGGGCTCGCCGGCCGGCGTCATAGCCGAAGCCGGTGCCGACCAGCGCCTGCCCCAGGTCGGTCTCCCCGGAACAGCGCAGCCGGACGCCGTCGCGCCACGCCCCGCCACCGGCCGTGGCGGTCCACTCCTCACCGGTGTGCACGTTGCGCACCACGCCGGCGACCACCACCCCGTCCACCTCGGCGGCCAGCGACACCGCGCTGTACGGCAACCCGTAGAGGTAGTTCACGGTGCCGTCGATCGGGTCGACGATCCATCGCACGCCGCCCGGCGCCACCGGACCGGTGTCGCTGGTGCCGTACTCCTCGCCCAGGACGGTGTCCCCTGGTCGGAGCCGGCGCAGCGCGTCGAGGACCTGCCGCTCGACGGCCCGGTCCGCGGCCGTGACCACGTCGGTGACCGTGCTCTTGGTCGCCGCCACCGAGACGCCCTCGACCCGCATCCGGTACGCGGTCGCCGCGGCGTCCCGCGCCACCTCGATCGCGATCGACAACAATTCCCGCGAAGGCGGTGCCGAACGGTCCATTCCAGGGTCCCCTTCCCGCACGACCGAGGCGTTGCGGGCCATGCGCGAGTATCATCCTTACAAAGTCCACATCTACGTCGAATCGGCGGTCCCGCCGCCGTTACGCCGTGCGGCGCAGGATGATCGCCGCAGACGGCGTTACAATTCACCCCTGCCCACGCGCCACGGGCCGCCGAGACACCGGCCGGCCCGGGACACGGGGGTTCCTCAACCACATCGCCCGGCCCGGCTGCCCCACGCCATGCCGGACGACCCGGCCGTGCCCGCTCTTCGCCTCCGGAAGGTCATTCGTGACAGAACCCCGCCAGCCCGGCGCCGACGTTCGCTCGCTCACCGACACCCTGATCGCCCACGCGCAGAGCGCTGGCGGTCAGCTCACGTCGGCTCAGCTCGCGCGCACCGTCGAGACCGCCGAGGTGACTCCGGCCCAGGCCAAGAAGATCCTGCGGGCGCTCTCCGAGGCGGGAGTGACCGTGGTGGTGGACGGCTCGGCGAGCACCCGCCGCCGGGTCGCCGCGGCTCGCTCGACGACCCCCGCGTCCCGAGCCACCACCGCCAAGACGACCAAGAAGGCCGCCGCTCCCGCCCCGAAGCAGGCGCCCGCCTCCGACGACGCGCCGTCGACGCCGGCTCCCCGCAAGGTGGCCGCCCGCAAGGCCGCCGGCAGCACCGCCGAGGTCGCCGCCGCCGCGGCCACCCCGGCCAAGGCGACGAAGTCCACCCGCGCGACCAAGGCGACGGTCGCCGCGGCGGCCGGCGCCAAGTCGGTCAAGGCCGGCGGCAAGGCCAAGGGTGAGGGCGAGGCCGCCGACGGCGAGATCGACCCGGAGGAACTCGCCGCCACCATCGAGGACGTGGTGGTGGAGGAGCCGGCCGAGCTGGCCCAGGCCGCCGAGACGGACGCCGCCGCGTCGGCCACCGACAACGACTTCGAGTGGGACGACGAGGAGTCCGAGGCCCTCAAGCAGGCCCGGCGCGACGCCGAGCTGACGGCCTCCGCCGACTCCGTCCGGGCGTACCTGAAGCAGATCGGCAAGGTCCCGCTGCTCAACGCCGAGCAGGAGGTGGAGCTGGCCAAGCGGATCGAGGCCGGGCTCTACGCCGCCGAGCAGCTGCGCGCGGCCGACGAGAGCGAGGACAAGCTCGCCCGGGAGATGGTCCGCGACCTGGGCTGGATCTCCCGCGACGGCGAGCGCGCCAAGAACCACCTGCTCGAGGCGAACCTCCGTCTCGTCGTGTCCCTGGCCAAGCGGTACACCGGGCGCGGCATGGCCTTCCTCGACCTGATCCAGGAGGGCAACCTCGGCCTCATCCGGGCGGTCGAGAAGTTCGACTACACCAAGGGCTACAAGTTCTCCACGTACGCCACCTGGTGGATCCGGCAGGCCATCACCCGCGCCATGGCCGACCAGGCCCGCACCATCCGCATCCCGGTGCACATGGTGGAGGTCATCAACAAGCTCGGCCGCATACAGCGTGAGCTGCTCCAGGACCTGGGCCGCGAGCCCACTCCCGAGGAGCTGGCCAAGGAGATGGACATCACACCCGAGAAGGTGCTGGAGATCCAGCAGTACGCTCGGGAGCCCATCTCGCTGGACCAGACCATCGGTGACGAGGGTGACAGCCAGCTCGGTGACTTCATCGAGGACTCCGAGGCTGTTGTCGCCGTCGACGCCGTCTCGTTCTCGCTCCTGCAGGACCAGCTCCAGCAGGTGCTGCAGACGCTCTCCGAGCGGGAGGCGGGCGTCGTACGCCTGCGCTTCGGCCTGACCGACGGTCAGCCGCGGACGCTGGACGAGATCGGTCAGGTCTACGGGGTGACCCGGGAGCGGATCCGCCAGATCGAGTCCAAGACGATGTCGAAGCTGCGGCACCCGTCGCGGTCACAGGTTCTCCGGGATTACCTGGACTGAGCCTGTTTCGTCAACCGAGCGTGTCGTTTTGACCACCTGGTGTGCAACGCCAGATGGTGATCGTCCGGATGCACGAATGTGATCGTTGACGTGGCACCCTGGGTTCACGGCACACTGTCCCTGCCAGGTGTGACCTCGGTCCCCCGCGGGCACACAGGGAAGGCAAGGCCCAGCACGGGTGTTGCACGATAGGTGAGCAACGACCGAAGAGATTGTTCATCGGTGACGACCAGAGGAGGAAGGCGATGACCCCGACCCTCACGCCGCCGCCCGAGACGGTGGCTCCCCCAGCCGCCGATGAACGGTGCGACCGCTGCAATGCTGCCGGCAAGCTCCGGATCACTCTCTCGGGTGGGAGCGAGTTGGTGTTCTGTGGGCACCACGCGAACAAGTACGCGGAGGATCTCGTGAAGATCACCGTTCGGTTCGCGACGGACCCCGAGTTCAGCTGGCGTGGCGCCGATCTGATGGCGAACTAAGTCCGCAAACCGACATAGCCGACCGGAGGTACCCCACGGGGTGCCTCCGGTCGGCTTTTTCCTGCCCGGCCTGCGCCGCGCCCACCTGCCCTCGGAGGGGCCGGCAAGATCCGCGCATCTTCGGGGATGTCGCTGCCTCCCCGTGCTCCGGAAGCAGCAACATCCCCGAAGTTGTGCGGATCTCCAACCCGCCGCCCCCAAGATCTCCCGGGGGTCCTGGGGCGCGCGGAGCTAGAGGGTCTGGATGGTGGCGATGCGTTCCTCGAGCTGCTCGATGGTGGCCTGGGCGCTCGGCGGTCCGCCACAGAGCCGGCGCAGCTCGGCGTGGATCTTGCCGTGCGGTTGGCCGGAGCGGTGGTGCCGGGCGGCCACCAGAGCGTTGAGTTGGCGCCGGAGCGCCACACGGCGCTGGGCGGCGCTCATGGGTACCGGCGGCGCTGCCGAGGGCGCAGCGGCCGGCTGAGCGGCCCGCTCGGCGGTACGGCGCCGCTGGGCGGCGAGTTGGTCGGCCTGCCGCTTGGTGAGCAGTAGGGAAACCTGGTCGGTGGTGAGCAGACCGGGCAGTCCGAGGTATTCCTCCTCCTCGGGGGTGCCGGCCTGGGCGGCGGTCCCGAAGGATGCGCCGTCGAAGATCACCTGATCCAGTTCGGCGGTGGCGGAGAGGGCGGCGAAGCGCTTCTCCAACTCCCCGCTGGCCTGCTCGTCGCGCTGCGCGCGTTCCAGCAGGTCGTCGTCGAGGCCGTCGGAGTCCTTGGGTTTGCCCAGGACGTGGTCCCGCTCGTTCTCCATCTCGCTGGCCAGCCCGAGCAGGTGGGGCACGCTGGGCAGGAAGACCGAGGCGGTCTCGCCGGGGCGGCGGGCCCGCACGAACCGGCCGATCGCCTGGGCGAAGTAGAGCGGCGTGCTGGCGCTGGTGGCGTAGACACCCACCGCCAGTCGGGGGATGTCGACGCCCTCGGACACCATCCGCACCGCGACCAGCCACCGCTGGTCGGACGCCCCGAACGTCGCAATCCGCGCGGACGCGCCCTGGTCGTCGGAGAGGACCACGGCGGCCTTCTCACCGGTTACCTGCTCGATCAGCTTGGCGTACGAGCGGGCGGTCTGCTGGTCGGTGGCGATGATCAGACCACCGGCGTCGGGCATCCCGGCGTTGCGCAGCACGGTGAGACGGGCGTCGGCGGCGCGCAGCACCTGCGGCATCCAGTCCCCCGCCGGGTCCAGGGCGGTACGCCACGCCTGCGCCACCAGATCCTGGGTCATCGGCTCGCCGAGGCGTGCCGCCAACTCGTCCCCCGCGTTGGTGCGCCACCGGGTCTCCCCCGAGTACGCCAGGAAGAGCACCGGCCGGACGACCCCGTCGCGGAGCGCGTCGGCGTAGCCGTACACCGAGTCGGCGTGGGAGCGCAGCAGCCCGTCACCGCCCCGCTCGTAGCTGACGAACGGGATCGGGTTGTCGTCGGAGCGGAACGGCGTCCCGGTGAGCATCAGCCGCCGTACGGCCGGCTCGAAGGCCGCCTTGACCCCGTCACCCCAGGTACGGGAGTCGCCGGCATGGTGGATCTCGTCGAGGATGACCAGGGTGCGACGGGTCATGGTGCGTCGACGGTGCACCTGCGGCGCCATGCCCACCTGGGCGTACGTGATCACCGCACCGTGGAAGTCGGCGGCCGAGTGCACGTCGGCGTTGCGGAACGCGGCGTCGAGCTGGATGCCCACCCGGGCCGCGGCCTCGGCCCACTGGGTCTTCAGGTGCTCGGTCGGCGCGACAACGGTGACCGCCTCGATGGTCCCGTCGGCGAGCAGTTCGGCCGCGATGCGCAGGGCGAAGGTGGTCTTGCCGGCGCCCGGCGTGGCGACCGCGGTGAAGTCGTCGGTACGTCGGCGCAGGTACTCCACCAGGGCTTTGCGCTGCCACGCACGCAGTGCCGGGAACGTCTCGAGCACCGGCGTCCGGGCTGCCACGCGAAAGCTCCTCTCCGACCGCACGACGGCGGACACCGGGCGAGGGCCACGAGTACCGCCGCCCATGAAAACGCCCTCGCGCAGAAGCTGCCGCGAAGGCCGACTCAGCATAACCAGCGCGCGCCCGTGGGCCCAGGCGACGCCACGCCTGTCACATCCGCCACCTCGGCACGGCGGGTCTCACCACGGTTCGCCGGTGTGTGGCGGCCGCAGCGTCGCCACCGGCGCGGACCAGCGTCGCCGCAGCGCGATCAGGCGCAGCCCGAAGACCAGGACGGCGGCGGCGGTGAGCGGCACCGGGCCGGTCTGGCCGGTGACGTACAGCAGCACCACCAGGACCGAGCCGGCCAGCGCCGCCACCGCGTAGATCTCCCGGCGCAGCACCACCGGGATCTCCGCGGTCAGCAGGTCCCGGCCGAGACCGCCCCCGATCGCGGTCAGCATGCCGATCAGGCAGGCGCCGACGGCCGGCACCCGGGCGTCGAGCGCCTTGAGCGTGCCGGTGACGGTGAACAGCGCGAGACCCGCCGCGTCGAGCACCAGCACTGTGGTGCGCAGCCGGGCGAGTTGGGGGTGCAGCCAGAAGACGGCGAGCGCGGTGACCGCGGCGGTCGTGGCGTACCGCCAGTCGGCGAAGGCCAGCGGCGGCACCTCGTCGATGACCAGGTCGCGCAAGATGCCGCCGCCGAGCGCGGCCACGAAGCCGACGAACGCGACGCCGAAGAGGTCGAGCCGTTTGGCCACCGCGGCCGAGGCCCCGGAGGCGGCGAACACCGCGACCCCGGTCAGGTCGGCGAGGAGCAGGGCGGTGGAGGTGGTCACCGCCGCAGGCTACGTCGCCGGCCGGAGGGCCGAACCGCGTTCACTCGCGGTACGAGTCGTAGATCTCCTTGCACTTGGGGCAGACCGGGGAGCCCGGCTTGGCCGCCTTGGTGACCGGGAAGGTCTCGCCGCAGAGGGCGACGACGAAGGTGCCCATGACGGCACTCTCGGCGATCTTCTCCTTGCGGACGTAGTGGAACATTTCCGGACCGGTGTCGGCGTCCTTCAGCTCCGGACGCTCGAGAACCTCTGTGCTCACGTCTGCACCTCCAACGGACAAGTTTGGCAGGTCATCACGGCCGGGTCCACTTGAGGCCGGCCGGGGCCGGACCCCGTACGGTGCCCGTGTGACTGACTTTCGCATCAGCTACGGCACCGAGGTCGCCGAAGCCCTGCGCGACGGCCGACCGGTCGTCGCCCTGGAGAGCACCATCGTCTCGCACGGCCTGCCTCGCCCGCAGAACCTGCGGGTGGCGCGGGAGATCGAGCAGGCGGTCCGGGACGGCGGGGCGGTGCCGGCGACGATCGGCATGATCGGCGGCGAGCTGGTGGTCGGTCTGGACGCCGCGCAGCTGACCCGACTCGCCACCGTCGATGGTGTGACGAAACTCTCCGTGCGCGACCTGGCCGTGGCGGCGGCGACCGGCGCGGACGGCGCGACCACCGTGGCCGCGACCAGCGCGGTCGCCGCCGCGGCCGGGATCGGCGTGTTCGCGACCGGCGGGCTCGGCGGTGTGCACCGGGAGGCGGCGCACACCTTCGACGAGTCGGCGGACCTGGTCACCCTGGCCCAGACGCCGATCACCGTGGTCTGCGCCGGGGTCAAGTCGATCCTCGACGTGGGCGCGACGCTGGAGCGTCTGGAGACCCTCGGGGTCGCCGTGCTCGGTTACCGCACCCGTCGGTTCCCCGGCTTCTATCTCACCGACGCCGGCTTCGACCTGGACTGGTCGGTGGACTCGCCGGAAGAGGTCGCGGCCGTGCTCGCCGCCCGGGACGAGCACGCCGTGCACACCGGCGGCCTGCTCGTCGCCAACCCGCTACCGGTCGACGAGCAGCTCGACCCCGAGCTGCACGACCGGACCCTGGCCGAGGGCCTGGCGCTGCTGGAGCGGGACGGGGTGACCGGCAAGGCGGTGACGCCGTACCTGCTGGCGCACTTCCACTCGGCCACCGAGGGCGCGAGCCTCACGGTGAACGTCCGGATCATCCTGCGCAACGCCGACCTGGCCGCCCGCATCGCGGTAGCCGCGGTAGCCCGCGCCTCCGCCGTCCCGGCATGACCCGTCCGACCCGTGTGGTCGTCGTCGGAGACGTGATCACCGACGTGGTCGCGGTGCTCTCCGGTCCACTCGCGGCCGGCACGGACACCGCTGCCGAGATCACCCTGGGCGGCGGCGGTCAGGCGGCCAACACCGCCGCCTGGGTGGCCGCGCAGGGGGTCGCCGTCACGCTCGTCGGCGCGGTCGGCGACGACGACGCGGGGCGCGACCGGGTGGCCGAGCTGACCCGGGCGGGCGTGGACTGCGCCGTCGAGCGGGTGCCGGGCGCGCCCACCGGAACGGTGATCGTGCTGGCCGCCGACGGCGAGCGGACCATGGTCACGTCGCGGGGAGCGAACCTGCGGTTGAGCGCCGAGCACGTCGAGAAGGCCGTCGCGGCCGCGCCCGACGCGGGGCATCTGCACCTGTCCGCGTACACCCTGTTGGACGCCTCGTCGCGCGACGCGGGGTTGCGGGCGTTGGCCGCCGCCCGCGAGCGCGGGCTCACCACCAGCGTCGACGCGGCCTCCGCGGCGCCGCTGCGGCGGGAGGGCGCGCGGACCTTCCTGGGTTGGGTACGCGATGTCGACCTGCTCCTGGTCAACGCGGACGAGGCCACGGTGCTGGCCGGCGGTCTGGACCCGGCGGCGCAGGGGCGGGTGTTGTCGGCGACGGCCCGGCGGGTGGTGGTCAAACGTGGCGCGGCCGGCGCGGTCTGGGTCGAGGGACGCACGGCAACGGTCAGCGTGGCGGCGGCCCGGCGGGTGGCGGTGGTGGACGTCACCGGAGCTGGTGACGCGTTCGCGGCCGGCCTGCTGACCGCCTGGCTCGGCGGGGCCACCCCGACCGCGGCCCTGGACCGCGCGACCGAGTTGGGGGCGCTGGCCGTCTCCAACGTCGGCGCCCGACCACCGGCCTGACCGATCGAGCCCTGACCCGCACGGCGCGGGTCAGGGCTCGACGTCGATGACCTTGTGCGGGCGCTCGTCGGCGGTGAGGCTCATCGGCGGGGTGTCGTCCCGCTGCCGAGGGTGGAACCGGTTGGCCAGCCGGTGCTCCTCCTTGGGTGGCCGGTCGTTGGCCAGCAGCACGGCCAGCCACGGGATGAGCACCATGCCGAGGGCGCACAGCGGCAGCCAGAGCCCGAGCAGTGGAGCCTGCACGCCGACCAGGATCGCTCCGACGACGATGCAGGCCACCCGGATGCCCATCATGAGGACGTAGCGGCGCTGGCGGCTGGTGAGCTGATCGTTCTGGCTGCGCGAGGCATCGGTGATCAGAATCGGCTGGTACGCCTGACGCTTCACCATGGACCTCCTCGAGGGGATTACGCCCCATCCTGTCACCACGAAGCCGTGATCAGCGAAAATCGACTCATCCCGGTACGTGTTACGCACGTGGTACGCTGCGCGTCGTGGGCAGCAGGTTCAGCTTCACCGACGAGGCGTTGGCCAACCTGAGGGTCTACGACGTCACGCCCGGGGAAGTCTGGGAGGCGTTGCACAGCGCACGACGGGTCATCCGCCACCTGGGCGACGACGTGATGGTGGTCTACGCCGCCGCCCGCCGGGGTCGCCGCCTGGCGGTGCTGCTCGCCGAGGCCGATGGCACCGACAACGACTGGGACATCCTCTCCGCCCGCGAGCTGAGCGACGTCGAGTCCAAGCGCTACGACGAGGCCGTGCGGAGGGATCGCCGATGAGGGGAGCCGTGACGATGCACCGCAACGACGCGACGAAGCAGTTCCACAGCGGCGACGACCGGCTCGCCGAGCTGATCGACGAGAGCCCGGCGGTGGACCTGCCGACACCCGACACCGACGTGCCCATGGTGAGCCGGTCGGTCCGGCTGCCGCTGGAGACCTACGAGCGGGTCCGCGCCGCCGCCGACGCCCGGGGCATCGGCGTCACCACGCTCATGCGGCAGTGGATCGAGGCCGGCCTCGCCGACCTGGACGACTCGGCCACCGTCTCGCTGGCCGACGTCCGGCGCGCGCTGGCCTCCCTGGCGCACCCCACCGCCGCCTGAGCGTCAGCCCTTCTCGGCCTTCGCCGCCGCCTTCATCTGCTGCTTGTAATCCCGCACCCGGCGCAGCGAGTCGGCGTCGGTGACGTCGGCCACCGACCGGTACGCGCCGGGATCGCCGTACCCGCCGGCCGCCGTCCGCCAGTCCTGCGGGGTCACCCCGAAACGCTTGCCCAGCAGCGCCACGAAGATCTGGGCCTTCTGCTTGCCGAAGCCGGGCAGCGCGGCGACCCGGCGCAGCAGCTCCGGCCCGTCGGTGACGTCCGACCACAGCAGCGCCGCGTCGCCGTCGTAGCGCTCCACCAGCGCCCGGCAGACCTCCTGCACCCGGGCCGCCATCGCCTTCGGGAACCGGTGCAGCGCCGGCGGCTGGGCGAAGAGCGCGACCAGCGCCTCGGTGTCGTAGCCGGCCAACTCGGCCGCGTCCAGGTCGTGGCCCAGCCGCTGCGCCAGCACGTACGGCGAGGAGAACGCCTTCTCCATCGGCACCTGTTGGTCCAGGGTCATGCCGATGAGCAGGGCCAGCGGGCTGCGCTCCAGCAGCCGGTTGGCCTCGGGGTCGATGGGGAGCACGAGCGTCATGGCCACCATCCTGCCCCGCGCACCGACCCGGCCGGACACCGACGCTCCGACGTCTACCGGCGGGTGCCGCCGACCCGGGGACGCGACGCGGGGCAGGATGTCGGGGTGGACGAACACGACATGCTGCTCTCCCCCGCCGGCGTCGACGCGCTGCGGACCGCGCTGACCCGGGCCGGGTTCACCAGCAACGGCATCGCCGAACGGCTCGGCCCACAGGCCACCGCCTCGGTCGGGCGCAACGACTATCGGGCCGCGCTACGCGCCACCGAGGACCGCGATCCCCTCGCCACGCTGATCCGGGTGTTCATCTGCGACCAGACCGAGTCGGAGGTGAACGTCGCCGCTGCGCTGGCCCCGCTGGGCGTGGCGGACGCACTGGCCGGCGGGCTCGTCGAGCGGCACGGCGACGGTCTGCGCGCCGGAGTCGACCTGGAACCGTACGGCGACGACTGGTGGGTACTCGCCGACGTGCCGGCCTCCGCCCGACCGGGCCGACCCCTGCACGCCGAGCACGTGCTCGGCATCGGCGGCGCCACCCACACCCTGATCGGGGCGACCGTACGCCGGCCGGTCGGTGCCGCACTGGACCTGGGCACCGGCTCCGGCGTCCAGGCCCTGCACCTGGCCACCCATGCCGACACGGTGACCGCCACGGACCTCTCCGAGCGGGCCCTACGCTTCGCCGCCACCAACGCCGCCCTCAACGGCCAGGACTGGGACCTGCTGCGCGGCGACATGGTCGCGCCGGTGGCCGGCCGGCGGTTCGACCTGGTGGTGAGCAACCCGCCGTTCGTGGTGGGCCCGGGCACCACCACGCACGTCTACCGCGACTCGGGTCGCGTGGGTGACGCCATCGCCGCCGAACTGGCCGCCGCCGCCCCCGGCCTGCTCACCGAGGGCGGCACCATGCAGTACCTGGCGAACTGGGTGCACGTCGCCGGCGAGGAGTGGGACGAGCGGGTGGCCGGCTGGTTCGCCGGCACCGGCCTGGACGCCTGGGTAATCCAACGCGAGGTGGCCGACCCGATGGCGTACGTCGACCTCTGGCTCACCGACGTCGGTGAGGGCGCCGACCCGCGGCGGGCGGCTGTCTGGCTGGACTGGTTCGACCAACACAAGATCGAGGCGGTCGGCTTCGGGATCGTGTCGCTACGCCGCGGCGGCAACGCCGATCCGGTGGTCCGCGTGGAAGACCTGCGCCAGCAGGTCCAGCCGCCGCTGGGCGACCGGATCGGTGCCTGGTTCGACCGCCAGGACTTCCTGCGGGTACGCGACACCGAAGCGTTGCTCGCGGAGCGCTACCGGGCCGCCGCCGGCCTCCAGCTCCGCCAGGAGGCCACCATGGGCGACGAGGGTTGGGCGGTGGACCGGCAGGCTCTGGCGATGCCGGACGGCCTGCGCTGGACCGAGGAGATCGACCCGCTCGTGCTGGCACTGGTCGGCGGCGCGGACGGCCGCCTGCCACTGCGCGACCAGCTCGCCCTGCTCGCGGCGGCCCACGACGTCGAGCCCGACGAGATGGCCGAGGCTGCCGGCCCGATCGTCGCGCACCTGGTGGAACGCGGCTTCATCGAGCCGGTGACCGCGTGATGCCGCCGGTCCGCGCGGTGCTCACGTCCACTTGCGCGGTGCTGACGCCGGCCGTGGCGGTGGAGCGCTGATGCGGGCGGTGGTGCGCTGATGCGGGCGGTGGTGCGCTGATGCGGGCGGTGGTGCAGACCGTCGGGCAGGCCAGCGTGACGGTGGACGACGAGGTGGTCGGCGCGATCGAGAACGGCCTGCTGGTGCTGCTCGGGGTGACGCACACGGACACGGCCGAGACCGCTCGGACGATGGCCCGCAAGGTGCACGAGCTGCGGATCCTGGACGACGAGCGGTCCGCCGCCGACGTCGGGGCGCCGATCCTGGTGGTCAGCCAGTTCACCCTCTACGGCGACGCCCGCAAGGGACGCCGTCCAAGCTGGACGGCAGCCGCCCCCGCCGAGGTCGCCGAACCTCTGGTAACGGCGGTGGTGGAAGCACTGCGCGACCGCGGCGCAAAGGTCGAGACCGGCCGCTTCCGCACCCACATGCTGGTGACCAGCACCAACATAGGTCCCAAAACAATCCTCCTAGACCTCTAAACCCCACCCCCACCCCCACCCCACCTAGACCCCGTTGATCATGAAGTTATTGCCTGCCCGGCCGGCGTGTCGGGGCAATAACTTCATGATCAACGCATTCCGGCCGGCACGGGGCGGGCCGGGGGCGCGGGGCGGGGCAGGGTGGGGGCGGGGCGGGGCGGGGTGGGGTGGGGTGGGGTGGGGTGGGGCAAGCGCTCTGGTGACACTTTTTTGTGACGATCCTGCGGGATTGCTGTCGGGTCCGCGATCAGCTCACTCCCGTTTCACGTCTCGCCCGCCAAGCTGTGTCTCACACCGGCACTACTGGGCCGGAGACACGGCACAGACGTGGATACGGGGAGACAGAGATGGTCCTGCAGATGACGGAACACCGGACGCGCCCGGCCAGCAGCACCGAGACCGACGCCCTCACCGACCTGGACGCCACCGACGAGCGCGGCATCTCCACCGACCTGGTCCGGGCGTACCTCAACGGCATCGGCCGGACGAAGCTGCTGACGGCCGCGCAGGAGGTCGAGCTGGCCCGGCGGGTCGAGGCCGGACTGTTCGCCGAGGAGAAGCTCGCCACCTGCACTCCTGTCTCCGAGGAGCTGCGGGCCGACCTGGAGCTGATCGTCGTCGAGGGTCGCGCCGCCAAGGACCACCTGCTGGAGGCGAATCTGCGGCTGGTGGTCAGCATCGCCAAGCGCTACACCGGACGCGGGATGGCCTTCCTCGACCTGATCCAGGAGGGCAACCTCGGCCTCATCCGGGCGGTCGAGAAGTTCGACTACGCCAAGGGCTACAAGTTCTCCACGTACGCCACCTGGTGGATCCGGCAGGCCATCACCCGCGCCATGGCCGACCAGGCCCGCACCATCCGTATCCCGGTGCACATGGTCGAGCAGGTCAACCGGATGGTCCGGGCCCGTCGCGAGCTGGCGGTGACGCTGGGCCGCGAGCCTACCGTCGCCGAGGTCGCCCGGGCTCTGGAGATCCCCGAGTTCCAGGTCATCGAACTCATCTCGTACGACCGGGAGCCGGTCAGCCTGGACCAGGCCGTCGGCGACGACGGGGAGAGCGCCCTCGGCGACTTCGTGGCCGCGGTGGACCCGCGCACCGACCTGGGCGAGGGGGCCGCGCAGGGCGAGCTGCGCAACGAGGTGAGCATCGTGCTCTCCACGCTGTCGCAGCGGGAGCAGGCGGTCATCCGGCTCCGGTTCGGGCTGGACGACGGCCGGCAGCGCACGCTGGACGAGGTCGGCCGGGAGTTCGGCCTGTCCCGCGAGCGCATCCGGCAGATCGAGAAGGTGACGCTGCTGAAGCTGCGGGCGCCGGAGCGGGCGCAGCGCCTGGAGGCGTACGCCTGCTGACGCGCCCCACGTTGTGGAAGGCCCTGGCGGTTCGCCGGGGCCTTCCCCCTTGCCGCAGTGGTTGACTGGACCCCCGACGAGAGGCACCCGTGAACTGGACATTGGAAGTCGTGATCGTGCCCGTGTCGGACGTGGACCGGGCGAAATCGTTCTACGCCGACCAGCTCGGCTTCACCGTCGACCACGACACCGTGATCAGCGACGACGCGCGGATCGTGCAGCTGACCCCACCCGGCTCCGGCTGCTCGATCGTGATCGGCAAGGGCGTCGTCCCGCAGATGCCACCGGGGTCGCTCAGGGGACTGCAACTTGTGGTGCCCGACCTCAAGCGGGCCCACGCCGAGTTGGTCGAGCGGGGCGTGCAGGTCGGCGAGATCCAGGTGGTGGGTGTCAACCCCCGACCGGTGCCCGACCCGCTGGACAATGTCGGCTTCGTCTTCTTCGCCGACCCGGACGGCAACACCTGGGGCGTGCAGCAGATCTCCAGCCGCGCCTGACCGGCGCACCCGTCAGAGACGTCGGGGGCCGGTGTCCGGGCGGGCGGCCACGCCACCGATGCGCACCTGGGCGTGCAGGACCGAGATGCCGTCCGGGCGGGCGAGCACCGGGTTCAGGGTCAACGAGCGCACCCGGGGCTGTTCGTCGGCGAGCTGACCGACCCGCAACAGCAGGTCGGCCAGGGCCGCCCGGTCCACCGGAGCCGCGCCCCGGTGCCCCCGCAACAGGGGGGCCGCGCGGGGCTCGTCGACCAGTTCGGCGGCGTCGGTGTCGGTGAGCGGCACCGACCGCCAGGCCCGATCCCCCAGCAGCTCGGTGGCGACTCCGCCGAGTCCGAAGCCGACCACCGGCCCGAACGCCGGATCTTCCACCAGCTCCACCACACAGGCGACCCCGGGCGGGACCATCGGCTGCACCAGCACGTCCGCGCCGAAGCCGGCGGCCATCTCGGTGTACGCGCGACGGACGCTCGCCTCGTCGCGGAGGTCGAGGCGGACCGCGCCCAGGTCCAGCCGGTGCCGCAGCCCGGGATCGGCGGCCTTGAGCGCCACCGGGAAACCCACCCGAGCCGCTGCTTCGACCGCCGCGCCGACCGTGTCCGCGGGCATCGACGGCACGGTCTCGATGCCGTACGCGGCCAGCAGCGCGTCCGTGTCGACGGGGTCGGCGCGCAGCGCGGCCTGCGCGGCGTCCCGGTCGATCCGGGGCAGCTCGGGTGTTCCGCCGGGCGGTCGACCCAACCACTGCGCGTACCTGTGCACCCGGGCGAGGGCGCGGACAGCCTCCTCCACCCCGCCGTACGCGGGCACACCGGCGGGCAGCCGGCCGACCAGGAACGTCGCCACTGTCGGCTTGCCCAGGGCGAGGGCTGCGGGCAGCGCCGCGGTGACGTCGGCGTCCACATCGGTGCGTTGACCGGGCAGCGGCGGGGCGAAGACCACGACGAGGGCGTCCACCCGCTCGTCGCCGGCCGTCTCGGCGAGGGCGGCCGCGAACTCGGCGGCGCCGGCGCTCGGCCCGACGTCGCGTGGATAGCCGTCGGCCACGGTCAGCCCCTGCCCGACGCAGGCCGTCGCCGCCAGCCCGGTCAACGCCGACGAGTTGCCGACGACGCCGACGCGACCACCGGTGGGCAGCGGCTGGTTGGCCAGCAGTACCCCCACGTCGAGCAGTTCCGCCACGGTGTCCACCCGGATCACTCCGGACTGGGCGAAGAGCGCCGCCACCGCCACCGCGTCCGGGCCGGCGGTGTCGCCGACCCCGGGCGGGCGGGCCGGCGAGGCGAGCGCCACCACCGGCTTGGCACGACCGATGCGCCGGGCCAGCCGGGCGAACTTGCGCGGGTTACCGAACGTCTCCAGATACAGCATGATCACGTCGGTGCCGGGGTCGTCCTGCCAGTACTGGAGCAGGTCGTTGCCGGAGACGTCGGCCCGGTTGCCGGCCGAGACGAAGCTGGACAGGCCGAGGCCACGCCGGTCCGCCTCGGCGAGCAGCGCCACCCCGAACGCGCCGGACTGGCTGAAGATGCCGACCCGACCGGCCGGCGGCAGCGCGGGCGCGAGCGTGGCGTTGAGGCGTACCGTCGGATCGGTGTTGGCCACGCCCAGACAGTTCGGGCCGACCACGCGCATGCCGGCGGCGTGCGCCGCGCGGACCAGCGACCGCTGCGTGGCCGCGCCCTCGCCGCCGGCTTCGGCGAAGCCGGCCGAGATCACGACGAGGCCGTGTACCCCGGCGGCGGCCGCGTCGGCGACCACCGCGGTCGCCGCCTCCGGCGGGACCGCCACCACCGCCAGGTCCACCGGCACCTGGGCGTCGACAGCCGAGGGGTACGCGGGCAGCCCGGCCACCGTCGACGCGCTCGGGTGCACCGGCACCACCGCGCCGGTGAAACCGCCGTCGCGCAGATGGCCGAGCACCGCCGCGCCGACGCCCTGGCCGGTGGCGCTGGCGCCGTAGACGGCGATGCCACGCGGGGCGAGCAGCCGGGCGATCGAGCGCGCCTCGGTGCGGTGTTCCCGGCCGCGCTGCACCTCGAGGGTGGCCTCGGTCGGGGCGATCGGGAAGCTCAGGTGCACCACACCGTCGGCGTACGCGCGCTGGACCTGGTAGCCGAAGTCGGCGAAGACCCGCAGCATCGTCCCGTTGGCCGGCAGCACCTCGGCGACGAAGCTCATGATGCCGTTGCGCCGGGCCGCGTCGGCCAGGTGCTCCATCAGCACCGAACCGATGCCCCGCCCCTGGAAGGCGTCCTCCACCACGAAGGCCACCTCCGCCTCCGGCGCCTGCGGGCCGAGCCGCTCGTACCGGCCGACCGCGACGATCTGGTCGGCGGCCAGCACCACGAACGCCTCCCGGTCGTGGTGGTCGACAGTGACGAAACGGATCAGGTCCCGTTCCGGGATGCGCGGGTACGGCGAGAAGTACCGCAGGTAGCGGGTGCGCTCGGAGAAGCGGCTGTGCATCGCCACGATGCCCGGCGCGTCCGCCGGGTCGATCTGCCGTAACTGGACGGTGCTGCCGTCGCTGAGCAGCACGTCGGCGGGCTGGTCCACGCTCGTCACCCTAGAACGGCCCGGCTCAGTCCCGCGGGTCGTACGGGTCGAGCCCGAGCAGCGGGAAGACGGTCTTGCGGGTCGCCGCGATGGCGCGGTCCACCGCGTTCGGCTCGCCCGTCGGCTGCCACGGCTCGTACGACGGGTCGCCGTCGTCGGTCATCCGCAGCGGGATCTCCCGGCCCGGTCGACGGGCCGCCGCCAACTCCCGCCACGCGAGGGGGGTGAGCGTCGCCGGGTCGATCGGGTCGCCGGTCGCCACGGCCAGCAGATGCGTCCACGCCCGGGGCACCGCCTCGACCAGCGCGTACCCGCCGCCGCCGGTGGCGACCCAGCGGCCCTCGCACAACTCGTCGGCGAGCGCTCGCAGCGCCAGGTAGGTGGCGCGCTGCCCGTCCACAGTCAGGTTCAGGTCGGCAAGCGGATCGAGCCGGTGCCCGTCCGCGCCGCACTGGGTGACGAGCACCTGCGGCCGGAACGCGCGCAGCACCGACGGCACGATCGCGTGGAACGCCCGCAGCCAGCCGGAGTCGTCCACGCCCGGTGGCAGCGGCATGTTCACCGCGCTGCCCTGGGCCTCCGGCCCGCCGGTCTCGTCGGGGAACCCGGTGCCGGGAAAGAGCGCGAGAGGCGTCTCGTGCAGGCTGACCGTGAGCACCCGCGGGTCGTCCCAGAAGATGTCCTGCACACCGTCGCCGTGGTGCACGTCCACGTCGACGTACGCGATCCGCTCCGCCCCCAGGTCGAGCAGCCGGGCGATGGCCACCGCGGGGTCGTTGTAGACGCAGAAGCCGGACGCCCGGGCGGGCAGCGCGTGATGCAGGCCACCCGCCACGTTCACCGCCCGGCGGGCGTCCCCCCGCCAGACCGCCTCGGCCGCGGCCACCGTCGCGCCCGCGATCAACGCGCTGGACTCGTGCATCCCCTCGAAGACCGGGTTGTCGGAGGTGCCCAGCCCGTACCCGGCGAACAGCGGGTCACGCGGCGCGGCCCGCACGGCGGCCAGGTAGGCGGGGTCGTGCACGCGGGTCAGCAGCGCGTCGTCGGCGGGCTCCGGCTTGACCACGCGCACGCCGGGACGGGCCAGGACGCCCAACTCCTGGGCGAGCGCGATGGTCAGCTCCACCCGCACCGGGTCGAGCGGATGGTCACCGAGGTTGTAGGCGAGCAGCGAGGAGTCCCACACCACCACCGTGTCGTCGGACATGAGCCCATCGTCGCACGAGGACCGTCGTCGGCCCATTGCACGCGCTGGTCAGCGCTAGGGTGTCGATCCGGTGGCGACCGGCCGGGACTCGTCGGCGACCCAGTTGCTCCACGAACCCACGTAGAGCGCGGCGTCTCCTCGGCCAGCCAGGTGCAGCGCGAGGACCGCCTGCGCGGCGGTCACGCCGGAGCCGCAGTACGCCCCGACCTGCCGAGCCCCGCCCACGCCGACCGCGGCGAACCGCTCCCGCAGCACCTCGGCCGCCGGGAAGCGCCCGTCGGCGTCCACGTACTCGCCGGCGGGCAGGTTCGCCGCACCGGGCACGTGACCGGCGACCGGGTCGATCGGCTCGACCTCGCCCCGGTACCGGGGCGCGGCCCGCACGTCGAGCAGCACCGCGTCGTCGGCGGAGGCCAGGGCGGCTGCCTGCCCGGCGTCGAGCACCGGAAGATCACCGGGGTGCACCTCGACGTCGCCGGGGCTCGGGGTCGGCGCCTCGGCGGAGACCTGTCGCCCGGCCGCGACCCAGGCCGGGAACCCTCCGTGCAGCACGCGCACCGGCCGGTGCCCGGCCCACCGCAGCGTCCACCAGGCGCGCGCGGCGGCCAGGCCGTCACCGCCGTCGTACACCACCACGGGGTGACCGACGCGGACGCCGGCGGCCCGCAGCGCCCCCCGCAGCGCGCCCGGGTCGGGCAGCGGGTGCCGACCGCCGACGCCGGGCGGCCCGCACAGCGCGGTGTCCAGGTCGACGAAGACCGCGCCGGGCAGGTGGCCGGCCAGGTAGTCGTCGCGGCCGGGCGGACCGGTGAGCCGCCAGCGGACGTCGAGCAGGGTGGGCGGGTCGGCATGGTCGAGTTCGGCGGCGAGCCGGTCGACCTCGACGAGCAGCTCCTCAGTACCGGACATGGCGACCATCCAACACCATCCGGGTCTTCGCGGTGCGGTTCGTCGAAGGTCGCTCGCCGTGTGGCGGGGTAGCATCGTGCATCGGAGGGCCGCTTACCTTATGAAGTCTCACGATCTGGTCGACACGACCGAGATGTACCTGCGCACGATCCTCGAGCTGGAGGAGGAGGGCGTGCCGCCGCTGCGCGCCCGCATCGCCGAGCGCCTCAAGCAGAGCGGCCCCACCGTCAGCCAGACCGTGGCCCGGATGGAGCGCGACGGCCTGCTCACCGTGGAGGGCGACCGGCACCTGACGCTCACCGCGCTGGGCCGCGGCACCGCCGTCTCCGTGATGCGCAAGCACCGCCTCGCCGAACTGCTGCTGGTCAACGTCATCGGGATGCCCTACGAGGAGGCCCACGAGGAGGCCTGCCGCTGGGAGCACGTGATGAGCGACGCCGTCGAGAAGCGGGTGTACGACCTGCTCAACAGGCCGACCCGCTCGCCGTACGGCAACCCGATCCCCGGCCTTGAGGAACTGGGCTCCCCCGGGCCCGAGACCAGCGAGCCCGGCGAGGGTGAGCGCAACCTGGCCTTTCCCGGGCTCTCCGGGCCGGTCGTGGTCCGCCGGATCTGCGAGAGCGTGCAGACCGACTCCGACGTGCTGCGCCAGCTGCACGCCGCTGGCGTCGACCCGGGCGCCACGGTGACCGTGGCCCAGGAGCGCGACGGCGTGTCGATCGACCGCTCCGGCGACCGGGTACGGCTGCCGCGCGAGGTCGCGTCCCGGGTCTTCGTCGCCGCCAACTGACCACCCGCGGGCGTCACAACGCCCGCGTGTCCACCTTCTTCGCCAACGCGATCAGGTCTCCGGCCACCTTGTCCGCGGCTGTCCGCTCGGCATTCCGCGCACCGGTCCAGGTCAGGATGGCGAGGCGTCCGTCGGTGGCCAGCCAGCCGACCTCGGCCACCGGCCCGTGGCCGCCGGACGCGGCGGTCGTACGCCGGTACGCCTGCTGGCCCAGCCCGGTGACCTTCGTCGCTTTGGCGGGCACCACGTCCGCGCCGAAGGTGGTCTTGTCGATCGTGGTCTCCGACACACTGAGCGTCAGCTCCGGCAGCGCCGCGCGCTCGGCCCGGACCACGCAGGTGTGCGTGTCATCCCGCTCGCTGGCCGCCGCCACGTCGAAGCGCGCCTTGACGACCTGCTCGATCACCGCGAAGTCCAGCAGCCGGCACGCGCCGCCCGACGAGGCCGCCGACACGTCCAGGGCGACCGGCGCCGGTGGTGGCAGCGCCACCGGCTCGGCCTCGGCGGCACAGCCGCTCACCAGCAGGCCCGCCAGCCCGGCGACCACGATCCGCCCGCGCACGCTCCACCCTCTCGCCGACCGACGGCGGAAGGGCCCCGCCGGATGTCCGTCGGAAACCGTACGGGGTGTCCGGGTCGGGCGGAAGTCCTCATTCCGAGGGTGGATCGTCCACGTACGGGCAGTGCCGGCAACCACGCCCGCAGCACGTGCCCCGACGGGCCAGGAAGGCGGCGCTGAGCACGAACAGACCCGTCGCCGGGTCGAGGTAGCCGGCCTCTCCGGCGGCCAACGCGGCGCCGTGCGCGGCGATGATCCGGGCCCGGTCGGGATGCTCGGGCGGCAGGCGGGACGGGTGCGGCTCGGTGAGCGGCCGGCCGGCCAGGGGGCGTCGTTCTCCGCTCACCGCAGCATTCTAGGAGGGGCTCGTGCGGCCGCCGCAAATGCGATGCCGGACCGGACGTCGCCCCGATAGATTCCGCGGGCCGCCACCCGGCGGCGCTTATCCACGCGGACAGGCGGCGACGGTGAGTCAGCAGCTGGAGCGGTCTCCGAGAGCCGGAACGGCCACGGTCGCGTCGCTGTGGCGCAGCCGGAACTTCCTGCTGCTCTGGGGCGGTCAGACAGTCAGCGAGCTGGGCACCCGCATCACCGGCGTGGCGGTGCCGCTGCTCGCCGCCGACACCCTGCACGCCAGCGTGTTCCAGGTCTCCCTGCTGACCGTCCTGGCCTGGCTGCCGTACCTGCTGTTCTCGCTTCCGGCGGGCATCGTCGCCGACCGGCTCGACCGGCGACGGCTGATGATCGGGTGTGACCTGGGTCGGGCCGCGCTCCTGCTGTCCCTGCCGGTGGCCGCTCTGGTCGGCCACCTCACCCTGCCCTTCCTGTACGCGGTGGTGGGGCTCGGTGGCGTGCTCACCGTGCTGTTCACGGTGGCGTACAAGACCCTGCTGCCCCGGCTGGTGCCGACGGATCTCCTTGTGGACGGCAACGCGAAGCTGATCATCAGTCAGGACGCCGCCGAACTGGTGGGCCCAACGGTCAGTGGCGCGTTGATCGGGCTGGTGGGCGCAGCCCGCACGTTCCTGGCCAACGGGTTCGCCTTCCTGGTCAGTGCGCTGACGCTGATCCTGATCCGGGGAGCGCCGGAACGCCGCGAGTCGGCTGCCCGCGTACCCCTGCGGGTGGAGTTGACCGACGGGCTCGGCTTCGTCCGGCGGCAGCCCCTCCTGCTCAGCATCCTGGCCTGCACGACGTGGTCGAACTTCTGGGTGATGGCGTCCGCTTCGATCGAGGTGACCTTTCTGGTTCGCGAGCTGCACGCCGTCCCGGTGCAGGTCGGGCTGGTCTTCTCGGTCAGCGCTGTCGGCGGGCTGGTGGTGGGGGTGCTGGCCGCCCGGCTGTCGGCCTGGCTCGGCTCGGCCCGGGTTATCTGGGTGGCCATGACCGTGCCAGGCCCGTTCTATCTGCTGATGCCGCTGGCCCGGCCCGGGTGGGGGCTGCTGCTCTACGGGGTCGGGTTGGCCGCGTTCTCGGCCAACGCCGTGCTGTTCAACGTGGCGGCGATGTCGTACCGGCAGCGGATCACCCCGCCGTCGATCCTCGGCCGGGTCAACGCGGCGTTCCTCTGGATCTGCTTCGGGGTGATCCCACTCGGGGCGCTGACCGGCGGCGCTCTCGGCACCGCGCTGGGGCTGCGCGGCGCGCTCTGGGTGTGCGTGCTGGGCACCTGGGCTGCGTGCCTGTTCGTGGTCTGCTCGCCGCTGCGCCGGATGCGGGACACACCGCCGGTCTGAGATGGTGGGTCATGCCCACCTTCGCCGCGCCCGACGGCACCACGCTGGCGTACCGGAGTCTCGGCGGCGGCGACCCGCTGATCTGCCTGCCGGGCGGGCCGATGCGCGACTCGGCGTACCTCGGTGACCTGGGCGGGCTGCCGTCGCACCGGACGCTGATACGGCTGGACCTGCGCGGCACCGGCCGGTCGGCGGCACCGTCGGACACCTCCTCGTACCGGTGCGACCGCCTGGTCGCGGACGTCGAGGCGCTACGCGCGCACCTCGGGCTCGACCGGCTGGACCTGCTCGGGCACTCCGCAGGCGCCAACCTGGTGTTGCGCTACGCGACCCGGCATCCCGACCGGATCGGCCGGCTCGCGCTGATCACGCCGAGTACCCGTGCCGTCGGCCTGGAGGCGACAGCCACGCTCCGCCGGGAAGTCACCCGGACCCGCGCCGGTGAGCGGTGGTACCCCGAGGCCGCCGCCGCGCTGGAGTCCATGGTGACCGGACGGGCCACCGACGACGCCTGGCAGGCGATCGCGCCGTTCTTCTACGGCCGGTGGGACACGGCAGCTCGTGCGCACCAGGCGGTCGAGACCGCCCAGCGCAACCAGGAGGCCGCCCGGATCTTCGGCGCCGACGGCGCCTTCGACCCGCCGGCCACCCGCGCAGCGCTCGCCGCCCACCCGGGCCCGGTGCTGCTCCTCGCCGGTGAGCTGGATCTCGGCGCCCCGCCAGGCCTGGTCGCCCAGCTCGCGGAGCTGATGCCCGGCGGCGAGCTGGTCGTGCAGCCGGGCGCGGGGCACTACCCGTGGCTGGACGACGCCGCCGGGTTCACCGCCACCGTCTCGGCTTTTCTGCGCTGAGCCGGTTGCTTGAGTCTCCAGCGGGGGGAGGCGTGAGGGTGGGGGCATGAGCGGGGACGAGCGGTACACGATCGGCGACCTGGCACGACGCACCGGCCTGAGCGTCAAGACCATCCGGTACTACGCCGACAGCGGGATCGTCCCGCCGACCGACCGGAGCCCGGCCGGGTATCGCCTGTTCGACGCCGAGGCGGTCGCCCGACTGGAACTGGTCCGGACGCTGCGCGACCTGGGCGTGGACCTGACGTCCATCCGTCGGGTGGTGGACCGCGAGGTGCCCCTGCGCGACGTGGCCGCCACGCACGCACAGGCGCTGGCGGCGCAGATCCGCGTGCTGCGGTTGCGCCAGGCCGTGCTGACCGTCGCGGCGAGGCGCGGGGCCGGCCCGGCCGAGGTGGACGACCTGCACCGGTTGGCCCGGCTCACCGCCCGCGAACGGTCGCAACTGGTGGACGACTTCCTGGCCAGCGTCTTCACCGGCGACCCACCGACGTACCCGGGTGTGCTCGTCTCGATGACGCCGGAGCTGCCCGAGGATCCCACCGCCGAGCAGGTGCAGGCGTGGGTGGAGCTGGCCGAGCTGTGCCGGGACCCCGCCTTCCGGGCAAGCATGCGGCGGCTCGCTCGCCAGCACGCCGCCGACAACGACGTGCCCGGCCTACCCCGCCCGGACGCCGTCGCCGTCGTGCGCGACGGGGTGGCGGGCGCGCTGGCCGCCGGTCTCGATCCGGCCGGCCCCGAGGCCGAGCCGGTGGTCGCGGCGGTCACCAGCCGGTACGCCCGCCTGCGCGGCCTCCCCGACGACGCCGACCTGCGCCGGCGGCTGCTGGACCGGCTCGTCCTGGCCAACGACCCCCGTCGGGACCGCTACCTCGACCTGCTGTCGGTGATCAACGGCTGGTCGGGCGGAGGCGCGGTCGCGCCGGCCGTCGACTGGTTCATCCGAGCGCTGCACGCCCGGATGCCGGTCGGGGCTGGCACTCAGCCGAACCAGGTCATCGCCTGACCATGGCCCCGGGTCCAGGCCAGCGGCCGCCCGTCGAGCGCGAGGACGTTGTGCAGCGCCGCGTCCGGCGAATCGGGCAATCCCTCGTGGTGCAGCACTTCCGGAGCCTCGTTCGCGATCCAGTGGCCGGGCAGCTCACCGACCAGCCGCACGAACGCATCCCGGCGCGCGGCGGGCACCTGGTAGAGCACGGACGTGTGGAAGATGACGAGCGTCGCGTCGGCCGGCGCTCGGGCCGCCAGCGCCGGCAGGTCGTCCACCAGGTCACCCCGGACCAGCAGCGGCGGGTCGGCGGCGGCGACCGCCGCCGCCGCGCGCAGCCGGGCCCGCCGGTGCGCGTGCTCGGGCCAGATCAGGGCGTCCAACCAGGACACGTCGTCGGGGTCGGTCACGTCGAGCGGGTTCAGGTCGAGGCCAGCCCGCCACACCACCTGGGGTACGCGCTCAGGCGGCACCAATCCGCTGGCCGCGCACTCCAGGACGGGCGCTCCGTCGCCAACCTGGTGCTCGCCGTACCGGTAGGCGTACCGGTCGGGATACAGGCATAGCCCGGCGGACGCGCCGACTTCCAGCAGGGCGAGGGGCTGCGGCAGCGCGGCGAGCACCGGCAGCAGCACCGCGCACCGGCCGGCCTCGTTCGTCTGGGTCGCCCTGCGGTTCAGCTCGGTTTCGATGACCGGCCAGTGGGACAGCACGTACTCGTGGAAGGTGGCCGGATCGCCGACCGGGCCGCCCAGCCAGCGCACCACACCAAACAGCAGGTTGGGTTGCCGCTTGCCGGGCGGGAGGGTGTCGAGCAGGGCGAGCAGGTCGTGGTCGTCCGCGACGGCGTGCGACAGCCGCTCGTACGTCGGTGAGACCCCGTGTGCCTCCCGGCGCGCGAACTCGACGTACGCCTCGGTGGTTGTCATGCCTTGATCGTCGCAACGATCTCCCGGCTTTTCAGCCCCGCGGCTCTCCGCCCGTCCAGCCTTGTCGGCGGCCATCGTCGTGACGACCTGCCTCCGGTCCAGCGCGGCGGACAGGACGAGGGCCAGCATGGCGGCACCCACGACGAGGCTCAGCGTGTGCTGGACGACGGCCACGGCGGGATACTCGACGGCCACGTAACCCGCCGGCCGGATGATGGCCATCGGGAGCTTCCAGCACCCCCAGGCGAACAGCGACCCCGACGCGGCGAACGCGAGCGACATCGGAACCCAGCGCGGCAGCCGCGCCGGGCGATGGTGGTCGAACGCCCAGACGCTCCACCCGCCCACCAGCGCCCACAGCCCCGCGCTGCCGTTGAGGAGACGGTCGTTGAGATCCCCACTACCGGCACGATGCGCGGGCGTGATGCCCAGGGTGCCGCCCCCCGCCCAGGACAACCAGAGCAGACCCAGCGCGACAGTCACCGCCACCGCCAGCAGCGCGAACCATGACGGGCGGCCCGGACGATCTCCCAGCCGTCCCTGAAAGGCGACCGGCCACCGCTGCCGCAGATAGATCGGTAGTGCCACGGCCAGTCCCGCCGCCATCCCCAGGAAGCCGAACCCGATGAGGAAACCCTCCCAGTCCGGTGCCGGACCGCCACGCGTCGGGGCCGTAAGAATGCCACTGATCACCAGGTACGGAAGCATCGGCACCAGGAAGCCGCCGCCCACCCAGGCGAAGAAGATCAGCGGTCGCGCCGGGAGACGCCTGCCCCAGTTCTGGGTCAGCGCCAGCGCGACGGTGACCCCGATCGCGGCCATCCCCACGGTGACCGCGTTGAGCACCACCCAGGCGGCGGTTCCCATGTCGTCAGGCCCGTTCCCGAGCAGCCCGACAACGATCCAGATGACCTTGACCAGCAGGTACAGGGACATGGCCAGCGCCACCGAGTAGCCCGCCACCTTGCCGACGACGATCCACCGCCGGCCGACTTCCCACTCGGTCTGCTCCCCCGCTGCGCCGACTGGCCCCCTCATCACTGGCCCGCCCTCCGCTGCGACCGATCCGGCTCCGGAGATCCTCTCCCGGTTGCCGGCCGTCAGCATCCCGCCACAGAGGGAACGTCGAGCCGTCTCGTCCCCCGGCCGAGTGAACCGCTCACAGCACCCTGCCCTCACCTTGGCCTCTGCCGTGATCACTTGATGCTGGCCAGTTGCCCACGAGCTCCCGTGACTGGTCAGCATCAAGTGATCTTGCGGGCGTCTTGTTTCCGAAGCACTTGCGAGACGCTCAGCCCGGCAGGGAGGATTCCAGGTCACGACGGGTGAGGGCGGCGTGTAACCGGAGCCCTTCGGCCGCCAGATTCGCCCGTCCGCCCTGCTCCCGGTCGATGGCACACACCACCGAGTCGACCTTCGCGCCGCCGGCCCGTAGCTGCCTGCACGACGCCAGCAACGCGCCGCCAGTGGTGACCACGTCCTCGATCACCACGACCCGCAGGCCACCGACGGGGCTGCCCTCGGCCGCCTTGCCGGTGCCGTACTCCTTCGCCTGCTTCCGCACGAAGGCTGTCGGGAGCCCGGTCAGCTGCGACATCACGGTCGCGATCGGAATGCCGCCCATCTCCATCCCCGCCAGAACGTCGCACTCGGGCAGCAGGGCGACCATCGCCACCGCCACCTCACGCAACAGGCCCGGGTCGGCCTCGAACAGGTACTTGTCGAAGTACTCGTCGCTCGTCTGACCGGAGCGCAGGCGGAACGATCCGGTCAGGTGGCACGTTTCGTAGACGCGGTGCGCAAGGGGAGAAGCCATGCCGCCAGCGTGGCAAACGGCGCTGTCCCGGCATCACCCAGTCGTGACACGCGGCCGGGTCGTCGACCGGGCCGCACGGCTCAGGGCAGCTGACCCGGTCGGTCGACGACGGCGATACGCAGTACCGCGACAGCGCCGTACATCGACTCCTTGCCGTTGCGCACCACCGATGCTCGGGTGCCGAGGAAGACATGGGTGTCCCGGTCGAAGAGGAAATCATCGTTGCCACCGATCACGCCGGGCATCCGGATCGCCACCCCATGCCGGCCTGCGGCGTCGACCATGTCCCCCGATATGACGACCGCTCCCGGTTGCCGTGCCAGCAGTTCGAACAGCGCCGCGAGCGCTCGGGGCGGCACGTAGCCGCCGTGGAGCATCGACCGCGCGGTCGTGTACGGCATGCTCTCGCTCCCGTAGACGGCCTTCTCGTCGGCCCCTTCGGGTAGGTGCAGGTCGACCGGGTGTTCCCGAAGGTAGCGAAGCAGCTCGTCCGGATCGGCGGGCAGGTCGCCGTGGTACGCCGGCGGCGGAAACGCGTCGAGTTTCTTCTCGGGGTCGGCCGGATCTTCCTCGCGGAGGACCATGAGCTCGCCCCACCCGTTCGGGTCGCTCTCCGGTCGATAGCGTGCCTGCGTATACGCGACTCCACCGGCCGACTGCCACAGTTGATTCCGTGTCGTCCGGTACGGACCGCTGTCCGGCCGGTCGCGGAACGTCGCCAGGGACTCCATGAAGACGTACTGGTCGGGGCGGGCGGTGAGCTCCGGCTGTTGCCGGGCGGCGTCGGCGGCCAGGTGGAAGATCTCCGACGCGCTGGCCCTGGGCGGCGACTGGTCGCCGAACCTCATGGTCTGGACCGCCAGCGCACCGGCGGTCAGCGTCACCGCCATCCCGAGCGCCCCGGCGAGACGCCAACCACGCAGGAACCGGGTACGGCGTAGGGCCGGACGGTTCGACGCCAGCTCGGCCCGTTGGGCGACGTGTGCGCTCAGGTCCCGGAGAAGCTGCTCCTCGAAACCCCGCGGCGACCGTTCAGTCGTGTTCATCGTCAGCTCCGTCTCATCTCAAGCGAGGGTGGTGACCGGGCGGGCGAGCACCGCGCGGACGAGGCGGCGGGCCCGGTGCAGGCGGACCCGAGCGGCGACCGGCGACATCCCGAGCGCTGTCGCCGCCTCGGCGACGGTGAGGCCGTCCACGGCGACGAGTTCGACGAGCGACCGGGTGCCCTCGGGTAATTCGCTGAGCGCCCGGTGGGTACGGCGGGCCGCCGACTCGGCGTCGATCCGCTCCTCGATGCGCGCGATGTCGTCGGGGCCGAGATCCCGCCGTCCAGCCAGTCGGCCGGTCACCCGCAGTCGTTGGGCCGCCCGTCGCCGCTCGTCGCCGATGACGTGACGGGCCACCCCGTACAGCCAGCCGATCTGGCTACCCCGGTCCGGCCGGTAGCCGGCCGCCGACTCGATCACCGCCAGGAAGACGTCGGCGGTCAGGTCGGCGGCGAGATGTGGGTCGTCGACCCGCCGCGCCACGAACCGGCCCACCGCCTCCAGGTGTCGCCGGTAGAAGACCTCGAAGGCCACTGGATCCACCCCGATGTCGGAGATGTCGTCATCGGCTCGGCTCGGCTCATTCACAGGCCGTCCTCCCTCGTCGCCCTCACACTCCTTCTTCGCACGGCGGCGCACGGGTGTTACCGAACTATTCGGACGGCTGGTGGCCGCGCAGCCCCGACCCGCACATCTGGGACCAGAACGGCGCGATCGACGTCTACTGGATCCGTGGCGGCGAGTGGGTGAAGCGCCTCCTCATGATCACTTGATGCTGACCAGTCGTGGCCGACCTGCTGCGACTGGTCAGCATCAGATGATCGTGCCGGAGTTCTAAGCAGGAATTGACTCACGTAACCCCGCCAGCACGTCACACTCGGGCAGCAGCGCGTCACGCGGCGAGCCTCGCATCTCCCGGCCGGCAACCAACCTCCGTGCCCACTGCCTTGACCTGAAGTTCGCTCAAGGTCGGAGCATGGGTGCATGACGGTGCTGAGCGAGACGCGACAGGCGCTGGAGCGGCAGCGCACTGTGGACATCACGACGACCGGGCGGCGGAGCGGTCAGCCGAGAAGGACGGAGATATGGCGCTATCAAGCCGGCGGCCGCTACTGGCTCACGGGGAGCCCGGGGGCGCGTGACTGGTACGCCAACGTACTCGCGCATCCCGAGTTCACGCTGCATCTGGCCGGCCTGGTTGTGCAGGTGCGGGGGCGTCCCGTGACCGACCCGGACGAGCGGGCAGTCGTGCTCGGCGAGATCGTCCCGACCCTGGACTGGGCCGGAAGTTTGGAAAGCTGGATCGCCGGAAGCCCTCTGGTGGAGATCGAATTCGGCTGACAACGCCCAACTTCGCGGACATCCCCGAATCGGAACCGAGCCTCGCAAACAGCGCTGCCCCGACCTCGGGTGGGAGGCCGGGGCAGCGTCGAGGTGTACGTCAGCTGCAGCCGCTGGTGGAGCCGCAGCCCTCGCAGACGTAGCAGCTACCGGCCGGGCGCATCTTCGTACCGCAGGTGAAGCAGAGCGGCGCGTCGGCGGCCTTGCCGATCACGGCCTCCAGCAGCTCGGTGCTGGAACCCACGCTCGGTGCCGGCTTGGCGGCGGCCACGTCGGCCATCTCCTGGGCCGGCTGGGCGACGGCCTCGGTCTTGGCCGGGGCCTCGACCGGTGCGGAGGACGCCATCGCGGTGAGGTCCGCACCGGTGACGGCGGCAGCCTCCGCGTCGGCCTCGGCCCGCAGCTGGGCGGCCCGCTCGCCGGCGGTGAAGATGCCCAGCTCGGCGCGGCGCTCGTACGGCAGGAAGTCCAGCGCCAGGCGACGGAAGATGTAGTCCATCACCGAGGCCGCCATCCGCACGTCCGGGTCGTCGGTCATGCCGGCCGGCTCGAAGCGCATGTTGGTGAACTTGCTGACGAACGTCTCCAGCGGCACGCCGTACTGCAGGCCGATGCTGATGGCGACCGAGAAGGCGTCCATCACGCCGGCCAGGGTCGAGCCCTGCTTGGACATCTTGAGGAAGACCTCGCCAAGGCCGTCGTCCGGGTAGGACGACGCGGTGAGGTAGCCCTCGGCGCCACCGACGGAGAAGCTGACCGTCTCGGAGGTGCGCTTCTTCGGCAGGCGCTTGCGCACCGGCCGGTACTCGATGACCTTCTCGACCGCAGCCGGCGCGGCGGCGGGGGTCTCGACGGCGGCCGGCCCGGTGGCCTTGTTGGACTTGGCGACCGAGAGCGGCTGGCCGACCTTGCAGTTGTCCCGGTAGATCGCCAGGGCCTTGAGGCCGAGCTTCCAGCCCTCGAAGTAGATCTTCTCGACGTCCTCGACGGTGGCCGCCTCCGGCATGTTGACCGTCTTGGAGATGGCGCCGGAGACGAACGGCTGGATGGCCGCCATCATCCGCACGTGGCCCATCGGGGCGATCGTCCGCTCGCCCATGGCGCAGTCGAAGACCGGGTAGTGCTCCGGCTTGAGGCCGGGGGCGTCCACCACGTGGCCGTGGTCGGCGATGTGCTCGATGATCGCCTCGACCTGCTCCTCGGGGTAGCCGAGGCTGCGCAGCGCGCGCGGCACCGTCTGGTTGACGATCTGCATCGAACCGCCGCCGACCAGCTTCTTGAACTTGACCAGCGCCAGGTCCGGCTCCACGCCGGTCGTGTCGCAGTCCATCATGAAGCCGATCGTGCCGGTCGGGGCGAGGACGCTGGCCTGCGCGTTGCGCCAACCGAACTTGTCACCGATCTTGTTGCCCTGGGTCCACTGCCTGGTCGCCTCGCGGACGATCGCGGTGGCCACCGGGCTGGTCGGCTTGATCTCGTCGTTGGCGGCGGCGTGCTTGCGCATGACCCGCTTGTGCGGCTCGGCGTTGCGGGCGTAACCGTCGTACGGGCCGACGACACCGGCCAGCTCGGCGGAACGGCGGTACGCGGTGCCGGTCATCAGGGACGTGATCGACGCGGCGACCGACCGGCCCTGCTCCGAGTCGTACGGCAGGCCGGTGGCCATCAGCAGGGCGCCCAGGTTGGCGTAGCCGATGCCGAGCTGCCGGTAGGCGCGGGTGGTCTCACCGATCTTCTCGGTCGGGAAGTCGGCGAAGCAGATCGAGATGTCCATCGCGGTGATGACGAACTCGACGGACTTGACGAACTTCTCCACCTCGAAGCCGCCGTCGGCGCGGAGGAACTTCAGGAGGTTCAGCGAGGCCAGGTTGCACGAGGAGTTGTCCAGGTGCAGGTACTCCGAGCACGGGTTCGACGCGGTGATCCGGCCGGTCTCCGGGCAGGTGTGCCAGTCGTTGATCGTGTCGTCGTACTGCAGGCCGGGGTCGGCGCACTCCCAGGCGGCCTGCGAGATCGTCCGGAACAGGTTCTTGGCGTCGACGGTGTCGATCACCGAGCCGTCCAGCCGGCCGCGCAGGTCGAAGTCCTTGCCGTTCTCCACCGCCGACATGAACTCGTCCGAGACGCGGACCGAGTTGTTGGCGTTCTGGTACTGCACGCTGACGATGTCGGAGCCGCCGAGGTCCATGTCGAATCCGGCGTCCCGCAGCGCGCGGATCTTGTCCTCCTCGCGCGCCTTGGTCGCCACGAACTCCTCGATGTCGGGGTGGTCGACGTCGAGGATGACCATCTTGGCCGCACGCCGGGTGGCGCCACCGGACTTGATGGTGCCGGCCGAGGCGTCCGCGCCGCGCATGAAGCTGACCGGGCCGGAGGCGGTGCCGCCGGAGGAGAGCAGCTCCTTCGAGGAACGGATCCGGGAGAGGTTGACGCCGGCCCCCGAGCCGCCCTGGAAGATCCGCCCCTCCTCCTTGTACCAGTCGAGGATGGAGTCCATGGAGTCGTCGACGGAGAGGATGAAGCAGGCGCTGACCTGCTGCGGCGACGGCGTACCGACGTTGAACCACACCGGCGAGTTGAAGCTGAACACCTGGTGCAGCAGCATCCAGGTCAGCTCGTGCGCGAAGACCTCGGCGTCGGCCGGGCTGGCGAAGTAGCCGTACTCCTCACCGGCGGTGCGGTAGGTCGTGACGACCCGGTCGATGAGCTGCTTGAGCGACCACTCCCGCTCCGGGGTCCCCACCGCGCCCCGGAAGTACTTGGTGGTGACGATGTTCGCCGCGTTGACGCTCCACGACTCCGGGAACTCCACGCCCCGCTGCTCGAAGTTGATCGAGCCGTCCCGCCAGTTCGTCATCACGACGTCCCGGCGCTCCCACGAGACCTCGTCGTACGGGTGGACCCCCTCCGTCGTCCATACGCGCTCGGTCTTCAGCCCCGCGCCTGCCTTGTTCCGTGAACGGCTGGTTGTCACGCCGTCGCCCCCCTCGTCTGCGCGGTCACCCACCGCGCGTCCTGATCTCTCGGAAAACAGTGAAGTCTCAGCTGGTACGGCCGGCGGCCTCGACCGCATCGGCCCGGTCCTGCTCCCGGGCTCGCGCCGCGGCCCGCAATGTCTCGATCTCGCGCTCGAAGTCGGCGAGCGAGTCGAAGGAGCGGTAGACGCTGGCGAACCGCAGGTAGGCGATCTCGTCCAGGTCGCGTAGCGGACCCAGGATCGCCAGGCCCACCTCGTGACTGGGGATCTCGGCGGCCCCCTTGGCCCGGACGGTCTCCTCCACCCGCTGCGCGAGCAGCGCCAGGGAGTCGTCGTCCACCGGCCGGCCCTGGCACGCCTTGCGCACCCCGCCGATGATCTTCGTACGGCTGAACGGCTCGGTCACCCCGCTGCGCTTGACGACCGCGAGGACCGCCTCCTCGACGGTGGTGAACCGTTTGCCGCACTCCGGGCACGAGCGCCGCCGTCGGATGAGCTGGCCATCGTCGGCCTCTCGCGAGTCGACCACGCGGGAGTCGGCGTGTCGGCAGTACGGACACCGCATTTGCTAACCCCCAATTCATGATCAATCGCGTCACACCGGATGCTCCCGAGCACGGAGAACCACGACGGTGCCCTGCACTCATGGCGTCCGCCGTGATCGACCTTACGGGAGTGCGGTCGGTAGTCGGACCCAACCTGTGGGCAACTTACGCCCGTGTCACTACTACATGTAGGGGTCGACCGTATGTCGCCAACGAACCCGGGTCAAGTTGACCGGCGTGTCCGGCGCGTCACGGACCATCGGCTTCATCCGCCCCCCGCGGAACCAACGCGGACACCCCGCGCGAGTTACCGGCCGCACAGCCCGAGGAAGACGGGAAACGTCCGACAATCGAACACGCGTGCTACCCGACGTACCATTTATCAGAACATCTGTACGGGCGGAGCGGTTTTTCACCCCGACACGCCGGTGAGAGGTCGTACAGATGTTTGAAAATGACCGATCTCACCTATACGGTCAGGAACAACCGCACGCACCACGAGCCGACGAGGCACCCAGCGCCGACCAGGGAGGACGGACGTGACCGAGGACCGGGCCAGCCGGCCGAAGAGCCCGCAGCAGATCACCGAGGCGGGCCCGCCGGCCACCCGACGCCGCACCACCGCGCGCAGCCGGACGGGTCAGCCCGCCGTGCGTCCGGTCACGCCGGTGGTCAGCGCCTTCCCCGACCCGGCGACGGTCGACCTGACCGCCCGCCAGCGTCGCATCCTGGAGTTCATCCGCACCTGGGTCGAGCGCCACGGCTACCCGCCGAGCGTCCGGGAGATCGGCGAGGCGGTCGGCCTGGTGTCACCGTCGAGCGTCGCCTACCAGCTCAAGGAGCTGGAGAAGAAGGGCTTCCTGCGCCGCGACCCCAACCGTCCCCGCGCCGTGGACGTCCGCGCCCCGAGCGAGGCCATCGACGACGAGCTGTCCCGCGCCCAGCGACCCACACCGGCGTACGTGCCGATGCTCGGCCGGATCGCCGCCGGTGGGCCGATCCTCGCCGAGCAGGCGGTGGAGGACATCTTCCCCCTCCCCCGCGAGCTGGTGGGCGAGGGCGAGGTGTTCATGCTCCAGGTCAAGGGCGACTCGATGCTCGACGCGGCGATCTGCGACGGCGACTGGGTCGTCGTCCGGCAGCAGCCGACCGCCGACTCGGGCGAGATCGTGGCCGCCATGCTCGACGGCGAGGCGACAGTCAAGACCTACCGTCGGCGCGACGGGCACGTGTGGCTGATGCCGCAGAACCCGGCCTTCGACCCGATCCCCGGCGACGACGCCACCATCATGGGCCGGGTCGTGGCAGTGCTCCGACGGATCTGAGCGGCTGACCGCGCGGGTGGGCGCCGACGGCGCTCACCCGCATCGCCCGACCGTTCGGCCCGCTGACCGGACAGGCTCGGCGGGACCGTCGCGATCAGGCCGGATGGCGCTGAGCGCGTCAGTAGCGGTCGCCCCGATGGCCACGACCGCCACCGGGATACTTGCCGTACGGGTCGACGGGCGCGTCGTCCTCATGCCGGCGGCTGGGCCGCTGGCCCCGGTAGTCCGGCTCCGGCCCACCACGCCGCGGCGGCTCCGCCCGACCCCCGCTGGGCTGGCCACCACCGCCGTACACACCGCCGCCCGGCCGACCACCGGTGCCCCCGGCGCGGCCACCGCCACCACCGGCACCACCGGCACCGCCGGCGCGGCCACCGCCACCACCCGCACGGCCACCGCCACTACCACTACCACCGGCACGGCCACCACCACCGCTACCGCCACCGGCACGGCCACCACCGCTACCGCCGGCGCCGTACACGCCGCCTCCGGCCGGAGCGCCACCGCCACCGCCCCCGCCGGGCCGAGCCGCACCGTAACCGCCGCCTCCCGCGCCAGCCGGACGTGCACCTCCACCGCCGGCAGGACGGCCACTCCCGCCACCCGCGCCGGCTGGACGCGCGCCACCGCCGCCGTAGACGGCGCCGCCGGCAGGGGCGGGACCGCCCCGACCGGACCCACCCCCGTAGACCCCGCCACCCGCCGCCGCGCCGCCGTACACCCCCGCGTTCGAACGGCCACCGCCCGGCGGAACACCGTCGACACCGGGAGTGCCGCTGCGGTCGTCCGGGTCGTCCGCCGCATCGTCGGCCGTGGGCGGGCGACGGCGGGCCCGAACGATGCCGACGATGCCAGCGCCGACGAGCAGCAGACCGAGTACGCCGACCGCGCCCACCAGATAGGTGATGTCGTCGAAGCTGAGCCCGTCCATCCAGGACTTCCCGGCCGCCGGCTTCGTGCCCGCCGCCGCGGCGAGCGGTGCCGCCGCGCTCGTGGACGGCGTGTAACTCAGGACGTCGATCGTCTCGTCGGCGGTGAGTTGACCGCCGTCGGAGACCGTGACGAAGGTCTTGCCGTCCGGCGTGTAGGAGATGGCCTCGCCGAACGGGTCGGCCAGGGGCGTCACCCGCGGCTTGCCGGTGGTGAGCGCTCCGGCGATGTCGTCGCCGGTGACGTCGTACTCGAAGGCGTCCGCGTACGTCCGGATCACGACGCGGGTGCCGTCCGGCGATCGGGCGGCACCGGTGATCGCGGCCCGCCCGTAGACGCTCAACGGATTCTCGGTGCTGGTCTTCGGCAGCTTGATCTCGCCGACCTTCTTCATCGGCACCGGCGGAGTGTCGCCGCTCTTCAGCTTCGCTGCCGCGGTGAAGATCTCCGAGTTACCGCTCGCCACCTTCGTGATGATCAGTGGCAGGCCGTCGGCCCCCACCAGCAGCGCCTCCGCGTCGCGCGGCTTGTTATCCGGGTACGAGAGCCGGTGCAGCACCGGCTGCTTGCTGCCGTTGATCGGCATCGTCCAGACCGCGATCCGGGTACGCCGCTGCTTGCTGGTGGTGTTGTCGCCGATGTCACCGATCCAGAGGGTGTCGCCCTTCGGAGACACGGCGAGATCCTCGGTGTCGAACGGTCCCTGACCCGAGTAGCGGACCGGCTCCTTGACGACCTTGCACTTGCTGTCGAGGAAGAAGATCCGCTTACGTCCCTCGACGTCGGTGCCGTCGTTGATGACGATGTAACCGGTCTTGGTCGCCACCAGGCCGGACAGCTCCCGTAGACGGTCGTCGGTGACCGAGCAGCGCTTCTTGCCGGGGGTGGCTGCGGGCGGCTGTGATGATCCGGGAGCGGGAGCGGCTACGGCGACTCCGGCCAGCGCCACGGTTGCCCCGAGCAGGCCGAGGGCAACCGTGACCGAGGAAACAACGCGGCGCATTCGGCCAGTGTCGCATGCCGCGCGTTTCCGATGGATGACGCCGGGGCCGCTCAGGAGCGGCTGCCGACCGCCTGGCCTTCCCGGGCAACGTCGTACGGCGCCAGCTCGGCAGCGAGTGCCGCGCTGACCCGCACGTGCAGCAGGGTGCCCTCCGGCAGGTGCGACGTGCTGAGCACCTCGCCCGACCGGTGCACCCGGGACACGAGATCACCACGGTCGTACGGCAGGACGGCCCGGACCTCCACCGCGGGCTGCGGCAGCCGCTCCTCGATCGCCGCGCGCAACCCGTCGACGCCCCGACCGGAGTACGCCGAAACGAAGATCGCGTCCGGCCAGAGGCGCTTGAGCCGCAGCAGCGTGTCCTCGTCGGCGGCGTCGGTCTTGTTGACCACCAGCAGCTCGGGGAGCCGGTCGGCACCGACCTCGGCGAGCACCTCGTGCACCGCCCGCACCTGCTCCTCGGGATCCGGGTGGGTGCCGTCGACGACGTGCACCACCAGATCGGCCTCCGCGACCTCCTCCAGCGTCGAGCGGAACGCCTCGACGATCTGGTGGGGCAGGTGCCGCACGAAGCCGACCGTGTCGGAGAGGGTGTAGAGCCGCCCGTCCGAGGCGGTGGCCTTGCGGGTGGTCGGGTCCAGCGTGGCGAAGAGCGCGTTCTCCACCAGCACGCCCGCACCGGTCAGACGGTTGAGCAGGCTGGACTTGCCGGCGTTGGTGTAGCCGGCGATGGCCACGGCGGGCACGGAGTTGCGGGTACGACGAGCACGCTTGGTGACGCGCACCGTGCGCATGCTCTTGATCTCACGGCGGAGCCGGGAGATGCGGTGGCGGATGCGCCGCCGGTCGGTCTCCAGCTTGGTCTCACCGGGACCACGGACACCCACACCGCCGCCGGCGCCGCCGCCACGACCGGAACCACCGGTCTGGCGGGACAACGTCTCACCCCAACCGCGAAGCCGCGGCAGCAGGTATTCGAGCTGCGCCAGCTCGACCTGCGCCTTGCCTTCCTTGCTCTTGGCGTGCTGGGCGAAGATGTCGAGGATCAGCGCCGTACGGTCGACGACCTTGACCTTGGTGCGCTGCTCGAGGTTGCGCAGCTGCGACGGGGACAACTCGCCGTCGCAGATGACCGTGTCGGCACCGGTGGCGAGCACCACCGCGCCGAGGTCGTCGACCTTGCCGCGACCGATGTACGTGGCCGGGTCGGGTCGCGTACGACGCTGGATCAATCCTTCGAGCACCTGAGAGCCGGCGGTCTCGGCGAGCGCGGCCAGCTCGGTCAGGGAATTTTCCGCGTCCGTCACCGTGCCCTCGGTCCAGACGCCCACCAGGACGACCCGCTCCAGCCGCAGCTGGCGGTATTCGACCTCGGTGACGTCGGTGAGCTCGGTGGAGAGGCCTGGGACGCGCCGGAGAGACTGCCGCTCCGACAGGTCCAGATCGCCGGTGGTGACATCGTCGAACTCGTCCTCGACGGGGACGAAGTTCTCCTGGTCTCGCAAGCGGTTCTCCTGTCCGTTTTGATAAGTAGAACGTAATCCTGACATGACACAACGCCGAACGCACCTGCTATATGCCCACGGCGGGGGTCGCCAAAAGTGGGGGCGAATGCTGGTCGGCTGCGACAACCCGGTAGAAATGCGGGCGGCGGCCGACCGGTCGCACAGCCGTGACGGAGGGATCCCGTGGCCATCACCCGACTGCCGAGCGCCGGATTTTCGATCACCATCCGGATCGCCGTGACCGCGGACGCCTCCTCGATCGGCCGGCTCACCACGTCCGTCGGTGAGGCCGGGGCGATCGTCACGGCGCTGGACGTCGTGGACTCGGACCCGACCCACGTGATCGTCGATCTCACCTGTGACACCGCCGACGCGAACCACGCCGACCAGGTGGTCGAGGCGCTGACCGCGCTCGACGGCGTGGACGTGCGCAAGGTGTCGGACCGGACGTTCCTCCTGCACCTCGGCGGCAAGATCGAGGTGACCTCGAAGGTCGCGCTCCGCAACCGCGACGAGCTGTCCCGCGCGTACACCCCGGGGGTCGCCCGGGTCTGCATGGCGATTGCCGAGAACCCGGCGGACGCCCGGCGGCTGACCATCAAGCGCAACACCGTCGCGGTGGTCAGCGACGGCTCGGCGGTCCTCGGCCTGGGCAACCTGGGCCCGGCCGCGTCGCTGCCGGTGATGGAGGGCAAGGCGGCGCTGTTCAAGCGCTTCGGCGGGGTGGACGCCTGGCCGGTGGTGCTGGACACCCAGGACACCGACGAGATCGTGCAGATCGTCAAGGCGATCGCGCCCGCGTACGGCGGGATCAACCTGGAGGACATCGCCGCGCCGCGCTGCTTCGAGATCGAGGCCCGGCTGCGCGAGGCGCTGGACATCCCGGTCTTCCACGACGACCAGCACGGCACCGCGATCTGCGTGCTGGCCGCGCTGACCAACGCGCTGCGCGTCGTGGGCAAGCAGCTCACGGACGTGCGGGTGGTCGTCTCCGGCGCCGGCGCGGCGGGCACCGCGATCATGAAGCTGCTGCTGCGTCAGGGCGTCGGCGACATCATCGCGTACGACCGCCAGGGCGCCCTGCACCGCGGCCTGGCCGACCTCAACCCGGCGTGGCAGTGGCTGGCGGAGAACACCAACAAGGAGAACTACTCGGGTGACCTGCCCGGGGCGATCCGGGGCGCCGACGTGTTCATCGGGGTCAGCGCGCCGAACCTGCTCAGCGGTGACGACATCGCCGGCATGGCGAAGGACTCGATCGTGTTCGCGCTCGCCAACCCGGACCCGGAGGTCGACCCGCGGGAGGCGCGCAAGCACGCCGCGGTGGTCGCCACCGGCCGCTCCGACCAGCCGAACCAGATCAACAACGTGCTCGCCTTCCCGGGCGTGTTCCGTGGAATGTTGGACGCGCACGCCGAGGAGTTCACCGAGGAGATGGCGCTCGCCGCCGCCCGGGCCATCGCCGACGTCGTCGGTGAAGACAAGATCAACCCGACGGTGATCGTGCCGAGTGTCTTCGACTCGCGGGTGGCCCCGGCGGTCGCCGCCGCCGTCCGAGCGGCCGCGCACAACCCCAGCCCCCTCCCGGCCGCCGACCCCGGCCCGGCCGACCTCCCGGAAATCGCAGCGAGCGCCAGCGCCACCCCCTGACCGGTGGCCGGCGCCTCGCCGGCTGCCCACCGCGGTGCCGGGCGCCCGCCGCGTTGCCGGGTTGCTGAGCGCCTTGCCGGTTGCTGGGCACCTGCCGGCGACGAGAGGGTGGGGAAGTCGGGAGGCGACCCCGAGCGGGGGGTCGGTTCGCTTCCTTTGCTCTGCTTCAACCTACGCAACACCTCGGCGTCCGATAACCGGACACCGAGGTGTTGCGTGGAGTGAAGCAGAGCAAAGGACCCACGACGACCGGCGTCAGCCAATGAGCGGGCGCCCTCGGCAGACAGCCTCAGCCGAAGGGGGGCAGCCTCAGCAGCGGGCCGTGACCGGGGCGAGCAGCCTCAGCGCTGAGCCGCAGCGGACAGGGCGAGGAGGTCGACCTCGCCGGTGGCCACCAGGACGGCGGGGCCGGAGAGCCAGCACGAGTCCTCGGTGACCGTCACTGTCAGGCGGCCGCCGGGGAGGTCCACCGCCACCACACCGGCGTCCCGGCCGGCGTCGCGCAGGGCCACGGCGGCCACCGCGCAGGCGCCGGTGCCGCAGGACAGGGTTTCGGCGCTACCGCGCTCGTACACCCGCATGAGGCTGTGCCCGTCGGTGTCGTCGACCGGGTCGCCCGCGGCGATGAACTCGACGTTCACGCCGGCCGGGAAGACCGTCGGATCGAACCCAGGCGCGACGGTCAGATCCAGCGCGGGCAACTCCACGCCGCTCGGCAGGACGCACACCAGGTGTGGGTTGCCCACGTCCACGACCGTGCCGGACAGGGTCAGACCGCCCAGGGTGGCGCTCGACTCGTCGTACAGCCGGGGTCTGCGCATCTCGACGGACACCGCGCCGCCCTCGACCAGCGCGCGCACGACGCCGGCGCGGGTGGCCACCGGCAACGCCGCGCCGGCGGGCGTGGCGAGCCCGGTGTCGAGCAGGTAGCGCACGAAGACGCGCGCGCCGTTGCCGCACATCTCGGCGAACGAGCCGTCCGCGTTCCAGTAGTCCATGAACCACTCGGCCTCGCCGGCCTGGCCGGCGCCGTCGGGGTGCTTGGCCGCGCGGACCACCCGCAGGACGCCGTCCGCGCCGATGCCGCGACGCCGGTCGCAGAGCGCCGCGACCAGCTCGGGGGTCAGGTCGAGCTGACCGTCCGGATCGGGCAGGAGGACGAAGTCGTTGCCGGTGCCGTGCCCCTTGGTGAACTCCACGACCCCATCATCGCGCAGCAGCCGGCACCAGGTGCAGGGCGGCCTCGATCAGGTCCGGCGCGGCCGAGTCGAGCCACTGGATGCGCGAGTCGCGCCGGAACCAGGACCGCTGCCGTCGGACGAAACGCCGGGTGGCCCGGATTGTCTCGTCGTGTGCCTGTTCTTCGGGCAGCTCGCCGTCGAGCATGCGCAGCACCTGCTGGTAGCCGAGCGCGCGACTCGCCGTCCGCCCCTCGGCCAGACCCCGACCCACCAGCTCACGGGTCTCGTCGACCAGGCCGTCGGCCCACATCCGGTCCACCCGCAGCGCGATCCGCTCATCCAGCAGCCCCGTGTCGAGGTCGACGCCGAGCTGCACCGACGGGTAGTACGGGGTCGGCTGCGGCAACGACGCGGTGAACGGCGCACCCGTCAGCTCGATCACCTCCAGCGCACGGACGATCCGCCTCCCGTTGCCCGGCAGGATGCCCTCGGCGGCCACCGGATCGACGGCGCGCAGCCGCGCGTACAGCGGCGCGGGCCCGGTCTCGGCCAACTCGCGTTCCAGCCGCTCGCGCAGCGCCGCGTCGGTGCCGGGAAACTCGAACCGTTCCAGCACCGCCCGCACGTACAGCCCGGAGCCACCCACCAGCAGCGGCACCCGCCCCCGGGACAGGATGTCGTCCACCGCCGCGCGGGCCAGCCGCTGGTACTCGGCCACGCTCGCCGGCTCGCTGACCTCCCAGATGTCGAGCAGGTGGTGCGGCACCCCGTCCCGCTCGGCGACGGTCAGCTTGGCGGTGCCGACGTCCATGCCCCGGTAGAGCTGCATCGAGTCGGCGTTGACCACCTCCCCGTCGAGGGCGTGCGCCAGCGCGATGCTCAACGCCGACTTGCCCGCCGCTGTCGGCCCCACCACCGCGACAACCGTCACATCCGCTCCCAGGACGCCACGAAGTAGGCCACCCCGTAGGGCGCCGACTCGTGCAGCAACTCGCCGCGCCACCCGCCGGCGCCGGCGCGGGCCGCGTCGGCCAGCACCTGCCACGCCGCCCGGCCGGCGACCTTCAACTGCGCCGACACACCCGGGTCCAGGTCGCGCAGGGCGTCCACGTCCGCCTCGGCGAGGGCCGCGGCAACCCCCATGTCGTACGGGAGAGCGCGCTGGTCGTCGTACCCGGGCGCCTGCTGGCCCCGGCAGGCCGACCCGTCGCCGAGCACCAGCAGCGCCACCCGGTCACCGGCGGTGGCGACCTCCGCGGCGAGCGCGGCCACCTCGGCCGGCCCGGCGTCGGCGGTCACCTGCATGGCGGTCACCGCTGCGGGCGTGGCCCGATCGTCGGTCAGGGGTGCGAGCGGGGCGTGCCGGGACAGCAGCCACGCGCCGATGGTCAGACTCAGCGGCAGCACGGCGCCCCGGTCCGGTTGACCGGGAACCAGGGGCACGTCCAGGTCCACACCCCAGGGCTGGAGAGAGCCGGTCGCCGGGGACTGGATCGGACCGGTCACCGGGCCGACGCCGAGCAGCACCACCGCGTCCGGAGCCGTGGCCAACAGCCGGCGAACGGCGAGGTCACAGGCGGCCCGCAGGTCGTCCAGTTCCCTGGCGGCGGCACCGGCCACTTCGGGCACGAGCAGGGGCGGATGTGGGCAGACGGCGGCGGCGACCAGTGGCACCCGTTCACCGTAGCGGGAATCCCCGGTGCGTCTCCGCGGCGATCCGGTCAATCAGGCCCTAGGACACCGTATGGTCACGGTCGGCGATAGGCGCTCGACGCGGACCGGGTCGGACCTGTGACAATGCCGGAAGTAACTTGGCTGCGCCGTGGCGGCGACGGGGGACTGCTCCCTCGACGCCGGGAGAACGAGGATGGGCACATGAGCGACTGGACTGCCTTCGGACGGGTGGACGCGGACGGCACCGTTTACGTCAAGACCGCCGAAGGCGAGCGGGTGGTCGGATCTTGGCAGGCAGGAGCGCCGGAGGAGGGCCTCGCGCACTTCGCGCGCCGCTTCGCCGACCTGGTCACCGAGGTGGACCTGACCGAAGCGCGGCTCAACTCGGGCGCGGCGGACGCCGGGCACTCGTTGAGCACGATCCGGCGGATCCGCGCCACGCTGCCGGAGGCCCACGTCGTCGGCGACATCGACGCCCTGGCCGCCCGACTGGACAAGCTGGCGACCCTCGCCGAGGAGAAGGCGACCGAGGCGCGCGCCGCCCGGGACGTCGCCCGGGGTGAGGCCCTGGCCCGAAAGACCGCCCTGGTCGAGGAGGCCGAGAAGCTCGCCGCGGAGTCCACCGGCTGGAAGACCGCCGGCGACCGGCTCAAGGAGATCCTCGACGAGTGGAAGACCATTCGCGGGGTCGACAAGAAGGCCGACGGTGAGCTGTGGAAGCGGTTCGCCGCCGCGCGGGACGGCTTCACCCGGCGTCGAGGCGCCCACTTCGCGTCCCTGGACTCGCAGCGCAAGCAGGCGCAGACGGTCAAGGAAGAGCTGGTCGCCGAGGCCGAGAAGATCAAGGACTCCACCGAGTGGGCGGCCACGGCCAACCAGCTCAAGGAGTTGATGACGCAGTGGAAGGCCGCACCCCGCGCCTCCAAGGAGGCCGAGCAGAAGCTCTGGGAACGGTTCCGGGCCGCGCAGGACGCCTTCTTCAGCCGGCGCAGCGAGGTCTTCTCCGCCCGGGACAACGAGCAGCGCGGCAACCTGGAGCGTAAGCAGGCCCTGTTGGCCGAGGCCGAGGCCCTGGACATCGACGCCGACCCGAAGGGTGCCCAGGCCAAGCTGCGGGACATCCAGGCCCAGTGGCACGAGGCCGGCCGGGTGCCCCGCGAGGCCGCCGCCGGGCTGGAGCGCCGGCTGCGCGTCATCGACGACAAGGTCCGCGAGGTGATGGACTCGGCGTGGCGTCGTACCACCAAGGAGGACAACCCGCTGCTCGCCCAGATGCGGGCCCAGGTGGCGGAGGCCGAGGAGCGACTGACCCGGGCGCAGAGCGCCGGGGACGCCCGCCGGATCAAGGAGGCCGAGCAGGCCCTCGCCTCCAAGCGGCAGTTCCTCCAGCTCGCCGAGCAGGCCGGCTGACCTGACGCAGTCGCAGGAGCCCCCGGCCCCCGAGAGGGACCGGGGGCTCTCGCGTGTCCGGGAGTCCCCGCCCCGCGCCGCGCCGCCCCGCGGCAAGATCCGCGCAACTTCGGGGAAGTTGCTGCTTCAGGCGCGCCGGAGCCAGCAACATCCCTGATGTTGTGCGGATCTTGCCGCCCCGCAGGCGGCGAGAGGACCGCAGGGTGGCGCGCGGGAGCCAACGGGGGCGGCGGGCAGTTGACGCATTGATGTGGGCTGATGAGAATGAGCGACGGAGTCAGGTAGGGCCACCGGGCCGAGGGCGACGACGGCGAGCATCGCTGTCGAGGATCGGCCGGTGAGCTGCCGCGAGTTTCCCGTCCGCGTGACATGGGCCGTCGCGCACTGTCCGCGTACCCCGAGGGGACCGTGACGTGCGGACGGCCGCCCGCCGGCGTCGTCGCTCGACGGCGTCGTGCCTCCGAAGTGGAGCTCGAATGTTCCGTGGTAAAGCTCTTGGCGGCGCGCTGACCGCGCTCGCCACCGCAGCGGCAGGTGTGTTCCTCGCCGCCGCCGTCAGCACCACCCCGGCTTCCGCCGCGGGTACCGGCACCGGCTATCTGCACACGAACGGTAGCCAGATCGTGGACAGCACCGGCGCGACGGTCCGGTTGACCGGCATCAACTGGTTCGGCATGGAGACCGACAACAAGACCTTCCACGGTCTGTGGTCGAGCAATCCGTGGCGGGGGCAGCTCGACACGATGGCCCGGTTGGGCTACAACACGTTGCGGGTGCCGTACTCGAACGACGCGCTGAAGCCGGGCGCGACGGCCACCGGGATCAACGACTTCGTCAACCCGGACCTGATCGGGCTGTCGCCGTTGCAGATCCTGGACAAGGTGATCGACTACGCCGGCAGCAAGGGGATGCGGATCATCCTGGACCGGCACCGGCCGACGTCGGCCGGGCAGTCGCCGCTGTGGTACACGTCGACGGTCTCCGAGGCGACCTGGATCAACGACTGGAAGATGCTCGCCCAGCGGTACGCGGGCAATCCGACGGTGATCGGCGCGGACCTGCACAACGAGCCGCACGCGGAGGGCACCAACCCGGCGGCCACCGGCGCGTGCTGGGGCTGTGGCGACACCACCCGGGACTGGCGGCTCGCCGCCGAGCGGGCCGGAAACGCCATCCTCGGTGTCCAGCCCAACTGGCTGATCTTCGTGGAGGGGGTGAGCTGCCCGAGTGGTGGCCTCTCCAACGTCTGGGACAACGACCCGAGCAACGACGAGGACTGCGGTTGGTGGGGCGGCAACCTGTCGAAGGCGGGTCAGTTCCCGGTACGCCTGAACGTGGCGAACCGGCTGGTCTACTCGCCGCACGAGTACGCCACGTCGGTGTACCGGCAGACCTGGTTCGACGCGCCGGACTACCCGGCGAACATGCCGGCCATCTGGGACAAGTACTTCGGTTACCTCTACAAGCAGAACATCGCCCCGATCATGATGGGCGAGTTCGGCAGCACCCTGGCCGACCCGAAGGACAGGGTGTGGCTGGAGAAGTTGATGGCGTACACGGGCACCGGTGTGACCGGGATGTCGTTCACCTACTGGTCGTGGAACCCGAACTCGGGTGACACCGGCGGCATCGCGCTCGACGACTGGACCAACATCAACACCACCAAGCAGGCGATCCTGCAGCCGTACCTGATCGCGCCGAGCGGCGGCGGTCCCACCGGAGGACCGACCGGCGGCCCCACGGGTGGCCCCACCGGCGGGCCGACGAGCGCGCCCCCGGGCGCCTGCACGGCCACCTACCGGCAGGTCAACGCCTGGCAGGGCGGCTTCCAGGGTGAGTTGACGGTCAAGAACACCGGTACGGCCGCGGTGAACCCGTGGACCGCCACCTGGAGCTGGCCGTCCGGAGTGACGCTGGGCAGTGGCTGGAACGCCACCGTCACCCAGTCCGGTACGACGGTCACGGCCGCCGCGCCCAGCCACGCGCCGTCCCTGGCGGCGGGGGCATCGGTCACCGTGGGCTTCACCGCCAACGGTACGGCCAGCGCCCCGGCGACCGTGAAGCTCAACGGCGCCAACTGTTGAGCCACCGGGGTGGCCGGCGCCCACGCCGAGGGCGTCGGCCACCCCGGCCCGGGCGCACGACGGGCCGGGCCGAGAGCCGGGCGCACGCCGGGCCAGGCCAGGGCAGGCGCACTCCGAGCCCTCCGTAGGGCGGCGGACCAGGGCCGCACGGAGCATTTACATCCAGGTTCTTCTATGCTTCCATCGGGAAAGCGCTTGCCTTCGCTGCGGCCGGCGCGAACGCGGGAGCCGCTTCTCCGCACCGAAACGCACCGGCGGACCCGGGACCTGATCCCGGATCACCTAGCCGCCCACGGGCATGGGCGTCGCGACGGTCCGTCCGCCTCATCGAAAGGAAGCAGCATGCGCACAACACAGCGTCGGATGACGCTGCTCGCCACCACCGCCGCCGCCACCGCCGCACTGGTCACCGGCGGTTTCCTGACGGCCGTCTCGGCCCAGGCGGCAGCCGGCTGCCAGGTCGCCTACTCGGTCGCCAGCCAGTGGCCGGGCGGGTTCACCGGCAACGTCACGGTCACCAACCTCGGCGACCCGGTATCCGGGTGGACGCTGGGCTGGTCGTACGGGGCCGGCCAGCAGGTCAGCCAGGCGTGGGGCGCCACCGTCACACAGAGCGGCAGCCAGGTCTCCGCCGCCAACGTCGACTACAACGGCAACCTGGCCACCAACGGCAGCGCCTCGTTCGGCTTCAACGCGAGTTGGAACAACTCCAGCAACCCGGTGCCGACCAGCTTCACCCTGAACAACGTGGCGTGCACGGGCGGCACCACCACACCGACCACCACCACACCGACCACCGCCCCACCGACCAACCCGGGCACGCCCACCACGCCGCCCATCCCCAGCGATCCGCCGCCGAGCGTTCCGCCGCCGACCGGCCTGGTCGGGTGGGCAACCCAGAACGGCGGCACCACCGGCGGTGGAGGTGCGCCGGCGACCACCGTCACGAACGCCTCGGCGCTGACCAGCGCGCTGAACGCGACCGGTTCGGCGGTGATCCGGGTGTCCGGCACCATCTCCTGCTCGGGCATGCTGCGGGTCCGGTCCAACAAGACCATCCTCGGCAACTCCGGCGCGACGATCGTCGGCTGCGGACTCAACGTCAGCGGTGACCGCAACGTCATCATCCGGAACCTGACCTTCCGGGACTGGAACGACGACGCGATCAACGTGCAGGAGTCGGCGACCAACATCTGGATCGACCACAACACCTTCAGCAACGGGTACGACGGCGCGGTCGACATCAAGCGCGGCTCGGACTTCGTCACCGTGTCGTGGAACCGGGTCTTCAACCACGACAAGACCATGTTGCTCGGCCACAGCGACGACAACGGCGCGCAGGACACCGGGCACCTGCGGGTGACGTACCACCACAACTGGTTCGACGGCAGCAAGCAGCGCAACCCTCGGGTGCGCTTCGGCAACCCGGTGCACGTCTACAACAACTACTACCGGGCCAACACCGGCTACGGCGTGGCCTCCACGGAGAACGCGGGCGTGCTCGTCGAGGGCAACTACTTCGAGAACGTCCCCGACACGTACCACCTCGGCGAGGCCGACTCCGGGCCGGGCCGGCTGGTGGCCCGCAACAACCACTTCGTCAACTCGCCCGCCGGGCAGACCGGCGGCAGCGTCGCCAGCATCCCGTACTCGTACCAACTGGACACCGCGAGCAACGTCAAGTCCATCGTGACGGGCGGCGCCGGCGCCGGTCGCATCACGGTCTGACCGTGGGTCGGTCGGGGTCCGCCGTGCCGGCGGGCCCCGACCTGCGTCAGTGCGCGGCGCAGCCGCCGGTGGGCGCGGGCGCGACCGCCGGGGCACCGACCGTGGGCAGTGGAAGCAACACGCCGGGGGTACGCGGGGAGCGGCCGGCCTCGGCGGCGTCACCGGCCCGGGTCCGGCGGTGCGACAGGGGCGCGCCGTCGGCGTTGAGGTGGTGCGGCGCGGCGTACGTGATCTCGGTGTGCACGATGTCGCCGGGCCGGATCGACCCGGCGAAGCTGCCCGCGTCGAAGTGCACGAGCCGGCCGTCGCGGGCCCGGCCGGACAGCCGCCCGGTCCGCTCGTCCTTGCGGCCCTCGCCGACTGCTACCAGCACCTCGACGGTCTCCCCCACGAGGCGCTTGTTCTCCGCCCAGCTGATCTCCTCGACGCAGGAGATCAGCCGCTCGTAGCGCTCCTGCACGACCTGCTTGGGCAGCTGGCCGTCCATCGTCGCGGCGGGGGTGCCGGGGCGCTTGGAGTACTGGAAGGTGAAGGCCGACGAGAAGCGGGCCTCGCGCACCACGTCCAGCGTGCGCTGGAAGTCGGCCTCGGTCTCGCCGGGGAAGCCCACGATGATGTCGGTGGTGATCGCCGCGTCCGGCATCGCCGCCCGGACCTTCTCGATGATCCCCAGGTACCGCTCGGAGCGGTACGACCGGCGCATCGCCTTGAGCACGTCGTCGGAGCCGGACTGCAACGGCATGTGCAGCGAGTGGCACACGTTCGGGGTCTCGGCCATCGCGGCGATCACGTCGTCGGTGAAGTCCTTCGGGTGCGGGCTGGTGAACCGGACCCGCTCCAGGCCGTCGATCTCACCTGTGGCGCGCAGCAGCTTGCCGAACGCGTACCGGTCACCGAACTCGACACCGTAGGAGTTGACGTTCTGCCCGAGCAGGGTCACCTCCAGCACACCCTCGTCGACCAGGGCGCGCACCTCGGAGAGGATGTCCCCCGGGCGGCGGTCCTTCTCCTTGCCGCGCAGGGAGGGCACGATGCAGAACGTGCAGGTGTTGTTGCAGCCCACCGAGATCGAGACCCAGCCGGCGTACGTGGACTCGCGGCGGGTCGGCAGCGTGGACGGGAAGACGTCCAGCGACTCCAGGATCTCCACCTCGGCGGCGGCGTTGTGCCGGGCCCGCTCCAGCAGCACCGGCAGCGCGCCGATGTTGTGCGTGCCGAAGACGACGTCCACCCAGGGCGCCTTGCGGACGATCTCGCCGCGGTCCTTCTGCGCCAGGCAACCACCGACGGCGATCTGCATGCCCGGGTGCTTGTCCTTCACGGGGCGCAGATGACCGAGGTTGCCGTAGAGGCGGTTGTCGGCGTTCTCCCGCACCGCACAGGTGTTGAAGACGACGATGTCCGGGGTGTCGTCGGCCTGGGGCGCACGCACGTAGCCGGCCTGTTCGAGCAGGCCGGAGATGCGCTCGGAGTCGTGCACGTTCATCTGGCAGCCGTAGGTGCGCACCTGGTAGGTGCGCGGGCTGCCCGCCGCTGCGGTAGTCATGACCAGGACAGCGTATCCGGGTCGACCGGATCACCCGAACGAGGAGCACCCGACATGTGCCGAAGCATCAAGACGCTGCGGGAGCCGTTCACCCCGCAGGTGACCGACGCGGACATCGAGGCGGCGGCGTTGCAGTACGTCCGGAAGATCTCGGGCTTCCGGGCGCCCGCCGCGCACAACGCCGCCGCGTTCGAGGCCGCGGTGGCCGCGGTGACCGAAGCCACCCGCACCCTGCTCGACCACCTGGTCGTGCGGGGATCGGGCACTGCCGATCGACCGGCCACCGCCGCCACCGGACACGCCTGACGTCCCGACGCACCCGGCCCGGCCGGATGGCTCGCCACCATCCAGCCGGCTCGGCTCGAGCGACCCCGGCCGGCTCGGCAGGACCGGCCGGCCCGTCGGGCTTGAGCGACCCGGCCGGTCGGGCTTGAGCGACCCGGCCGGCTCGGCGTGCGCGGCCGGCCCGTCGGTGGCGGGTCAGGCCGCGGCGAGGACCGGTGCGACGGTGTCGGGCGCCCAGCGGGAGCGGTGACACTGCGACCAGCCCCGGCAGCCCGGGTCACCCAGCGAGCAGAGCCGCTGCTTGCTGAGCACCTCGCCGTCGTCGGTGTCCCGGACGTCGAAGTGCACCGGGCGGACCGTGCCGTCCGGTGCGACGAGCAGATGCCGGGTGGCGTCGAGCGTGTCGTCCCGCAACAGGCAGTCGCGGCCCAGCAGCCGGGCCAACGCGGCGATGCTGGCGTGCTCGGAGAGCCGCTCGGGCACCCCGTAGCAGTCGATCACCGTCGGAAACTCGCCCGGCGCCTGCCAGACGTCACACACCACCGCGTACGCCGGCAGTCGCGCCGGGTCCGCCGCTGCCAGCGGCATCACCACCCGACCGAGCGCCTCGGCCAGCGCCGGGTAGACCTCAACGGGTCGTACCCGGTCGATTCTCCAGTTCCACAGCTCGGTCATTCCGCCTCCTCGCTGCGTTCGTCCCACCGGCCTCCGAATCGGGCCTTACTGACGATGGTGGGGGGCATTTGACCCCAGCCGGGGGCAAGTTACCGGTCTGTGACCATTCCGGGCAAAATTTCCCTGAGCGGCATTGCTCGGAGTAGCGGGAAGGTGACAGTTTATCGGGTATCGTGCGCCAGCCGAACCACCCGGAGGGCGTGTCCCCGCGACAACCGGCCGCGTCCGTCAGCGCAGGACGACCAGGTGCTCTCCGCGCGGCAACAGTTCACCCACCACGGGTGCGCCCGGCAGCTCACCGGCGACCAGCAGACCGCCGGATGTCTGCGCGTCGGCCAGCAGCAGGCGCTCGTCCTCGTCGGCCGCACCGAAGTCCGTCCACGGGGTGACCCACTCCAGGTTGCGTCGGCTGCCGCCGCTGACGTACCCGTCGCGCAGCGCCTCCCGCGCGCCCGCCAGGTACGGCACCCGGGCCGTGTCGATGGCCACCGTCAGCCGGCTGGCGCGGGCCAGCTTCGAGGCGTGCCCGAGCAGACCGAACCCGGTCACGTCGGTGCCGCACCGGATGCCGGCGGCGACCGCTGCCCGTGCGGCGCCGGCGTTCAGCGCGCTCATCGTGGCGACCGCCTCCGGGAAGCTCTCACCGGTGGCCTTGTGTCGGGTGTTGAGCACGCCCACGCCGAGCGGCTTGGTCAGCGACAGCGGAATCCCGGCCCGACCGGCGTCCAGAGTGATCAGTTCCTCGGGCCGTACGGTGCCGGTGACCGCGAGACCGTACTTCGGACCGTCGTCGTCCACGCTGTGCCCACCGGCCAGGTGACAACCCGCCTCCCGGGCCACGTCCTGGCCGCCGCGCAGCACCTCCCGCGCCAACTCCAGCGGCAACACGTCCCGTGGCCAGCAGAGCAGGTTGAGCGCCACCAGCGGGGTGCCGCCCATCGCGTACACGTCGGACAACGCGTTGGCCGCGGCGATGCGCCCCCAGTCGTAGGCGTCGTCGACGACCGGGGTGAAGAAGTCCGCGGTGCTGACCAGGCCCGTGCGCTCGTCCAGGCGGACCACCGCGGCGTCGTCGCCGTGGTCCAGGCCGACCAGCAGTTCCGCGGTGCCGCTGGCCGGGCCGAGACCGGCCACCATGACCTCCAGCTCGCCGGGCGGAATCTTGCAGGCGCAGCCACCGCCGCGGGCATACTTCGTCAGGCGTACCGGTTCGGTCATGCCTCCATCGTCGCGGGGATCGGGTGCCGCCGCCACAGTTGCGGGCCGCGCGATGACCGAAATCGGACCCCCGACAACGATCGTGACCGGTGTTACCGCTCCGTGACCAACTGGGTTGCGTTCGGCCACATCACGCCGCCTACAGTTGCCCAACCGGGGGTCGACCGACCCGATCCGGGGAGACGACAGGGACGGTGGAGGACGTGACGACGGGCCAACCGCTCATCGTGCTGGACGCGGTCAACAAGTGGTTCGGGCCGCTGCACGTACTGGACGACGTCTCGCTTTCGGTGGATCGGGGCGAGGTGGTCGTGGTGATCGGCCCGTCCGGCTCCGGCAAGTCGACGCTGTGCCGTGCCATCAACCGACTGGAACCGATCAACTCGGGCACCATCACCTTCGACGGTCAGCCGCTCCCGGCCGAGGGCAAGCCCCTCGCCCGGCTGCGCAGCGAGGTGGGCATGGTCTTCCAGTCCTTCAACCTCTTCGCTCACAAGACCATCCTGGAGAACGTCACCCTCGGGCCGATCAAGGTCCGCAAGGAGAAGCCCGCCGCGGCCCGCGAACGCGGACTGGCCCTGCTCGACCGGGTCGGCATCGCCAACCAGGCGGACAAGTTCCCGGCCCAGCTCTCCGGCGGCCAGCAGCAGCGGGTGGCGATCGCCCGCGCCCTGGCCATGCAGCCCAAGGCGATGCTGTTCGACGAGCCCACCAGCGCCCTGGACCCGGAGATGGTCGGCGAGGTGCTCGACGTGATGACCTCGCTGGCCCGCGACGGCATGACCATGGTCGTGGTCACCCACGAGATGGGCTTCGCCCGGCACGCCGCCAACCGGGTCATCTTCATGGCCGACGGTCAACTGGTCGAGGATGCCCCGCCCGCGGAGTTCTTCGCGAACCCGCGCAGCGACCGGGCCAAGGACTTCCTCTCCAAGATCCTCACGCACTAGGCGTCCGTAGTGGAGCGCGCCGCACAAGGGCGGGCTCCGTCGAAGAAGGAGAAGAGTATGCGTATGACGCGCGTTGCGGCAGTCGCCGCGGTCGCGGCTCTGGCCGTCACCATGACCGCCTGTGGCGGAGACGAAGGTGGCAGCACCGGCAGCTCGGGCGCCAAGGGCATCGTCGGCAAGGCGGAGAAGCAGAAGAAGCTCGTGATCGGCGTCAAGGCCGACCAGCCGGGCCTGGGTCTGCAGACCGGCAGCCAGTACGAGGGCTTCGACATCGAGATCGGCAAGATCGTGGCCAAGGGCCTCGGCGTCGACGCCAACAACATCGAGTGGAAGACGACGGTCTCCTCCAACCGGGAGCCGTTCATCCAGCAGGGCACCGTCGACCTGGTGGTGGCGACCTACACCATCAACGACGAGCGCAAGCAGAAGGTCAACTTCGCCGGCCCGTACTTCATCGCCGGCCAGGACCTGCTGGTCAAGGCCGACTCGGCTGTCGCCGGTCCGGAGGGTCTCGACGGCAAGAAGGTCTGCTCGGTCTCGGCGTCCACCCCCGCCAAGCGGATCCAGAGCGATTACCCGAAGGCCAAGCTGCAGCTGTTCGACTCGTACTCGAAGTGTCTGCCGCTGTTGGAGAACGGCCAGGTCGACGCCATCACCACCGATGACATCATCCTCGCCGGCTATGCCGCGCAGTCCCAGTACGCCGGCAAGTTCAAGGTCGTCGGCAAGACCTTCTCCAGCGAGCCCTACGGCATCGGCCTGAAGAAGGACGACAAGGACGGCTGCGAGAAGGTCAACGAGATCCTGAAGACCGCTGCCTCGGACGGCACCTACAAGGCCGCCTGGGACGCCACCCTGGGCAAGAGCGGCAAGGCCGCGCCCGAGCTGGACACCACCAAGCTGACCAACTGCGGCAGCGTCTGATCGGTCTCGGGGGCCGACACCCGCGACCGGGTGTCGG
>NZ_JBEXIL010000038.1:0-64525 GCF_040608555.1 Micromonospora sp. NPDC005172
GTTGGCCGGGCGCATCCAGAGCGCCACGTTGCAGAGCATGAAGGGCAGCAGGAACACCAGCGACAGCGTCCGTACGGCCTCGGCGCTGCCGTCGCGGATCACCCCCGTCGGACCGGTCGGCCCGTTCGGGTCCGGAAGGAGCACGCGTGACACCCGAGGAGATCCTGGCCGGCGACCGGGCGCACGTCTGGCATCCGTACGCCGCGCTGCCGCCGGCGAACGCGCCGTTCGTGGTCCGCAGCGCCGAGGGGGTACGGCTGACCCTGGCCGACGGTCGGGAGCTGGTGGACGGGATGTCGTCCTGGTGGGCGGCTGTCCACGGCTACCGGCACCCGGTGCTGGACGCGGCCGTGACGGACCAGCTCGGGCGGATGAGTCACGTGATGTTCGGTGGACTCACCCACGAGCCCGCGGTGCGGCTCGCGCGGACCCTGGTCGAGGTGGCCCCCGAGGGGCTGGAGCACGTGTTCCTGGCCGACTCCGGCTCGGTCAGCGTCGAGGTGGCCGTGAAGATGTGCCTGCAGTACCAGCGGGCCGTCGGCCGGCCGGAGCGGCGTCGCCTGGCCACCTGGCGGGGCGGCTACCACGGGGACACCTTCCACCCGATGAGCGTCTGCGACCCCGAGGGCGGGATGCACCACCTCTGGGGCGACGTGCTGCCCCGGCAGGTGTTCGCCCCGGTGCCGCCGGGCGGGTTCGCCGATCCGCCCGACGAGGCGTACGTGGCGGCGTTGGTGGACGCCGTCGAGCGGCACGCCCACGAACTGGCCGCGGTCATCGTGGAACCGGTGGTGCAGGGCGCGGGTGGGATGCGCTTCCACCACCCCGGTTACCTGCGGGTGCTGCGCGAGGTGACCCGCGCCCACGGGGTGCTGCTGATCTTCGACGAGATCGCGACCGGGTTCGGCCGTACCGGCACGATGTTCGCCGCCGAGCACGCCGGGGTGTCGCCGGACGTGATGTGCGTGGGCAAGGCCCTCACCGGGGGGTACCTGACCCTCGCCGCGACGTTGTGCACACCGGAGATCGCGCGGGGGATCTCCGTCGACGGTGTGCTGGCCCACGGTCCGACGTTCATGGGCAACCCGCTGGCCTGCGCGGTCGCCAACGCCTCCATCGAGCTGCTGAGGGCCGGTGACTGGGCGGCGCAGGTGTCCAGGATCGGTGCGGGCCTGCGTACCGGCCTGGAACCGCTGCGTGCCGCGCCGGGCGTGGCCAACGTGCGGGTGCTCGGGGCGATCGGCGTGGTCCAGCTCGACCACGAGGTCGACCTCGGCGCCGCCACCGCGGCGGCCGCCGACCGCGGCGTCTGGCTGCGGCCCTTCCGGGACCTGATCTACACGATGCCGCCGTACGTCACCGACGACGCCGACCTGGCCCGGATCGCGGCCGGGATCGCGGCGGCCGTGGCGGCCGGCTGAGCGGGCATCGACGAGTACCCCGGGAGGCGGTCCCGCCACCCGGACGGAGAAGAGGGGAAGTACGCCGATGGAGAGCTTCGGCACCCGGCTGCACCGCGCCGTCACCGAGCGCGGACCGCTCTGTGTGGGCATCGACCCGCATCCCGGTCTGCTGGCCCGCTGGGGCCTCGCGGACGACCTCGACGGTCTGGACCGGTTCACCCGGACAGTGGTGGATGCCCTCGGTGACCGGGTTGCGGTTGTCAAGCCTCAGTCGGCCTTTTTCGAGCGATTCGGATCCCGCGGTGTGGCGATTCTTGAGTCAACTATCCGACAGTTACGAGAAGCCGGATCGCTCGTTCTGCTCGACGTCAAGCGCGGCGACATCGGCTCAACGGTCAGCGCGTACGCCTCCGCGTACCTTGATCCATCCAGCCCGCTGTATGTCGACGCTGTTACGGCCAGTCCCTACCTGGGAGTAGGTTCGCTGGCGCCGATGTTCGAGTTGGCCACCCGACACGGCGGCGGGGTCTTCGTGTTGGCCCTCACCTCGAACCCCGAGGGCGCGGCCGTGCAGCGGGCCCGTACGGCCGACGGGCGCACTGTCGCGCAGACCGTGATCGACGAGATTTCCCAGCTCAACAGCGGTGCGAACCCCCTCGGTAGCTTCGGTCTGGTGGTCGGGGCCACCATCGGTGACACCGGCCACGACCTCTCCGGCGTGGGGGGTCCGCTGCTCGCTCCGGGGCTCGGCGCGCAGGGTGCGGGCGCTGCCGATCTGCGTACCGTCTTCGGCTCCAGCCTCGCCGCGGTGCTCCCGTCGTACTCCCGTGAGGTCCTGTCGGCAGGACCGGACGCCGACGCACTGCGGGCCGCCGCGGATCGCGTGTTGGGTGAGTGTCGGGCCGTTCTGGCTGCCCGGTGACTGACTGACGGCTCGGTCACTTTGCGATGATCTTCGCGCGCCCACGTTGCCGAAAGCTCCGTTGACCGCTAGTTTTCCCCGCGCTGGGAACCATGGACCCCTTGGTTCACAGCGACACCACGTTTCACAGATGCGGCGGTGCGCCCCGCCCGCCGCGATAGGGACCTGAGGAGAACTGGTGCCGCTCCCGTCACTGACCCCCGAACAGCGCGCTGCCGCGCTCGAGAAGGCTGCGGAGATCCGCAAGGCCCGTGCCGAGCTGAAGGAGCAGCTCAAGCAGGGCAAGACCACCCTTGGTGCCGTCCTCGAGCGCGCCGAGAGCGACGACGTCGTCGGCAAGCTCAAGGTTTCGGCCGTCCTGCAGGCGATGCCGGGCATCGGCAAGATCCGGGCTACCCAGATCATGGAGAAGCTCAAGATCGCTGACAGCCGTCGTCTGCGCGGCCTCGGCGAGCAGCAGCGCAAGGCACTGCTTGGAGAGTTCGCCGCCAACTGAACCTGGCAGCGTGTAGAAACAAGCAGTGAGCACGGATGACGAGGCGCGCCCGGCGGCTCGGCTCACTGTCCTGGCTGGACCTTCGGGTTCCGGCAGGGAGAGTGTCGTCGAGTTCGTTCGGGCGCGTTTCCCGTCCGTGTGGGTCCCGGTGCCGGCAACGACAAGGCCGCGCCGGGAACCGGAGGTCGACGGCGAGCAGCGGGTGTTTCTGGCCCCGGCCGAGTTCGAGCGGCGGGTGGCCGCCGGCGAGCTGCTGGAGTGGTCCCGGATCGGCGAGTACCGCCGGGGCACCCTGCACCCACCGTTGCGCGCCCGGCTCGACGCCGGGCAGCAGGTCCTGCTCCCACTCGACGTGACCGGGGCCCGGCTGGTGCGGGTGCGACTGCCCGACGCCCGGTTGGTGCTGCTGATCCCACCCGGACGCCGACCCGACGCCGCCGTGGCCACGGCCTTCGCGCACACCCTCACGCATGACTGCACCGATCGGGTGGCTGACGAGCTGGTAGGCTTACTCGGTTCAACTCATCCGGATCCGGCCTGGTCGCGTGTGCGCGGCTGAGGGCCGGCCGCCGTCGGGACTCAGCACCGCGTCCGCGCGGCTCGAAAGACGCAGAGGTTAATTCGTGGGATCCATCGCCAACCCCGAAGGCATCACCAACCCGCCGATCGACGAGCTCCTCGAGAAGACGACGTCGAAGTACGCGCTGGTCATCTTCGCCGCCAAGCGTGCGCGCCAGGTCAACGCCTACTACAGCCAGCTCGGCGAGGGCCTCCTGGAGTACGTCGGTCCGCTCGTCGAGACCACCCCGCAGGAAAAGCCGCTCTCCATCGCCATGCGCGAGATCAACGGCGGCCTGCTCACCGCCGAGCCGACCGACCAGCCGTAGGTCCGTACCCGTCGATGTCCGCCTCGATCGTCCTCGGGGTCGGCGGCGGCATCGCCGCTTACAAGGCCTGCGAGCTGCTGCGACTCTTCACCGAGTCGGGCCACCGGGTCCGCGTCGTGCCGACCGCGTCGGCGCTGAGGTTCGTCGGCGCGCCGACCTGGGCGGCACTCTCCGGCCAGCCGGTCGCCGACGACGTCTGGTCCGACGTGCATGAGGTGCCGCACGTCCGCCTCGGCAAGCAGGCCGACCTGGTGGTGGTCGCGCCGACGACGACCGACCTGCTCGCCAAGGCCGCCCACGGGCTCGCCGACGACCTGCTGACCAACACGTTGCTGACCGCGCGCTGCCCGGTGGTGCTGGCCCCGGCCATGCACACCGAGATGTGGGAGCACCCGGCCACCGTCGCCAACGTCGCCACGCTGCGCTCCCGGGGCGTCCGGGTGATCGAGCCGGCCGTCGGGCGGCTCACGGGCGTCGACACCGGCAAGGGTCGGCTCCCGGACCCGGCGGAGATCTTCGCGGTCGCCCGGCAGGTCCTCGCTCGGGGTGCCTCCGCGCCGGCCGACCTGACCGGTCGCCGGCTGGTGGTCACCGCCGGTGGCACCCGTGAGCCGCTGGACCCGGTCCGCTTCCTCGGCAACCGGTCCTCCGGCAAGCAGGGCTACGCCTTCGCGCGTTCGGCGGTCGCCCGGGGCGCCCAAGTCACGCTGATCGCGGCCAACGTGTCCCTCGCCGACCCCGCCGGGGTCGACCTGGTCCGGGTCGGCACCACCGCCGAGCTGCGCGAGGCGACCCTGAAGGCCGCCGACGAGGCCGACGCGGTCGTGATGGCGGCGGCTCCGGCCGATTTCCGACCGGCGACGTACGCGACTGGCAAAATCAAGAAGTCGGACGACGGTGTCGCTCCCACCATCGAGCTCGTCACGAACCCGGACATCGCGGCGGAGCTCGGCCAGCGCAAGCGACCGGAACAGGTGCTGGTGGTGTTCGCCGCCGAGACCGGCGACGCGGAGGCCAACGGCCGGGCGAAGCTGGCCCGGAAGCGGGCCGACCTCATCGTGGTCAACGAGGTCGGTCCGGACCGGGTCTTCGGCGCCGACACCAACACGGTGACGGTCATCGGCGCGGACGGCTCGGTGAGTCGTCTGCCGGAGCAGGCCAAGGAGGCTGTGGCCGACACCGTGTGGGACCTCGTCGTGGCGCGGCTGGCCAATCGCTCCTGACGGGTGGAACAGGCGCGACCGATCCCGACACCGGCCGCAGCGGTGACTAGACTGCCGCGGAACGACATCACACGCTTAGGAGTGCCGTGACACGCCGCCTTTTCACGTCCGAATCGGTCACGGAAGGCCACCCGGACAAGATCGCCGACCAGATCAGCGACGGCATCCTCGATGCGCTGCTCGCCGAGGACCCGCACAGCCGGGTCGCGGTCGAGACCATGATCACCACCGGCCAGGTGCACATCGCCGGCGAGGTCACCACCAAGGCGTACGCCGACATCCCCACCATCGTCCGCCGGACCATCCTCGACATCGGCTACGACTCGTCGAAGAAGGGTTTCGACGGCGCCTCCTGCGGGGTCAGCGTCTCGATCGGCGCGCAGTCCGAGGACATCGCGCAGGGCGTCGACAACGCCTTCGAGCTGCGCACCGGCGCGTCGGAGAGCGCGTTGGACGCGCAGGGTGCCGGCGACCAGGGCATGATGTTCGGCTTCGCCTGCTCCGAGACGCCGGAGCTGATGCCGCTGCCGATCGCCCTGGCCCACCGGCTGGCCCGCCGGCTCGCCGCGGTCCGCAAGGACGGCACGATTCCCTACCTGCGCCCGGACGGCAAGACCCAGGTCACCATCGAGTACGAAGGGCTGCGCCCGGTCCGTCTGAACACGGTGGTGGTCTCCAGCCAGCACGCGGCGGACATCTCGCTGGAGTCGCTGCTCACCCCCGACGTACGCGACTCCGTGATCGCCCCGGAGCTGGAGAGCCTCGGTCTGGACACCGACGGCTACCGGCTGCTGGTCAACCCGACCGGCCGGTTCGAGATCGGTGGCCCGATGGGCGACGCCGGTCTGACCGGCCGCAAGATCATCGTTGACACCTACGGCGGGTACGCCCGGCACGGTGGCGGCGCGTTCTCCGGCAAGGACCCGTCCAAGGTGGACCGCTCGGCCGCGTACGCGATGCGGTGGGTGGCCAAGAACGTGGTCGCCGCCGGCCTGGCCGAGCGCTGCGAGGCGCAGGTCGCCTACGCCATCGGCAAGGCACACCCGGTGAGCCTGTTCATCGAGACGTTCGGCACCGAGACCGTGCCGGTCGCCTCGATCGAGAGCGCCGTCTCCGAGGTGTTCGACCTGCGGCCGGCCGCGATCATCCGGGACCTCAACCTGCTCCGCCCGATCTACCAGCAGACCGCCGCGTACGGCCACTTCGGCCGGGAGCTGCCGGACCTGACCTGGGAGAGCACCGACCGGGCAGCCGACCTCAAGTCGGCTGCGGGAGCCTGACCGCCACCAGGCCCAGCGACCGGCGACCCGCGGACGGGTCGCCGGTCGCTCGCGTCTGCGTGGACGTGCCGCTGGCCCACCTGGATCGCCCGTTCGACTACCTGGTGCCGGCCGAGCTGGACGACGTGGCGGTGCCCGGCACCCGGGTCAAGGTCCGCTTCGCGGGGCAGGTGGTCGACGGCTGGCTGCTGTCCCGTGCGGACGACTCCGGGCACACCGGTCGGCTCGCCTACCTGGAGAAGGTCGTCTCGCCCGAGCCCGTGCTGACGCCCGAGGTCGCCGGCCTGGCCCGCGCGGTCGCCGACCGGTACGCGGGCAACCTCGCCGACGTCCTCCGGCTCGCCGTGCCACCCCGGCACGCCCGCGTCGAGAAGGAGCCCCACGACGAGCAGCCCACGCCGGCGGACGTCGCCGCGCCGGGGGAGCCCGTCGACCCGCGCGGCTGGCGGGACTATCCGGCCGGGCCGGCGCTGCTGCGGGCGCTCACCGAGGGTCGGCCGGCCCGCGCGGTCTGGTCCGCGCTGCCCGGTGAGGATTGGGCCGCCCGCTATGCCGACGCGGTCGCCGCCACCGTGGCCGGTGGGCGCGGCGCCGTGGTCGTGGTGCCCGACGCGCGTGACCTCGACCGTCTCGACGCGGCGCTGACCGCCGTGCTGGGACCGGGGCGGCACGTCAGTCTCTCCGCCGCCCTCGGGCCGGCCCGGCGCTACCGGGCATTCCTCGCCGCCCGGCGGGGACAGGTGCCCGTGGTCGTCGGTACCCGGGCGGCGATGTTCGCCCCGGTGCGTCGGCTCGGTCTCGTCGCCGTCTGGGACGACGGGGACGACCTGCACTCCGAACCCCGCGCTCCCTATCCGCACGCCCGTGACGTCCTGCTCACCCGGGCGCGGCTCGGCGAGACCGCCGCGCTGGTCGGCGGGTACGCGCGTACGGCCGAGGCGCAGTTGCTGCTGGAGACCGGCTGGGCGCGTGAGGTGGTCGCCGATCGGGCGACGGTGCGGGCCCGGATCCCGACCATCGCGCCGACCGGCGACGACCCACAGCTCGCCCGTGACCCCGGTGCGGCCACCGCCCGGCTGCCCAGCCTGGCCTGGACGGCCGCCCGCGACGCGCTCCGGGCGGACCTGCCGGTGCTCGTGCAGGTGCCCCGCCGCGGCTACCTGCCCTCGGTCTCCTGCGCCGACTGCCGTACCCCGGCACGCTGCGCGCACTGCGCCGGCCCGCTCGCGCTGCCGTCGGCGGGCGGTACCCCCGCGTGCCGCTGGTGCGCCCGGGTCGCCGCCGCGTACGCCTGCCCGCAGTGCGGCGGGCGGCGGTTGCGGGCGGCGGTGACCGGCGCCCGGCGTACCGCCGAGGAGCTGGGCCGGGCCTTCCCCGACGTGCCGGTGCGGACCTCGGGACGGGAGGAGGTCCTGACCGACGTGCCTGGCACGGCGGCCCTGGTCGTCGCCACCCCCGGGGCCGAGCCGGTCGCGGCGGGCGGCTACGGCGCGGTGCTGCTGCTCGACTCGTGGGCCCTGCTGACCCGGGCCGACCTGCGCGCCGGCGAGGAGGCGCTGCGCCGCTGGCTGGCCGCGGCGGCCCTGGCCCGCCCGGCGCCGGCCGGCCGCGTGGTGGTCGTCGCCGACGGCGCGCTCGCCCCGGTGCAGGCGCTGCTGCGCTGGGACGCCGCCTGGTTCGCCGGCCGGGAGCTGGCCGAGCGCCGCGAGCTGGGCTTCCCGCCGGCCGTACGCATGGCGAGCGTCACCGGCCCGGCCGAGGCGGTGGCCGACCTGCTCGACGCGGCGCGGCTGCCCGCCGACGCCGAGGTGCTCGGGCCGGTGCCGGCCGACGAGGGGCGCGAGCGGATGCTCCTGCGGGTGCCCCGGGCGCGGGCCGCCGCGCTCGCCGAGGCCCTGCACTCGGCCGCCGGGCTGCGCGCCGCCCGCAAGGCCGCCGACCCGGTTCGTCTCCAGGTCGATCCGCTGAGCCTGTTCTGACCGTTTCGCGGGGGCTGCCGACGGGCACGAACCCTGGTGCGGGGGGCCGGTCCCCGCACACCGCGTCCGGCAAAGCGCTGGCGACGAGGTGGTAGCATCGCCCGTCATGCTCGGGCGTACGACGGCCGGTCGGACGCGATGTCGATGATGTCAGGAAGCCGGTTATCAGGGGTGGACCAGTCGTGACCGTTCGACAATCGATCGTCTTCAACGGCGACCTCGGCAGCGGCAAGAGCACGGTGTCGGTGGAGATCGCCAAGCGGCTCGGTATGCGCCGGGTCAGCGTGGGTGATCTCTATCGGGAGATGGCGCAGCAGCGGCAGATGACCGCCCTGCAACTCAACCTGCACGCCGAGCTGGACCAGGCCGTCGACGGGTACGTCGACCAACTCCAGCGCGACATCGCCGCCTCCGGCGAACACCTGATCATGGATTCGCGGCTGGCCTGGCACTTCTTCACCGACGCGCTCAAGGTGCACATGATCACCGAGCCGGGTGAGGCGGCCCGCCGGGTGCTGGCCCGCCCGTCCGGCCCGGCGGAGAGCTACGCCTCGCACGAGGAGGCCAAGGCCAAGCTCCGCGAGCGCAGCGCGAGCGAGCGGAACCGGTTCATCCTCCGCTACGGGGTGGACAAGGCGCGGTTGCGCAACTACGACCTGATCTGTGACACCACCCGGGCCTCCGCCGCCGAGGTGGTCGAGCACATCGTCGCCGCGTACGAGGGCACGCTCGGCGCCGACGTGCTGCGCGACGGTCGGCCGCTGCTGCTGCTGGACCCGGCTCGGGTCTACCCGACCGAGGACATCGCCACCCTGCGTGGTCTCTGGGACAGCGAGTTCGTCGGCGACGTGGCCGAGGCCGGCGACGAGTCGTTGGAGCCGCTCAAGATCGGCTTCACGGGGGAGTACTTCTTCGTCGTCGACGGTCACCGGCGGCTCAGCGCCGCCCTGCAGAACGGCTTCTCCCTGGTGCCGGCCCAGCTGGTCGCCGAGGTCGACGAGCCGGTGGTCGGCGGGATGAGTGCCGTGGACTACTTCGCCGCCCAGGTGCGGCCGGGCCTGGTCTACGACTGGGAAGCGGCCCACAAGATCCACATGCCGCTGCCGGAGCCGGCGCTGCTCCGCGGCGACGCCGTGCTCGCCGCGGACACGGGCGTCGGCGCCTGAACGCCTGCCGGGGTGGACTTGATGAGGAGCGGTATACCTCAGAGGAATAATTGTTCCCCTGAGGTATACCGCTCCTCGCCACATCAGCAGGGCGGCCAGCCGTGCGTGCCGGGCCGACGCACGGGTTGCGCGCCGGCCCGACTGTCAGCCTGATTGCCCCTGCACTCGGAAGGCGTCAGCCCAGGACGACTCCGGAGGCGCCGACGCCGGCCATGCCGGAGAAGATGTCCTCGTAGTAGAACCGCCAGGCGCACACCCGTCCGGCGTTGACGTATCCGGTGCACGCCGTCGTGGTGTTGGTGTCGTCGATGGCGGTGTTGGTGCCGGTCGCCCAGACCTGGAGGGTGTTCGCCGCGTTCACGATCTCCACCGGGCCGCCGCTGTCACCCTGGCCGACGCCGTTGGTGTGGGTGGTGTTCTCGGCCTGGACCTGACCGCAGACCGTGCCGAAGTCCCGCACGTTGATGCACAGGTTGCGGGCCTTGACCTGGATCGAACACCGGGTGCCGGAGTACGCGCCCGAGCTGCACACCCAGTTGCCGACCTGGCTGGCCTGCGCGCCGATCACCTGGTTGCTGAACTCGCTGACCACCGCGCCGGCCGCGTCCGTGCTGTTGTTGAAGACCCGGCCGCCGCCGCTGCCCGAGATGAGCAGGGTGTCGCTGCTGACGTTGCGGCTGATGACGGTGCCGATGGTCTGCCCGGTCGGGTCGGCCGCCACGACGTTCAGGTTGGCGCAGTGCGCGGCGGAGAGCACCCGCGACACCCCGCCCGCAAAGACGCCGAAGCCGGTCGAGCAGCCGCCACCGGTGGAGGTGTTGCGCCACGCGGCGCCACCCCACCAGGGCGGACTGTCGTCCCACCGGGTGGCGGGAGCGGCGGCGACGCCGGTCTGCACGGTCACCGGGACACCGGCGAGAGCCGTCGCCCCGAGCAGCCCGCTCTGCGTACCCACGAGCAGGCCCGCGCCGTCGGCGCGCGGCCCGACCGTGGTGATCTTGTCGCCGGCCGTGGCGCGCAGCTTGTCCGCCGCGGCCATCAGCTCCCGCTGCGAGTACGCGGCGGGCAGCACCGTCGTCGCGACGGTGGCCCGAGCATTGGCCATCAGTCGGGCCGGCGGCTCGCCCTTCCAGTAGACCTGGAGATGACGGGTGGCGGGATCGGCGACGATGCCGGCGAATCCGGAGTTCGCGCTGCGCTGCGCGGCGTTGGTGATCTGGGCGGCGGCGGTGTTCATCCGCTGCTGCAACTGGAGCAGCTCCGACCAGGAGGCGAAGCCGCCGGGCACCGCGGTGCTGTCGACGAACGATCCGGTGGTGGTGGCCTTGCCCTTCGGCGCGGCGGTGGCCGACGTGGCGGTCACGCCCGTGACGAGCAGCGTGAGGCCGCAGGCGGCCACGGCGATGCGACGCAGCATCGACGCGGACCGTCGGGTGTTCGGGTGTGGACGGATCATCTGTACCCCTTCCCCAGGGTTCGTGGCGCGGGCCGAGCCCGCACCAGGGACGGTGGCACGCGACGTCCGATCCGTACGGCGATCCTGGACGGGACTGGACACGGTCGGACACCGGTGGACGCCGGTGGACTCGTTCGGCCGGGAAAGGTCTGATGTGGAACTGTCAGACATCGGCGATCTCCTATCTGAGCGCCGGTGGCCGCAACTAGCCTGCCCGTGTCGGCATCCGGGGCGGCCGGGTGGCCGGGAGGGGGTGGGGGCCGCATGTCCGACCAATGGGTTGCTCCCGGCGTTCGTCCCAGGCCGCAGGAGTCGCCCGAGGCGTGCGAGGTGGCGCGCCGCGCCGTCGCGGCGCAGACCCTGCCGGACCTGGCCGCACTGCTGCGCCAACTGCGTCGCCGCGAAGCACGGCAGCAGGGCGAGACCCGGCTGACGTACCGGCAGTTGGCGGCCAAGACGGGCTGGTCACGCGGCATCATCGGGGAGTACTTCGCCGGCAACGTCCTGCCCCCGCCGGAGCGGTTCGACGCGCTCATCCGACTGCTCGGTGCGAGTCCCACCGAGCAGGGTGTGCTGGCCACCGCACGGGACCGGATCGAGGAGCACCGTCGACGCCCGACCCGGGACCAGGCGGCCAGCGCGCCGACGGGCGTCGGGGTCGTACGCGCCAGGGGCGGTGACGCACGGGTCGTCTCCACGCCGAACCGTCTCCCCGTACCTCGCCAACTGCCGCCGGCGCTGCCCGGATTCGTCGGACGTACCGCCCAACTCGCCCAGCTCGACGCCGCCTGCGCCGCCGCGGGCGCCCCCGGTGACGGCGGCCTGGCGCCCGCCACGGTGGTGACGCTCTCCGGCACGGCCGGGGTCGGCAAGACCACGCTGGCGGTGCACTGGGCGCACCGGGTCGCCGATCGGTTCCCGGACGGGCAGCTCTACGTCGACCTGCGCGGATTCGACTCCACCGGGACGGTCGTGACGGCTGCCGAGGCGGTCCGGGGTTTTCTCGAAGCCCTCGAGGTGCCGCCCGAACGGATTCCCACCCACCTGAGCGCGCAGGTGGGTCTCTACCGCAGCCTGCTCGCCAGCCGCCGGATGCTGGTGCTGCTCGACAACGCCCGCGACGCCGAGCAGGTCCGGCCGCTCCTGGCCGGCAGTCCGACCTGTCTGGTCCTGGTCACCAGCCGCAACCGGCTGGCCGGCCTGGTCGCCGCCGAGGGCGCCCGGCCGGTCGGCGTGGAGCTGCTCAGCGCCGCCGAGGCGTGGCAGTTGCTGGCCCGCCGGCTCGGCGCGGACCGCCTGACCTCCGAGCCGCAGGCCGTGGACGAGATCATCGAGCGGTGCGCACGGTTGCCGCTGGCGCTGGCGGTGCTCGCCGCGCGGGGGGCGGCGAATCCCGGGTTCGCCCTGTCCAGCCTGGCCGCGGAGCTGCGGGGAGCGCTCCGTCCGCTGGACTCGTTCGACGCCGGTGACGCCAGCACCGACGTACAGGCCGTCTTCTCCTGGTCGTACCAGAGCCTCACGCCCGCGGCCGCGCGGCTGTTCCGGTTGTTCGGCTGCCACCCGGGCCCGGACATCGGTGTGGCGGCGGCGGCCAGCCTCGCCGGGCTGCCCCGGGAGCAGGCGCCCCGGCTGCTGGCGGAACTGGCCCACGCACACCTCGTCACCGAGCACGCGCCCGGGCGCTTCGGCGCGCACGACCTGCTCCGGGCGTACGCCGCACAGCAGGCCGAACGATTCGAACCGGCGCCGGCCCGGCGGGCCGCGATCCGGCGCGGACTGGACCACTACCTGCACACCGCCCACGCGGCCGCGCTGCTGTTGCAGCCGGGCCGGGACCCGGTCACCCTGGCCCCGGCCCCACCCGGTGTGGTGCCCGAGAAGATCACCGACCACGGTCGGGCGCTCGCCTGGTTCACCGTCGAGTACCCGGTGCTCCTGGCGGCGGTCGCGCACGCCAACCGCGTCGGGTTCGACGGCCACGCCTGGCAGCTGGCGTGGACGCTGGTGGACTTCCTGCAACGGCGAGGGCGGTGGCCGGACCTCGCCGCCGCCCAGCGGACCGCCCTGGCCGGTGCCCGGCGGGCGGGTGACCGACTCGGGCAGGCGAACGCCCACCGCGACCTCGCCCGGGTGCTGTCCCGGCTGGGCCGGGTGGACGAGGCGGCGAGCAACTACCGGCACGCCCTGGCGATCTTCGGGGCGCTGGGTGACCACACCGGGCAGGCGCGCACCCACCGGGCGTTCGGCGCGATGTTCGACGGTCTCGGCCGGCACGCCGAGGCGTTGGAGCACGGCCAGCGGGCGCTGGCGCTGTACCGCGACGCCGGCCACCTGGCCGGTGAGGCGAGCGCCCGCAACGCGGTCGGTTGGGCGCACGCCCAGCTCGGCCAGTACGCCCCGGCGCTCGCGCACTGCGGGCAGGCGTTGGAGTTGCTGCGCCGCACCGGCGACCGGCACGGCGAGGCGAACACCTGGGACAGCCTCGGCTTCGTCCACGCGCGGCTGGGTGACCACCGGGAGGCGATCCGCTGTTACGGCCGGGCGCTGCGGCTCTACCGGCGGATCAGCGACCGCTACGACGAGGCGGACACCCTGTCCCGGCTCGGCGAGAGCCGGCAGGCGGCGGGGGACGCCGTCGGCGCGGCGCGGACCTGGCAGCGTTCCCTGCGCATCCTCGACGACCTCGGCCATCCCGACGGCGAGCGGGTCCGGGCCCTGCTGGCCCGGACCGCGGTTCCGGAGCCGGCTCGGTGACGCTGGGCACACCGCCGGTGGCCGATCGAGGTACGCCGGCCGGCGCGCTGCCGGGCACTCCGTAGACTGGTACGGCACCGCTCGCCCGTCCGACGAAGGAGCCATCCCGCGTGACCGTCCAGCCCATCCGTCTGTTTGGGGATCCGGTGCTGCGCACGCCGGCCGATCCGGTGGTCAACTTCGACGCCGAGCTACGTCGGCTCGTCGCCGACCTCACCGACACGATGCGTGAGCAGAACGGCGCCGGTCTGGCCGCGCCGCAGCTCGGCGTGAGTCTGCGGGTGTTCACCTTCGACGTCGACGACGTGCTCGGGCACCTGATCAACCCCGTGCTGGAGTTTCCCGACGAGGAGGAACAGGACGGCCCGGAGGGCTGCCTGTCGATCCCCGGGCTCTACTTCGACACCAAGCGTCGGCAGAACGTCGTCGCCAAGGGCTTCAGCTCGTTCGGCGACCCGATGCAGATCGTCGGCAGCGGTCTGATGGCGCGCTGCGTGCAGCACGAGACCGACCACCTCGACGGGGTGCTCTTCCTGGACCGACTGGACGCGCAGGGGCGCAAGGAGGCCATGAAGGCGATCCGCCAGGCCGAGTGGTACGACGGTTCGGCCCCGCCCACGGTCAAGCTGAGCCCGCACATCAGCGACCCCTTCGGTCTGGGGCGCTGACCCGGATGCGCGTGATCTTCGCCGGCACCCCGGCGGTGGCCGTACCGGCCCTGGCCGCCGTCGCGGCCTCCCAGCACGACCTGGTCGCCGTCGTCACCCGACCCGACGCGCCCGCCGGACGGGGGAGGGGCCTGTCCCGGTCCCCGGTCGGCACGTGGGCCGACGAACACGGCGTGGAGGTGCTGACGCCGGCCCGGCCCCGCGACCCGGAGTTCCTCGACCGGCTGCGCGAGCTCTCGCCGGACTGCGTGCCGGTGGTGGCCTACGGCGCGCTGGTGCCGCCGTCCGCGCTGGAGATCCCTCGCCACGGCTGGATCAACCTGCACTTCTCGCTGCTGCCGGCCTGGCGGGGCGCGGCGCCCGTGCAGCACGCCGTCCTGCACGGCGACGAGCTGACCGGAGCCAGCGTCTTCCAACTGGAGCAGGGCCTGGACACCGGGCCCGTCTACGGCACCCTGACCGACGAGATCCGCCCCGGCGACACGTCCGGCGACCTGCTGGAACGGCTCGCCGACTCCGGCGCGGGGCTGCTGGTGGCGGTGCTCGACGCCATCGCCGACGGCACCGCCCGCGCCGAGCCGCAGCCCGCCGACGGGGTGACTCTGGCGCCGAAGCTGACGGTGGAGGACGCCCGGGTCCGCTGGAGTGACCCGGCCTTCGCGGTGGACCGGCGGATCCGTGCCTGCACCCCGGCCCCCGGCGCGTGGACGACCTTCCGCGACGAGCGGGTGAAGCTCGGTCCGGTCGTCCCGGTGCCCGACGGCCCCGAGCTGAAGCCGGGGGAGTTGCTGGTGGAGAAGACGCGGGTGCTGGCCGGCACGGCGACCGTGCCGGTGCGACTCGGCGAGGTCCGCGCCGCGGGCAAGCGGGCCATGGGCGCGACCGACTGGGCGCGCGGCGTCCGGGTGGGCACTGGAGAGGAATTCGCGTGACGGCACCGGAGGGGACCCGCCCGACGCGCTCCGGCTCGTGGGCCGATCGGGGCGGGGATCGGCGACCGGTCCGCCCACCGATGGACCGACCCCGCCGCGCCGCGTACGAGGCGGTGGCGGCGGTGCACCGCGACGACGCGTTCGCCAACCTGGTGCTGCCCATCATCCTGCGCGACGAGGGGTTGTACGGCCGCGACGCCGCCTTCGCCACCGAGCTGACCTACGGCACGCTGCGCCACCTGGGCACGCTGGACGCGATCCTCAGCGACGCATCCGGCCGGGACGTGGCCCGGATCGACCCGCCGGCGCGCGACGCGCTGCGGATCGGCGCGTACCAGTTGCTGCACACGCGGGTGCCCCCGCACGCAGCCGTGTCGTCGACCGTGGACCTGGTCCGCTCGGTCGCTCCGGGTGCCGCCGGGTTCGCCAACGCGGTGCTGCGTGAGGTGTCGACCCGCGACATCGACGCGTGGGTGACCAAGCTCGCCCCGCCCATGGAGACCGACCCGGTCGGGCACCTCGCGCTGGCGTACAGCCACCCGCAGTGGATCGTGCGGGCGTTCTCCGAGGCGCTCGGCGGTGACCTCGGTGAGACGGCCCGACTCCTGATCGAGGACAACGAGCGCCCCCCGGTGCACCTGTGTGCCCGGCCCGGTCTGATCGACCCGGTCGAGTTGGCCGACGAGGTCGGCGGAGCGCCCGGTGCCTTCTCGCCGTACGCCGTCTATCTGCCCGGCGGGTCGCCGGGCGACATCCCGGCGGTGGTCGACGGCCGTGCCCACGTGCAGGACGAGGGCTCCCAGCTGGTGGCCACCGCGCTCGCCGACGCGCCGCTGGACGGCCCGGACGGACGCTGGCTGGACCTCTGCGCCGGCCCCGGCGGCAAGGCCGGGCTGCTCGGCGCGCTGGCCGCGCAGCGGGGCGCCCGCCTGACCGCCGTGGAGGTGGCCGAGCACCGGGCCCGGCTGGTCTCCCTGGCGACCCGGGACCTGCCGGTGACCGTGCTGACGATGGACGGCCGCGAGGTCGGCGGCGACCCGAAGCTGCCGGAGGGCCACTTCGACCGGGTGCTGGTGGACGCGCCGTGCACCGGGCTGGGCTCGCTGCGTCGCCGGCCCGAGTCGCGCTGGCGTCGCCAGCCGTCGGACCTGCCGCCGTTGACCCGGTTGCAGCGTGAGCTGCTGGGCGCGGCGCTGCGGGCGGTCCGGCCGGGCGGACTGGTCGCGTACGTCACCTGTTCGCCGCACACCGTGGAGACGCACGTGACGGTCACCGAGGCGGCCCGTCGCAGCGGCGCCACGGTGGACTTCGTCGACGCCCGGCCGCTGCTGCCCGCCGGTATGCCCGGACTGGGTGACGGCCCGACGGTGCAGCTGTGGCCGCACCGGCACGGCACCGACGCGATGTTCCTCGCCGTCCTGCGCAAGGGCTGACACGACGACGCCCCCGGCCCGAGACGGGGCCGGGGGCGGTACGACGAACGGGTCAGGTGACCGGGAGGCCCTTGTTGCCGGCGTTGCGCATGGAGCGGGTCAGGTTCCGGTCGCTGATCCACAGGAAGCACTGCACGCCGCGGTTGCCGTTCTTCCACTCCTGCTCGTACGGCTGGTAGTAGATCGTTCCGGCGCGAAAGTCGAGCTTCGAGTCGTCCGGCACCTTGGCGTACTTGGCGGTGACCGACTGGCACGCTTGGTGGGTGCGCTTGGTGGTGCGGTTGAATTCCGCGTAGCTGATGTCGGGGGCCTGCCAGATCCCGACGAACTCGGCGTGGTGCTTCGCGGTGCAGGACACCGCGACCATCTCCTCGATCTTGTCCTTGACCAGCTTCGGGTTGAAGCAGCGGTACGCCAGCGGCGCCGCGCCGCTCAGCGCGCCCCGCAGGCTGCCGGTGCGTAGGTCGACGGCGGTGTCGTCGATGCTGGCGATCTCGGTGACGTCACAGCGGTACCAGCGGGCGCCGCCGGCCCAGGCGGGCGCGGACGGCAGCACGACGGTCAGTCCGAGGCGTCCGGAGCGCCAGTCGCCGCCGACCGCCTTGGTGACCTCCTTGTCGCAGCCGGACTGGGCGGCCCGCATGCCCTCCGAGCCCGGCGGCGGGGTCGTGCCGCGCTCCGCCCCGGGGCCGGTGAGTGTGCCGACGTGGACGGTCTCCACCCGGTGCGCCTCACTGCACTCCATCGGGTTGTAGCCGCTGAGGAAGCCGACCTGCTGGGAGGAGTGGTGGCAGACACCCGCGGCGGGGACGAACTGCTGCGCCGCCACCGGCGCCGGCCAGTCGTCGACGAGGTTCCGGTCGACTCCGGCGGGCGCGCCACAGCCGCTGAGCGCCAGCGCCACCGCCGCGCTCCCGGCAACCGCCGTCAACCACCGTCGCATCGTTCGACCTCCCGCCGCTGGTGACCTCCGGCCGGCCCCAGCCGGCCGGTAGCGCCACGGCGCAGCAGCATACGGCACCATGGCTCAGATGGCGGGGAGTCCCTCGGGGCCGGCGCCGCGCAGCGAACGGGTGAGTTTGCGATCGTCGCTCCACAGGAAACAGCGCACCCCGCGGTCGCCCTCCTCCCACTCCCGCTGCGACGGTGGGTAGTAGATGGACCCGGCCCGGTACGGCAGCTCGCTGTTGTTGGGCACTGCCACGTACGTGGCGATCAACGCCATACAGCGCCGGTGGGCCTGCTCGCCCGCGCGGGAGAAGGCCGCCCAGGTCAGGTCCTTCTCCTCGTAGACGCCGACGAACTCGGCGCGGTGCGGCTCGGTGCAGAGGACCGGGGCCATGTAGTTGAGGTTGTCGCCGATGAGCTTGGGATCGAAGCAGCGGTGTGTCAGCGGGCTGTCGCCGATCAACGCGCCGCGCAGGCTGCCGACCCGGTTCACCGGCCGGGTGTTGTCGATGCTGTCGGTCTCGCTGAGGTCGCAACGGAACCACCGTGCGCCTCCGGTCCAGGCCGGTGCCGTGGGCAGCGAGAGGGTCAGGGTGAGCCGCGCCGCGTGCCAGTCGCCGCCGAGCACCTCCCGGGCCCGCTGGTCGCACTCGGAGCGGGCCGCGCGCAACGCGGTCGTGCCGGGGCCCGGCCGAGCCCCGGCATGCGCCGCCGGGCCGGTGAACGTGCCGACGTGGATCGCCTCGGCGAGGTGGCTGTGGGCGCAGTCCACGGTCTCGTACGTGCTGGCCTGCACGACCGAGGTGATCCGGGGCAGGCAGGTGTCGGTGGCCGGGGTGAAGGGTCGTGGAACCCGCAGCTCCGGCCAGTCGTCGGTGAGATCACCGTCCGCGCCCCGCGCCGGCGCGCAGCCGGACAGCAGCATCGTCGTGACGCCGACCAGCGCCAGCGCTGCAAGCCACCGTCGCATCGTCCGCCCTCCCGGGAGCTGGCGACCGGTCGCCGCGCCCCGCGGCGCGACCCCGGCGGGCGTGGAGCCTACGGCACCGTCCCGCTTGGAGTGTCGTCGCGTTTGGGTCGATCGGCCAGCCACTGATGTCTGTTCGTCCGGAATCGATGGCCCGGACCGGCTTATTCTGCACTACTGGTCACTGCTGGATCACAGCGTGTCGGAGTTGGTGCCGTGCTGCGGGCGGCGGGTGGCCGCGTTCGTACACTGGCCCCGTGACCGTACCGCCGCCGATCGTCGCGCCGAGCATCCTGGCCGCCGATTTCGCTCACCTCGCCGAAGAGGTCCGTGCCGTCGAGGACGCCGCGGACTGGTTGCACGTGGACGTGATGGACAACCATTTCGTGCCCAACCTGACCATCGGACTGCCCGTGGTGCAGAGCCTGCGGGCCGCCACCACGATGCCGTTCGACGTGCACCTGATGATCTCCGATCCGCGCCGCTGGGCGCCCGGGTACGCCGACGCCGGGGCGTACAACGTCACCTTCCACGCGGAGGCGGCCGACGACCCGGTGGCCCTGGCCAAGGACCTGCGCTCGGCCGGCGCGAAGGCCGGACTGGCCATCGACCGGGACACCCCGATCGAGCCGTACCTGGACCTGCTGCCCAGCTTCGACACCCTGCTGATCATGACGATCAAGGCGGGCTTCGGCGGTCAGCGGTTCATCCCGCAACTGCTGGACAAGGTCCGCGCCGCCCGCCGGCACGTGAACGCCGGGCACCTGGAGCTGCGCATCGAGGTGGACGGGGGGATCGCCGCCGACACCATCGAGCAGGCGGCCGCCGCCGGTGCCGACGCGTTCGTGGCGGGGACCGCCGTCTACGGCGCCGCCGACCCGGCGGAGGCGGTCCGGCACCTGCGGGCACTGGCGGAACGCGCGGCGCCCGAGGCCTGAGGTGGAGCCCGAGGTCGATCGCAAGGACGTGATCCTCGTCGTGGACGACGACGAGGACATCGCCCGGTTCGTCGAGTTCAACCTGCGGTTGCACGGCTTCGAGGTGATCCACGCCAGCGACGGTCAGGAGGCCCTGGAGATCATCGAGCGGCAACGGCCGGACCTCGCGGTGGTCGACCTCATGATGCCCCGTGTCGACGGTCTGGAACTGACTCGGCGGCTGCGTGCCGACCCGATGACCTCCGCCCTGCCGGTGATCATGTTGACCGCCAAGGGAATGACCGTGGACAAGGTCCACGGGCTCAGCGCGGGCGCGGACGACTACCTGGTCAAGCCGTTCGACACCGCCGAGTTGGTGGCCCGGGTCTCCTCGACGCTGCGGCGCAACAAGGAGTTCCGGGAGGTCTCCCCGCTCACCGGACTGCCTGGCAACAGCCGCATCCGTCGGGAGATCAGCGACCGGGTCCGCCAGGGGGTCGACTACGCGGTCGGCTACATCGACATCGACCGGTTCAAGAGCGTCAACGACCGGTACGGCTTCGTCCGGGGCGACGACTTCATCTCCGCGCTGGCCCGCAGCCTGCACCGTGCGGTGGTGGCGGTGGGTCTGCCGCCGGCCTTCCTCGGCCACGTCGGCGGCGACGACTTCGTGATCGTCTGCGCACCCGACCAGGTCCGCCCGCTCACCTCCCGGGCGGTGGTCGACTTCGAGAAGTCCGCCGACACGCTCTACGACCCGACCGACCGCGAGCGCGGGTTCGTCGAGTTGAAGGACCGACGCGGCAACATCCGACGGGCGGCCCTGGTCACGCTCTCGATCGGCGTCTCCCTGTCCGACGCCGGCAAGCGCTTCACCGACCCGCTCGAGGCGATCGCGGTGGCCTCGGAGATGAAGACGGTCGCCAAGAGCCAGCCGGGGTCGTACGTCGCCGTGGACCGGCGGCGCGGTGTCCCCTGAGGCGTGATCCCGCTGTGAAGTAGCTCGCCTCGATAACGACACACCGGGTTCGGCGTGTAAGACTGCGAAGTACCCACCACGCGCTGGCGGGACTCGGTGAAATTCCGAACCGGCGGTGATCCACGGTCAGACCGTGGTCAGCCCGCGACCCGGACGGCTTCGGCCGCACGGTGGACCTGGTGAAAATCCGGGGCCGACGGTTGGGAGCGGTTCGTCCGCGCCCAGACAGTCCGGATGGGAGACAGCGCGCGGGACGGACGGGTCCGAGCCGGCCGCTGGCTTCAGCGTGCCTGCCGCCCTTCCCGGGGCGGCTGTGCCGTACCCGGAATCCGCCGCCGCCTGCCCGCGGTCCATGCCGCCTCCCTGACCCGCCCGCGCGCACCGGCGAGTGAGAGGGCAGGGCAGGGCGATGGCCAGCGTCTCCGTCGACGAGGCGATGCGGCGTGCGATCGAGCTGGCGGCACGCGGGCTGGGTACCACCAGCCCGAACCCGGTTGTCGGGTGCGTGCTGCTCGACGAGGACGGCCAGGTCGTGGGCGAGGGCTTCCACGCCTACGCCGGCGGGCCGCACGCCGAGATCGTCGCCCTGGCGCAGGCCGGGCGGCGCGCGAAGGGCGGCACCGCGGTCGTCACTCTGGAACCCTGCGACCACACCGGCCGCACCGGCCCCTGTAGCACCGCGCTGGTCCAGGCCGGGGTGGCCCGCGTGGTCATCGCCGTGCCGGATCCGAACCCGGTGGCCTCCGGCGGCGCCGCCACGTTGCGCTCCGCCGGGCTCCAGGTGGACCTGGGGGTACGCGGTGACGAAGCCGAGGCCGGAAACGTGGCCTGGTTGACCTCGATGCGCCGGGGCTGGCCGTACGTCATCTGGAAGTACGCCGCCACCCTGGACGGCCGGTCCGCCGCCGCGGACGGCACCAGCATGTGGATCACCTCGGAGGCGGCCCGGATCGACGTGCACGCCCTGCGCGGCACCGTCGACGCGGTAATCGCCGGGGTGGGCACCGTGCTCGCCGACGACCCCCGCCTGACCGCCCGGAATCTGCGCGACGGCAGCCTCGCCATCCGGCAGCCGCTGCGGGTGGTGGTGGACAGCTCGGGACGTACCCCGGTCGACGCCCGGGTCCGCGACGGCGCCGCGCGGACGTGGATCGCGACCGCCGCCGACGTCGGCGCGGGTCCGGACGGCCGGGTCGACCTGCCGGCGCTGCTCGCGGCGCTGCACCAGCGCGGCGTCCGTGCGGTGCTGCTGGAGGGTGGGCCCCGGCTGGCCGGCGCGTTCCTCGCCGCCGGGCTGGTGGACAAGATCGTCGGGTACGTCGCGCCGCGGCTGCTCGGCGCCGGCCCCACCGCCCTGGTCGACGCGGGAGTGACGACCATCGCTGAGGCCATCGATCTGGAGTTCGTCGACGTTACGCAGGTCGGTCCGGATCTCCGGATCACCGCTTTGCCCCGCAAGAGGGAGGCCTGACATGTTCACTGGCATTGTCGAGGAATTGGGCGAGATCGTGCGCGTCACGGCCACGGCGGGCGATTCGGCGCTTCTCGCCGTGCGCGGGCCGTTGGTCACGTCCGACGCCCGCCACGGTGATTCCATCGCCGTCAACGGTGTCTGCCTGACCGTCGTGGACGCGACGGACGGCGTCTTCACCGCCGACGTCATGGGCGAGACCCTGCGCCGCTCCGCGCTGGGCGCGCTGCGCCCCGGCGACCCGGTCAACCTGGAGCGGGCCGCGGCGCTGGGCAGCCGTCTCGGCGGGCACCTCGTGCAGGGCCACGTTGACGGCGTCGGCGAACTGATCTCCCGGGAGCCGGCCGAGCAGTGGGAGACCGTGCGGTTCCGGCTCCCCGCAGGGCTGTCCCGCTACGTCGTGGAGAAGGGGTCGATCACCATCGACGGCGTCTCGTTGACCGTCGCCGAGGTGGGCACGGACGAGTTCGCCGTCGGGTTGATCCCGACCACCCTGAAGCTGACCACCCTCGGTGCGAAGCACGTCGGCGACCCGGTCAACCTCGAGGTCGACGTGGTGGCCAAGTACGTCGAGCGGCTGCTGGGCAGCCGGCTCGCCGACACCGGTGAGGTGGCCTGATGAGCGCCCTCGGTTGGCTGCTCGACGCCCAGGTGCAGGTGGCCGGCTCGCCGGTGCTGGTCCGGGAGATCGTCGGCAACGCGTTCGGCCTGATCTCCGCGCTGCTCGGGCTGCGTCGGCTGGTCTGGGCGTGGCCGGTCGGCATGATCGGCAACGCGCTGCTGTTCACCGTCTTCCTCGGCGGGGTGTTCGCCACCCCGCAGGCTCACGACCTGTACGGGCAGGCCGGCCGGCAGGTCTTCTTCTTCCTCGTCAGCGTCTACGGCTGGTGGCGGTGGCGACGCAACAGCCGCGCCGACGCCCAGCACGCCGCGGTGCTGCCGCGCTGGGCCACCGGTCGGGAGCGGCTCGCGATGCTGCTGGTCGCCGTCGTCGGCACCGCGGCGGCGTACCCGCTGCTCAAGGCGCTGGGCTCCTGGGGTCCGCTGCCGGACGCCTGGATCCTCACCGGCAGCCTGCTCGCCACCTACGGCATGGCCCGCGGCTGGGTCGAGTTCTGGCTGGTGTGGATCGCGGTGGACGCCGTCGGCGTGCCGCTGCTGCTGCGCGGCGGGTTCTACCCGTCGGCGGCCATGTACCTGGTCTACGGCGCGTTCTGCGCCTGGGGCTTCGCCGCCTGGTGGCGCACGTCGCGCGCCACCCGGCCGGCCACCGCACTCCCGCCCACCTACACGGAGGCCGTCGCATGAGCAGCTTCGCCGACATCGAGCAGGCGGTCGCCCAGATCGCGGCCGGACGGCCCGTCGTCGTGGTCGACGACGCGGACCGGGAGAACGAGGGCGACCTGATCTTCGCGGCCGAGTTGGCCACGCCGGAACTGATGGCGTTCATGGTGCGCTACACCTCGGGGTACGTCTGCGTGCCGTTGACCGAGAGCGAGGCCGACCGGCTCGACCTGCCGCCGATGCACCACACCAACCAGGACCGGCGCGGCACCGCGTACACGGTGACCGTGGACGCCCGGGAGGGGATCAGCACCGGCATCTCGGCGGCCGACCGGGCACACACGATCCGGCTGCTCGCCGCCGCCGCCACCGACCCGACCGACCTGGCGCGTCCCGGTCACGTCGTGCCGCTGCGCGCCCGCGAGGGTGGGGTGCTGCGCCGGCCAGGGCACACCGAGGCGGCGATCGACCTGACCCGGCTCGCCGGCCTGCGCCCGGCAGGCGTGCTCTGCGAGCTGATCAACGACGACGGCACCATGATGCGGTTGCCGGATCTGGAGAAGTTCTCCGCCGAGCACGGCCTCGTGCTGATCACCATCGCCGACCTGATCGCCTACCGGCGGCGTACCGAGAAGCAGGTCGAGCTGGTGGCCGAGGCGCGGATGCCGACCCGGCACGGGGTGTTCCGGGCGCTCGGCTACCGCGCCGAGCACGACCCGGCCGAGCATGTCGCCATGGTCATCGGTGACCTCGGCGACGGCCAGGACGTGCTGGTCCGGGTGCACTCCGAGTGCCTGACCGGGGACGTGTTCGGCTCGCTGCGCTGCGACTGCGGACCACAGTTGGACGCCGCGCTGGCCCGGGTCGCCCGCGAGGGCCGGGGCGTGGTCCTGTACGTGCGCGGCCACGAGGGGCGCGGCATCGGGCTGCTGCACAAGCTCCAGGCGTACCAGTTGCAGGACCAGGGCCGCGACACCGTGGACGCCAACCTGGACCTGGGTCTGCCGGCCGACGCGCGCGACTACGGCACCGGTGCGCAGATCCTCTACGACCTGGGCGTGCGCTCGATGCGGCTGCTGACCAACAACCCGGCCAAGCGGGCCGGGCTGGAGGGCTACGGGCTGACCATCACCGGCCGTGAGGGTCTGCCGGCCGGCGCGCACCCGGAGAACCTGCGCTACCTGCGCACCAAGCGGGACCGGATGGGTCACCTGCTGGACGAGTTGGACGAGATGTCCGAGGCGCCGCTGGGGCGTCCGGTCGCCAACGACGAGATCGGAGCATGACGATGGCGGGTTTCGGTGAGCCGGGAGTCGACGCGGTGGACGCCGCGGGGCTGACCGTCGGCGTGGTGGCCGCGCGCTGGCACGGCGACCTGACCGACCACATGCTGGAGCGCGCGGTCGCGGCCGCCGAGGCGTGCGGCGCGCGATCCGTGGTCGCCCGCGTCGCCGGCTCGGTCGAGCTGCCCGTCGTCGCCCAGGCCCTCGCGCGCCGCTGCGACGTGGTGGTCGCGCTCGGCGTGGTCGTGCGCGGCGCGACCGCCCACTTCGACTACGTGTGCCGTTCGGTCACCGACGGGCTGACCCGGGTGGCGTTGGACGAGGGCAAGCCGGTCGCGCACGGTGTGCTCACCGTGGAGACCATCGAGCAGGCCCGGGACCGGGCGGGGCTGCCCGGCTCGGCGGAGGACAAGGGCTGGGCGGCGACCGTCGCGGCGCTCGACGCCGCGCTGGCCGTGCGTACGGTCGCCGCCGGCAACGCCCAGCGGGTCGGCTTCGGCGGCTGACCGCCCCTCGGTCGGCCGTCCGCTCTCCGGCGGTGGCCCGGCCTCGGGCGGTGGCAGGGTCTTCGGCGGTGGCCGGGCCTCGGGCGGTGGCCGGGCCTTTGGTGTCCGGCTCGTCAGAGGCGGCCGGCCTCGATGATCCGGCGCAGGAACTGGCGGGTCCGGGGCTGCGTCGGCTCGCCGAGCACCTGCTCCGGCGGGCCGCTCTCGACGACGCGCCCGGCGTCGAGGAAACACACCTCGTCGGCGACCTCGCGGGCGAAGCCCATCTCGTGGGTGGCCAGCACCATGGTCATGCCGTCGGCCTTCAGATCCCGGATCATCGTCAGCACCTCGCCGACGAGTTCCGGGTCCAACGCCGAGGTGACCTCGTCGAGCAGCATCAGCCGGGGCGAGTTGGCCAGCGCCCGGACGATCGCCACCCGCTGCTGCTGCCCACCGGAGAGACCGTCCGGATAGGCGTGCGCCTTCGCGCCCAGACCCACCCGGTCGAGCAGGTCGCGGGCCTGGGCCTCGGCCTCGGCACGGGAACGTCGGTGCACGCGCCGGGGCGCGAGGGTGATGTTGTCCAGCACGCTCAGGTGCGGAAACAGGTTGTACGCCTGGAACACCATGCCGATCCGTCGACGTACCCGGTCGGCGTCGACACGCGGGTCGGAGATGTCCTCCCCGTCCAGCTCGATGGTGCCGTCGTCCACCTCGTCGAGGAGGTTCACGCACCGCAGGAGAGTCGACTTGCCCGACCCGGACGCCCCGATCAGGGCCACCACCCGGCGCTCGGCGACCGTCAGGTCGAGCCCGTCCAGCACGACGTGGCCCCCGTACTCCTTGCGCAAGCCACGACAGCGCAGCAGCGTCACGGTCAGCCTCCCGACTGCCGACGGGCCGAGCGCAGCGTCACCCAGTCGGTGACCGCGATCAGCGGGATCGCGAGCAACACGAACAGCACGCCCGCCACGACGTACGGGGTGTAGTTGAACGACTGGGCGGTCGCGATCTGGGCGGCGCGTACCGCGTCGATCGGACCGGCGAGCGAGACCAGCCCGACGTCCTTCTGCAGGGCCACCACGTCGTTGAGCAGCGGTGGCGCCACCCGGCGGACGGCCTGCGGCAGCACCACGTGCCGCATCGTCTGCCGGTAGGTCAGACCCAGCGAACGAGCCGCGGCGAGTTGGCTGGGGTGCACCGACTCGATGCCGGCCCGGAACACCTCGGCCAGGTAGCCGCCGTAGGTGAGCACCAGCGCGATTCCGCCCAGCACCAGCATCGACGGCATGCCCCGCAGCCGCAACCCGGGCACGCCGAGGGTGAGTAGGTAGAGCACGATGATCAACGGCAGGCCGCGGAACGTGTACGTGTAGCCGGCGGCCAGCGCCCGTACCGGAAAGAAGATCGGGCCGCGCAGCGTCCGCAGCACGGCGATCACCAGCCCGAGCAGCAGCGCGCCGGCCGCGCAGCAGACCAGCAGCCGTACGTTGAGCCAGAGCCCGTCCAGTACGGCCGGCAACGCGTCGGCGGCGATCCTCGGGTCCAGGAACGATCGCCGTACCCGGTCCCAGCCCGGCGCGCCGGTCACCGCGACCACCAGCAACGTGCCGAGCGCCGCCGTGGAGGAGGCCGCGATCAGCACGCTGTAGACGGTCTGTCGACGCCGGTACGCCGACCGCCGGACCTGCGCCGCGGAGGGGGTGTGGTCCCGCGGCGTCACTTCAGCTCGGCCGCCCCTGCCACCTGCGCGAGCCACTTCTGTTCCAACTCCCTCAGCGTGCCGGCCTCGCTGAGCTGACCGACCGCGCCGCTCACACAGCGGGTCAGCGGTGAGTTCTTGTCCAGCAGCAGCCCGAACACCTCCGGCACGCCCACCTGCGGCACCTGCCCGACGATCACCGCGTCGGTGATCTCCGCGCCGGTGATGTAGAAGGCCGTCGGCAGGTCCACCACGAGACCGTCGATCTGCCCGTTCTGCAGGGCCTTCTTGGCGTCGTCGTTGCTGTTGTAGACCTGCGGCTTAGCCGTCGGCTTGATCACCTCGGTGATCGCCTGGTAGCTGGTCGTGCCCACCTGGGCGCCGAGCTTGGCGCCGCGCAGGTCGGCCAGGGCGGTCTTGCCGGCAATCTTCGACGACTTGAGCGCGATGACGGTCTGCCGCACCAGGTAGTACGGCGCGGAGAAGTCCACCGCCTGCTTGCGCTCCTCGGTGATGGAGAACTGGTTGATGTCGAAGTCGAAGCTCTTGGGGCCGGGCGCGATCGCCGTGTCGAACTTGACCCGCGTCCACGTGACGTCGCCCCGGGCGTAGCCCAGCTTCTCGGCCACCGCGTACGCGACGGCGGCCTCGAAGCCCTCCCCGTTGTCCGGCTTGTCCTGCCGGAACCACGGCTCGTAGGCCGGCTGGTCGGTGGCGATGGTGAGCTTGCCCGGCGTACGGGTGGGCAGGCTGTCCTTGGCGCAGGACGGAGCGGCGGTGACGGTGGGGGTCGGTTCGTCCTGCGGCGCGCATCCGGCGATGGCGGCGACGACGGTGCCGGCGAGGGTGAGCGCGATGAGACGCGAGCGGCTGGCCATGGCGGACAGCGTAAAGCTCAACGAGCATCGATCGAAGATCTTCCCACCGCGATGGTAGGGAATTGTCCGCCTGCTGGGTTGGGTCGGACCCGGACTCGGGGCCCCGGCCCGGCGGCTGGAAGAATCGTTCCCCGTGAAGACGTTCGAGGAGTTGTTCGCCGAGCTGCAGGCCAAGGCCGCCGCCGGCACCCCGGGCTCGGGCACCGTCGCCGCGCTGGACAAGGGCGTGCACTTCATCGGCAAGAAGGTCGTCGAAGAGGCGGCCGAGTCGTGGATGGCCGCCGAGCACGAGGGGCCCCAGCGCACCGCCGAGGAGATCTCCCAACTGCTCTACCAGGTCCAGGTGCTGATGCTCGCCAGCGGTCTCGAACTGAAGGACGTCTACCGACATCTGTGAGTGCGCCCCGTCGTTGATCAGAATCGATCGAAGGAGCACTCCGTCATGTTGCGTGTCGCCATCCCCAACAAGGGCACCCTCGCCGAGCCGGCCGCCCAGATGCTGCGCGAGGCGGGCTACCGCCAGCGCACCGACCCCAAGGACCTCGTCTGCCGCGACGAGGGCAACGACGTCGAATTCTTCTACCTGCGTCCCAAGGACATCGCCACCTACGTCGGCTCCGGTGACCTCGACCTCGGCATCACCGGCCGCGATCTGCTGATCGACTCGGCCGCACCCGCCGAGGAGGTCGTCGACCTCGCCTTCGGCCGGGCCACCTTCCGCTTCGCCGCCCGCCCCGACGACATCGCCTCCGTGCAGGAGCTCGGCGGGCACCGGATCGCCACCGCCTACCCGGGGCTCGTCGAGCGGCACCTCGACGAGGCGGGCGTCAAGGCCGAGGTCATCCGCCTCGACGGCGCCGTGGAGAACGCCGTACGCCTCGGTGTCGCCGACGTGATCGCGGACGTGGTGGAGACCGGCGCGACGTTGCGTCAGGCGGGCCTCGTGGTGTTCGGCGAGCCGCTGCTGCTCTCGTCGGCGGTGCTGGTCCGCCGTGCCGGCGCGCCCGCCCACGCCCAGGCCGAGCAGCTGATGCGCCGCCTGCACGGCGTGCTGGTGGCCCGCCGCTACGTGATGCTCGCCTACGACGTGCCGGCCGGTCTGCTGGACCGGGCCAGTGGGCTGACCCCCGGCATCGAGTCACCCACCGTCTCGCCGTTGCACCGCGAGGGCTGGGTGGCCGTGCAGGCCATGGTGCTCAGCGACGACGTGCACCGGATCATGGACGAGCTGTACGACCTCGGGGCCCGCGCCATCCTGGTGACCAACATCCACGCCTGCCGCCTCTGACTGCTCGCCGGCTTGGTCGGACCAGTGCCCCAGCAGTCGACAGGCCGAATGATGGCGCCCGTACCCACGCGCACGAGGGGAATAGACGGTCATGGACGAATGTCGTGAGTTCTCGCTGACCTGGCTGCCGAAGGGCGTGTATGTGAGCCTGGAGCAGGGCTCGGTGCCGCTTGAGGTGTTCCAGGCCCAGGCGGTACCCGGCGCACACCTGCTCCACGTGGCACCGGAGGCGGTCGGGTCCGCAGTGGTCCGTGACGTGCTGCTGGCGCAACCGCTGGCCGTGGTGGCGCAAATGGTAGACGGGTCGGCAATGTCAGTGGTGACGAAACTCGACATGGCCGGCGCAGTCGCTCGGGCGGACAAGCTCGGCCTGCCCGTACTTGTCCCCGGTGATCGGCTCGCTGGGAGTCCGCCTGAGCGGGTGGTAGTGGCGATCGATGCCCAGGGACGTCCGGCGCTGGCGTCGGCTGACGCGGAGTACGTACTGGTATTGCCGGACCCTCATCTGCTCACCGAGCATCCGGCCACCGATGGTGACCTTGGCGGCGGCCTGCCGCAGGTACTGACCGGCCCACCAATGCTCAGCCAGGTCCGGTTGATCGAGGCCGACCGGGCCGAGTTGGGCATCCCACGGCCCATCTTGGACAACCTCATCGACCGGGTCGGCGGCATCGCTGGTATCGACGAACTCACCACCGTGGTCGGAGAGGCTTCGCCTGTCGTGGGTGAGGTGAACGGCCTGCTGCGCGCCCTGATGGCCCTGGAACCCGGTGAGGCTGGGCTGGTCACGATCGGCGCGCGCGGCGACGAAACTGCCGCGACGGTGCTGGCACTACAGTTCCCCGGAGGCGTCGGACTCCTACACGACACCCCATCGGGCCTACGGGCCGCGACTCTGCCTCGACGGCCGGGCGCCCTGAGCATCGCTCCCGCCCGAATGTCGAACAAGGCCACCGCCCTGGCGACCACGCCGCTTGAGGCCGTCGTCTCGGACAGTGCTGCGCTCGCGGTCACCTACCTCGAGCGTCCGGGCTTGAGACTTTTGACCTCTGATCAGGGTGCGCAAATTGCCGCCGCTGATGCCTTCCACGCCGCCGACGACGAATACCCGGTCTTCGTTCACGGCGACCTGGACGGCCCTGGCCTCGGCGAGCGACTTCTCACCGTTGTCAAGCTATGGGAAGTGATCGCCGCAGACCCTCGATCACACGGCAAGACGATCGTCCTCGTGCAGTGTGGCGCGGCCGAAACACCTACGATTCTTGACGACTTCGCCGCCAGACTGTTCGCGACGCTTGCACCGACGTACCCCCGGGTCCTCGCTATGGGCGGCACCGCCTACGTGCAACATCTCACGTCCGCAGCGACAGACGATGAGCGCACCGAGGTGCTGGTAGGTCGCACGGTACTCGACGCCGACGGTCGTCTACGCCTCTTCTCCTGGGGCTGGGTTCGTGAGTACATCGACGCCCCGCAGGCGCCGGCGGTGCAGGGACACCGGACCGCAAAGGTAATCCAACACCGCCCGCGGTTGTCGGAGGCTCGACGTGGTCTGGGAGTGGCGCTGACCGACGACCACGGTCGAGTGCTCGTCGGCGAACAAGCCCCCACAGCCGGCGCGCTGGACTCTCTCGCCCCGTCCGTCGATGACGTCCCCACCATCACCGGCGTGCCGTTTCCGCTGCACGGCACGTCCCGGCGCTCGACTGGCAGCATACCGCTCAACCGGGCTTACAACGACGTGAACGAGGCTCGCGTCAGAGTCGACGACGCCGTCGATTCTTTGCACGGATTGGCCGTCGAGGGAGAATTCGAGCCGCTCGTCGAGGCCACCACCTTGTTTCTGCGGACCCGCCACCTGCAAACGCAAAATTCCACCACAATGGAAGACGAAGTCTTCGAGCACCACGTTGCGTTGAATAGGGTATTCGAGCAAACATGGGACGGGGTGGTAAATCAAGCCAAAGTGGTCGTTCAAGACCTGCGCCAGAGAGCAGCCGAGCTCGGGCGCCAGCGAAACACCGATCTGGAGCAGCTACGGACAGGGGTGTGGGGGGATCATGGGGCGCGCGACAGCTTGACGCAATTGGTGGTGCGGTGGATCCCTCGGTCGCATCACGATTTCGCTCGACAGCTGCTTGAGTACATCGATCTGAGCGGCCGGCCAGCGCGGAACAGGCAGCAGCAAGCTGCTTTCGTCAGGCTAGGTCGTGAGTTGCAAAATCGTGACAGTCCTCGCGTGTTGCTGAGTACCTTGTTGAGGGCCGTCAGTGATGCAATGCAGAGGCAGATCACGACGCTTGAGCGGAACGCCACGCAGATGGACGGGTTGGCCGACGTTGTGGCGGGGGGCAAGACGTTCGAGGATACCTGGCGCCGCGTATCACGCGACGTCGCCCGCGATGTCATCGCCGAGGTGAGGCGGCGTCTGCGATATGGGCCGTCCAACAATTACCGCACCGCCGACAAGTATGGCCGTCGAGTGTCCAATTTAGTGAATGATGAAATTCGAAATGAATCTTATCTTCGGCAAAGCGTGAGCGATTTGAGTTTGCTTCAAAGGAGGGGTTGGAACGCCTATATGGCCACTTGGTTCCGCGGTGGGAACTGTGAAGAGTATGCGTCGGTAGCATTCTGCCTGCTGTGGAATAAACCGCAGATGCGGGGCGTTCCCATAACCGTGGTTTGGCACCCTGTCGAACATGTGTACGTCCTGGTTGGTCACCCCGGGCACCCGAATTCGTTGGTTGTGGACGCCTGGCCGTGGTCGCCCAGTTCGACCACCGTCGGTCACTACTTCCTCAAGATGAAGGGGGCGATTCCGAAACTCAACGCATTTCCCGACCAGGGCAGCGAGGATCTCTTCGAGGTTGGCCGCCGCCTGACGCAGCGGCTTCCAAAGCCGCCGGAGTTTCGGGAGGTGCCAGCTGGATCGCAAGGGCGAAGCGCGCGGGGTCTGAACGGCTACTGGGATGTGACCTATTCGCATGATCAAGAGCTGGGTAGCGCGAACAGTGACAGTGAGACCGAAATTGATCAAGCGCGAGTGTCGGCTGTCCGCGCCACACGCTTCGGGTGGATTGGCGTTGACGTGGAGACGCGGGAGGTGCCGTCCGACTACACGAACGAGTTGCTGCACGCGCAGTACCCTTGGCTGGCCAACATCAATCCGGGTCGTGACGCTGGCGGCGCTTACGCGACCAACTGTGTCATCGCGGCACTGTCGGTGGATTTGTCGTTCCGGGAGAATGGGCTCGTCTACGAGGCCGCGACCACCCCGCCGTTGCTCGGCGATGATCTGCTCAATTATCAGCAGCAAGTGTTGGGGCTGACCGGTGGTCAGCAGCGGGTGTACGAAATTCCGACCATCGAGTCGGCGCTGCAGGCGCTGCGGAGGGCTCTTCCCGGATCGCGGGCATTCATCACCGTGGGCCGGCCCGAGGGTCAGGTCAGCCACGTCCTTGTTGGCATCCGCGATGAGCGTGGAGTCGCCGTTGTCGACCCACAGACCGGTCTGTTGGGTCGGCTGCCCCTCGACAGGTCCTTGTTGACGCTCATTCCGCTGTCGGACGAGATCCAACGTCCGACACAGCCGGTGAGTGTGGAGGCGGTCGGGCTGCCGAGTTGGTCGGTGCGGTTGTCCGGTGGGGTCGCCGAGCAGCATCCTAACGTGTACGTGATCGGCAGGTCCGCCGCGCCGGCATTGCAGAAGTTGATCTCGCAGTTGGCTGGGGCGGCCGACGTCGACCACCCGGTGGTTCTACTCGCCTCCGCGCGTCCTGGCGCGTCCGCGGACGAGGCGGACATCAAGGCTCTGAACTATCTGCTCGAGCAACTCGCACAACGTGACCGACTGCCGGTCGTGGTCGCCCGCAACGCGATCGACGCCGAGTTGCTCATCGTGGTCCAGCGTTACGGCGCCACGATTCTGAACCCGACCCTGCGACGGCCCGATAGCGTCAGTGCCGGTCTTGAGTCCTCCTGGTGGGAGGCCACCCCGTCCGGGCGCCTCTGGCCGGACATCACTCCCGATGCCCTGCGCGTTGCCGCCGCACTCGCCCGCCGCACCAACGTCGTCACGCGAATCGACGACACCCTCGGCGAGCTGATCTGGGCGCCCGACCTCACCACCGCCCGTCGTGTGTTCGCCAAAGCGCGCGAGCGCTGGTCAGCGCAGCACATGCGGGACAGCCTGGCCCACGTCGAGCAGATGATCGAACGGGTACCCGACCAGCCCGACCTGAGCCGCTACGCACCGATCCTCGAGTTCGGCGCGACAGGCCACGCCGACATCGTCTTCGACTACGCCCTGGCCGACGCGGCGGACAAACCCGCGACACTGCTCACCGCTGTGGGCACACTCGACACCGCCGGACAGCTCAATGCCGACCTTGACGGCGGCCTCACCACCGGACGCCTGGCTGCCATGGTCGCCGCGGTCGGCACCACCGACATCAGCGCATCAGTGCTCACCGTCATCGACGACATAAAGGCAGGACAGTTCGCCGACGCCAACACCTTCATCGAACTCAACCGCGGCCGACTAACCCACGAACAGAAACAACACTGGGTCCAGGCGATCGCCGACCTGCTTGAGTTCCCCACGATGCAGAACAACGGAGAGCAGAAGTTTGGCGACAAACTCCTGGAACTCGCTGAGGGCGTCCTGACCTGCTGATCATGCTCTGAGCCCAGCTGACCACCCTGGGCGCCACGGTCGTCGTCATCGAACTCGACCAGGGGCGCGCCGACGGCGCTCGCGCCAGCCTCGACCCGTGCAGGCTGGGGTGCCGGCGACGTGATCTGCGACGACGGATCCTCGGCCAGAACACTGGGTGATCCCCGTCGGTGCCTCGGCGGGTGGTGCGTCCCGCGCGCGTAGGCGAGTGGCAGACTGATGGGGTGAGTGACACCGAACTGGTCCGCCTCAAGCCTCGCCGCATCCGGGTGGTGTGCTGGTCGGCGGCGATCGTGCTGGTGGTGGTGTTCGCCCTGGTGGCCACCTCGCTGACCGGGTCGACCGGCGACGGGTACGGCAGCTTCCAGCGCGGTGACCAGATCGCCATGATCGGCCTCGGCATCTTCGGCGCGCTGGGTTTCCTGTTGTTCACCCGCCCCCGCGTGGAAGCGGACGGGCGGGGCATCCGGGTGCGTAACGTCATCAGCTCCTACGAGCTGCCCTGGGAGGTCGTCCGGGGCGTTCGCTTCGATCGTGGCGCGCCGTGGGCCAGTCTCGAGCTGTACGACGACGACCTGCTGCCGCTGGTCGCGCTCCAGGCGGCCGACAAGGAGTTGGCCGTCGACGGGGTCCGCGCCCTGCGCCGGCTGCACGAGGCCCACCTGGCCCGCCTCGCCGAACGCGCCGTCGGCACCTGAGCCGCCCCTCGCGGGCGCGCCGCGCCGCGCCGATTTCTCGCTCGGAGGCAGCAACTTCCCGGAAGTTGCTGCCTCCGGCCGTCGAGAAGCAGCAACTTCCGGGAAACTGTGCAGATCTTGGGGCGCCAGCGCAGGATCACGAGCCCAGCGCCGGCCCGGCGCCGGCCCAGCGCGGCCCGAGCATCGTCGGCTGGGCGATGCCGGGTGGGTGTCCGGTTTGGGAGTGGGCGGGGCGACGGTGTAGTGTTGTCGAGTCGACCAGGCTGTCTCCGCGTGCGAGCAGACAGCCTCGAAAGCGGAGCGCCTGCTCCCACCCGAGTCGCTACGGTGGCCGGGTCCGGTCACCGGTTCCGGGCATGTCCCGGTCCCGGATGCGCGATCCTGTGATCGTGCCGACCGGTCGAGCGGGCCCTGGCATATGCCGGGGCCTTCTGTTTTCCGGGTCGGTTCCCATCCGGGAGCCGCAGGGGTCGGCACCTGAGCAGAAACGACTCGAGGAGGCCCCATCAGCGTCGAACCACGCGTGAACGAGCAGATCCGGGCACGTGAGGTCCGACTGGTCGGTCCCGAGGGTGAGCAAGTGGGCATCGTCCCGCTGGAGCGCGCCCTTCAGCTGGCCGCGGACGTCGATCTGGACCTGGTCGAGGTTGCGCCGATGGCGCGCCCGCCGGTGTGCAAGCTCATGGACTTCGGCAAGTTCAAGTACGAGAGCGCACTCAAGGCGCGCGAAGCGCGGCGTAACCAGCAGCAGACCGTCATCAAGGAAATGAAGCTTCGGCCGAAGATCGACCCGCACGACTACGAGACCAAGAAGGGTCACGTGGTGCGGTTCCTCAAGGCGGGCGACAAGGTCAAGGTGACGATCATGTTCCGCGGTCGCGAGCAGAGTCGCCCGGAGCTGGGTTACCGGCTCCTGCGTCGGCTCGAATCCGAGATCACGGACCTGGGATACGTCGAGGCCGCTCCGAAGCAGGACGGCCGAAACATGATCATGGTTCTCGCTCCGCTTCGGGCCGTCAAGGCCTCCGCGGTCGCCGCCACGGCGTCCCGCGGTGCACCTCGGGACCGGGCAGTGGACGAGTCGGCCGTTTCGGCAGCCGATGAGACCGCAACGGCCGATGAGACCGCAACGGCCGGCGAGACCGCAACGGCCGGTGACACCGGCACCGCCGCCGAAACCAGCGGCAAGTAACAGGGAGAAGACGTTCCACATGCCGAAGATGAAGAGCCACACGGGTATGGGCAAGCGGGTCAAGGTGACCGGCCGTGGCAAGATCGTGGCCGAGCAGGCTGGCAAGCGCCACCTGCTGGAGGGTAAGTCCTCCACCCGTACGCGCCGGTTGACCGGCACGGTCGAGGTGGCCAAGGCTGACGTCAAGCGCATCAAGAAGCTGCTCGGCCGCTGACGCGCGCCACCTTACCTAACTAGGAGTTGAGATGGCACGCGTCAAGCGGGCTGTAAACGCCCAGAAGAAGCGTCGTACCCTGCTGGAGACCGCGAGTGGTTACCGCGGTCAGCGCTCCCGGCTGTACCGCAAGGCCAAGGAGCAGGTGCTGCACTCGATGCAGTACGCCTACCGGGACCGTCGCGACCGCAAGGGCGACTTCCGGCAGCTGTGGATCCAGCGGATCAACGCGGGCGCCCGGGCCAACGGGATGACCTACAACCGTCTGATCCAGGGCATGCGTCTGGCCGGCATCGAGGTCGACCGCAAGATCCTGGCCGACATGGCCGTCAACGACGCCGCCTCGTTCGCGGCGATCGTCGAGCTGGCCCGGGCCGCGGTCACGGCCGAGGGCACCGGTGGCGCGGCGGCTCAGGCCGCCTGATCCCCACGCACCAGAGCGAGGCGTCTCCCGCGTCGGCACCGCCGTCCGGGGGGCGCCTCGATCGTGCCGAAGGAGCGCACATCATGGCCTTCACCCCGCGTACCCCCAGGGTTGTCGCCGCCCGCCGTCTGCAACGCCGCCGGGACCGCGATGCCACCGGCCGTTTCCTGGCCGAGGGCCCGCAGGCGGTCCGCGAGGCCCTGGCGCGGCCGGGTGTGGTCACCGAACTCTTCGGTACGCCCGCAGCGCTGGACCGGCATCCGGAGTTGGCCGCCACGGCGGCCCGGGCCGACGTGCCGGTCTCCGAGGTGACCGATGACGCGGTCGCCGCGTTGGCCGAGACCGTCGCCCCGCAGGGGCTGGTCGCTGTCTGCCGGCACCTCGACGTGTCGTTGGAGCAGGCCCTCTCGGGTGCTCCCCGGCTGGTGGCGGTGCTCGCCGAGATCCGCGACCCGGGTAACGCCGGCACCGTGCTGCGCACCGCCGACGCCGCCGGCGCGGGTGCGGTGGTCTTCGCCGGGGACGCCGTCGACCCGTACAACGGCAAGTGTGTCCGCGCCTCGGCCGGCAGCCTGTTCCACGTCGACGTGGTCCGCGCGCCCGACCCGCTCGCGGTGGTCGACGCGCTCCGGGCCGCCGGCCTGTCGATCTTCGCCACCACCGGGTACGGCGACAGCGACCTGGACGACCTGACCGATTACGGTCGGCTCGTCGGGCCCACCGCCTGGCTGTTCGGCTCCGAGGCGCACGGGCTGCCCGAGGCGTTGACCGCCGCCGCCGACGCCCGGGTGCGGGTGCCGCTGTACGGGCGCGCGGAGAGCCTCAACCTGGCTGCCGCAGCGGCCGTCTGCCTGTACGCTTCAGCGAGAGCACAGCGCTGAGGGTGTCCACACCCGGCGCGACTGACAGCAGGGGAGATTGTCCGTCCATGAACGCGTCACGGCGTTCGTTTAGCCAGCCCGCCGGTGTCGGCGGGCGGCGGGCCTGACCTGCTTCCTGCGCAACTCCTACCGGCGGGCTGCGGCACAGCCGCGCGTCCGTAGACTCGCTTCGCCGCCCCGCTGAGGGCTGGCGCCGCCGTGAGGGAGTGCCCGTACGCCATGAGCTACCGCAACGATCCGTACGACCCGAAGCAGGTCGCCCTGCTCGACCCCGCCGCCCTGGCCGAGGCCGTCGCGGACGCCACGAAGGCGTTCGAGTCCGCTGCCGATCCGGACGCGTTGACCGCGCTGCGATCCGTGCACCTCGGTGACCGGTCCCCGGTCTCCCTCGCACGCCGGGAGATCGGCGCGTTGCCGCCGGCCGCGAAGTCCGACGCCGGCAAGCGGGTCAACGAGGCCCGCCGGGCGATCGAGTCCGCGTACGCCGAGCGCGCCGAGGTGGTGGAGCGCGAGCAGGCCGAGCGGGTGCTCGTCGAGGAGCGGGTGGACGTCACCCTGCCGTACGACAGGCGTCCCCGGGGTGCCCGGCATCCGCTGAGCACCCTGATGGAGTCGATAAGCGACCTGTTCGTCGGGATGGGCTACGAGGTGGCCGAGGGGCCCGAGGTCGACCTGGAGTGGGTCAACTTCGACGCGTTGAACATTCCCGCCGACCACCCGGCACGCGGGCTGATGGACACGTTCCACATCGCACCGGAGGGCTCCGGCCTGGTGCTACGAACGCACACCTCGACGGTGCAGACCCGCACGATGCTCAGCCGCAAGCCGCCGATCTACGTGATCGTCCCCGGCCGGGTCTACCGCACCGACGAGATCGACGCCACGCACAGCCCGGTGTTCCACCAGGCCGAGGGGCTCGTCGTCGACAAGGGCATCACGATGGCGCACCTGCGGGGCACCCTCGACCACTTCGCGCGGGCGATGTTCGGCCCGGAGGCGAAGACCCGGTGGCGTCCGCACTACTTCCCGTTCACCGAGCCGTCGGCGGAGTTCGACGTGTGGTTCCCGGAGCACCGCGACGGCCCGCAGTGGGTCGAGTGGGGTGGCTGCGGGATGGTCAACCCGCGGGTGCTGCGCGCCTGCGGCGTCGATCCGGAGGTCTACTCCGGCTTCGCCTTCGGGATGGGTATCGACCGGACCCTGATGGTCCGGCACGGGGTCAGCGACATCCGCCATCTCTTCGAGGGCGACGTGCGGTTCAGCCGCGCGCTCGGGACCGGGGCGTAGGCGATGCGGGTACGAGACACGGGAACGGTGGTCTGACGTCATGCGAGTTTCTGTCAGTTGGCTGCGGGAGTACGTCGATCTCCCCGCCGACCTGCCCACCGGTGACCTGGAGCAGGCACTCGTCGACCTCGGCATCGAGGTCGAGTCCGTGGTGGACCTGCGCGAGAGCGTCACCGGTCAGCTCGTCGTCGGCGAGGTACGCGAGATCGAGGAGCTGACCGGCTTCAAGAAGCCGATCCGGTTCTGCCGGGTGGACGTGGGTTCCGCCAACGGCACCGGCGAGCCCCAGGAGATCGTCTGCGGGGCGCGTAACTTCGCCGTCGGTGACCGGGTGGTGGTGATCCTGCCCGGTGGTGTGCTGCCCGGTGGCTTCGCGATCGGCGCCCGCAAGACGTACGGGCACAACTCGGCCGGCATGATCTGCTCGGCGAAGGAGCTGGGCCTGGGCGACGACCACTCGGGCATCATCGTGCTGCCGCCGGACGGGGCCGCCAAGCCGGGTGACGACGCGCGGCCCGTCGTGGGCCTCGACGACGTCGTGTTCGAGCTGGAGATCACCCCCGACCGGGGGTACGCGCTGAGCCTGCGCGGCCTGGCCCGGGAGTTGTCGCACGCGTTCGACGTGCCGCTGCGTGACCCCGCCCTGGTGCCTGCTCCGAGTGGCACCGAGGCGCCGGCGTACCCGGTCCAGGTCCGCGACACGGTCGGCTGCGACCGGTTCACCGCCCGCCTGGTCCGCGGCGTCGACCCGGCCGCGCCCACGCCGTCGTGGATGGCCCAGCGGCTCGTCACCGCCGGCATCCGTAGCATCTCGCTGCCGGTCGACATCACCAACTACGTGATGCTGGAACTGGGCCAGCCGATGCACGCCTTCGACGCCGATCGGATCGTCGGGCCGTTGGTGGTCCGGCGTGCCGAGGCGGGGGAGAAGCTGACCACCCTGGACGGGGTCAACCGCGTCCTCACCGCCGACGACATGGTCATCTGCGACGCTGGGTTGGACAACCCCCTCGCGGGCGAGGGCGCCGGCGTCCCCATCTCGCTCGCGGCGGTGATGGGCGGCGAGACCAGCGAGGTCGTCACCGGCGTCACCACCACCGTGCTCTTCGAGGCGGCCCACTGGGACCCGGCGATGGTCGGGCGCACCGCCCGCCGGCACAAGCTGTTCAGCGAGGCCGCGAAGCGCTGGGAGCGGGGTGTGGACCCGGCCGTGGCGTTGGTCGCGCTGGAGCGTGCCGTTCGGTTGCTCACCGAGCACGGTGGCGGAACCCCGAGCGCGGAGATCCTGGACATCGACCACGTCCGGCCGCGTACCCCCATCACCCTGCCGGCGGACCTGCCGACCCGGCGGGTCGGCGTCGAGTACCCGCCGGCACGGGTCGTCGCCCTGCTGGAGCAGGTGGGCTGCACGGTCGCGCAGGGCGCGGACCGGTTGTCCGAGGACCCGGGCGCGGTCGGCACGGCCAGCGGCGCCGGCACGGTGCTCAGCGTCACCCCGCCGAGCTGGCGGCCCGACCTGACCGACCCGGCCGACCTGGTCGAGGAGGTCGTCCGCCTCGACGGGTACGACAAGGTGCCGTCGGTGCTGCCGAGCGCGCCGCCCGGGAGTGGCCTGACCCCGCGCCAGCGTCGCCGACGGGCCGTGGCGGTATCGCTGGCCGAGCGCGGATACGTGGAGGTGCTCGCGCACCCGTTCGTGTCGCCGGAGCTGGCCGACCAGCTCGGCCTGCCCGCCGACGACACGCGCCGGACCGCGGTGCGCCTCGCCAACCCACTGTCCGAGGAGGAGCCGCTGCTGCGCACCACGCTGCTCGGCCCGCTGCTGGGCATCCTCAAGCGCAACCTCGGGCGGGGTCACCGTGACCTGGCCCTCTACGAGATCGGCGCGGTCTTCCACCCGCGCCCCGACGCCGGCAGCCCGCCGCCGATGGGCGTGGACCGGCGACCCACCGACGAGGAGTTCGCCGCCGCCGACGCGGTGGTGCCGGCGCAGCCGGTGCACGTCGCGGCGGTGCTGGCCGGCGATCTCGACCCTGCCGGCTGGTGGGGCGCGGGCCGGCCGGCCGGCTGGGCGGACGCCACCGAGGCGGCCCGCGACGTGCTGGCCGCCGCCGGTGTCCCCGACGAGCGGGTCGAGGTCCGCGCCGCCGAGTACGCGCCGTGGCACCCGGGCCGCTGCGCCGAGCTGCGGGTCGACGACACAGTGGTCGGCTACGCCGGTGAGCTGCACCCGGCGGCGGTGGCGGCGTTGGAGTTGCCCCGCCGCACCTGCGCCATGGAGCTGAACCTCGACGTGTTGCCGCCGGTGCCGGTGATGCCCGCGCCGACGGTGTCCGGGTTCCCGCCGGCGCTGATCGACGTGGCGTTGGTGGTGGACGACGCGGTCCCGGCCGAGCAGGTGCGCCGGGCGCTGGAGACGGGTGCTGGGGAGCTACTGGAGGACGTGCGGCTGTTCGACGTGTACTCCGGCGCGCAGCTCGGCGAGGGGCGTCGGTCGCTGGCGTACAAGCTGACGTTCCGTGCGCCGGACCGGACGCTCACGGTCGAGGAGGCGCTGGCCGCGCGGGACGCGGCGGTCGCGGTCGCGGCGGAGCGCTTCGGCGCGACCCTGCGCGGCGCCTGACCATGCCGGTGCTGGGATGGCTCGCGGTGGCCGCCGTGTTCGCGGTGGCCACCGCCGGCCTGCTCTGGGCCCGCCGGCACTTACTGCTGGTCGCGGTCGTGGGCCGGAGCATGGAGCCGACCCTGCGCTCCGGCGACCGGGTGCTGGCCCGGCGGGTGCCGCTGGCCCGGGTCCGTCCCGGCGACGTGGTCGTGGTGGTGGCGCCGGCGCAGATGACCGCCGGGCGACCCGTGGACGCCGACGCGGCGGGCACGCCCGGGCTGCTGATCAAGCGGGCGTACGCGGTGCCGGGCGACCCGGTGCCGGTGGACCGCGTGCCACTGCTGCGCCAGGGCGGTGAGCGGAACGTGCCGGCCGGCCGGCTGGTGCTGCTCGGCGACAACCCGTCGCAGAGCTACGACTCCCGCGAGTGTGGCTACTTCGCCGAGCCGGACGTGCTCGGCGTGCTGGTCCGGCCGCGACCGCGTCCGAGCTGACCAGCACATCGGCACCACCACGCAGAACGGCGTGCCGCCCGGCCGAAAGCCGGACGGCACGCCGTCACCGCCTCAGCAGAGGGCGGACATCGTGCTCACGCCCGCGCTGCAGTAGTAACCGCAGGTGCCGCAGGTCGTCTTGCAGGCGCCGTTCGTGCTGCACCGCTTGAAGTAGCAGGTGCCACAGAGCGCGCAGTACGGGTCCGGCGGACAGCCGGCGGCTGCCGTCACCTTCGGGACGAACACACCCAGCATCCGCTCGCCCAGGGTCTCCAGTCGACGGAACATTCGTTCACCTCCTCCCGAGATCGATCTGTGTGTCGGGACGCTACGGCGGGCCGGTACACCGCCGGTACAGCCGCGCATGACGTCGACGGTGCTCGATGTATTCGCGATGTATCCACCGCTCCTAGCGTGGGCCTCCCGGCAAGGAGGTGGTGCACGGATGCGAGCCCTGGAAGTGACCGCACGGCTGCTGTTGGCCCTCGTGTTCCTCGCCGCGGTCGTCGGCAAGCTGCGGACCCGGGAGGGATTCGCCGAGTTCGTCGGCTCGGTCGGCCAGTTCGGCGTACCGAGGCGCTGGACCGGGCCGGTCGCCCGCCTCGCGGTCGCCACCGAGGCCGCCGTGGTGCTGCTGGTCGCCGTCGGGCGGACCGCGCCGATCGGGCTGCTGCTCGCCGCCGGGCTGCTCGGTGTGCTGACCGCCGCGATCGTCAGGGCGCTGCGCCGGGGCGCCCGTCCGGCCTGCCGCTGCTTCGGTGCCGCCGACGCGCCGGTCGGCGCCCGGCACGTGGCGCGCAACGTCCTCCTCGCCGTGGTCGCGCTCCTCGGTCTGCTCGGCTGGGCCACCGCCACCGGGCCACCACCGTCCGCGCCGACCCTGCTGCTCGCCGCGGGCGTCGCGGTTCCGCTCGCCGCCGTGGTGGTCCGCCTCGACGACCTGGTCGCCCTCTTCGCTCCCACGCCCTCGCGGCCGTCCCGGCCCGCTGGACGGCACTGACCCCCGTTCGCATCGCATCCCCGTACCCGAAGGAGTCCTCATGGCGCTGTTGACCGTCGCCGTCGTCCTCGTCGCCGCCCTCGGCCTGCTCAACCTGGTCCTGATGCTCGGTGTCATCCGGCGGCTGCGCGAGCACTCCGACCTGCTCAGCGACCAGCAGGGCCAACCGCCGGCGGTGATGCTGGAGGTGGGGGCGATCCCCGGTGACTTCGTCTCGACCACCGTGGACGGTCGGGTGTTCTCCCGTGCCGACCTGCCCCCGATGACCCTGGTGGCGTTCCTGTCACCGAGTTGCGAGCACTGCGAGGAGCAGCTTCCGGTGCTCGTCGACCGGGCGCGGTCGATGCCCGGCGGCGCCGAGCACGTGTGGATCGTCGTCGTCGGCAAGGGCCCGGAGACCCAGCCGTACGCCGAGCAGTTCGCCGGCCTGGCGACCGTCTTCGTCGAACCCGGCACCGGCGCGCTCCCGCTCGCGTTCGGCGTCAAGGGCTTCCCGGCGTTCGGCCTGCTCGACGAGCGCGGAATCGTCGCGTCGACGGCGTTCGGCATCGCCCGGTTGGACCTGCCGGTGGCGCGGTGAGCGGGCCCCGGCTGGTGCCGCGACGGGCCGCCCGGCACGCCCGGGCGGCCCTCGGCCTGACCTGGCGGGCCGCCCCGGCGGGAACCGCCGCGGACCTGGTGTTCGCGGTCCTGGCCGGGTTGACCCCGGTGGCCGTCGCCGCGCTGACCAAGCTGCTGTTGGACCGACTCACCGGCAGCGAGGCGGGCGGCGTGCCGCTGACCGTCCTGGGTGCCGGCCTGGCGGTGGCCGCCGCGCTCGGCACGGTCCTGCCGCACCTGCGCACCTACGTGGCGGCCGAGCGGACCCGAGCGGTGTCCCGGCTGGTGCGTCGCCGGCTGTACGCCGCGGTGCAGCGCCTGGTCGGCCTGGTCCGGCTGGAGGATCCGGAGTTCCAGGACCGGTTGCAGGCGGCCCAGCAGACCGGCCACATCGGTCCCACACAGCTGACCGGCAACGCGTTCGGCGCGGTGCAGAGCGTGCTGGCGGTGGCGGGTTTCCTCGGCGTCCTGCTGGTGCTCAACCCCCTGATCGGGGTGCTGGTGCTCCTGGCCGCGCTGCCCACCCTGTGGATGCAGCTACGGCTCAACCGGGCCCGCGCGGCAATGATCCTGCGGCTGGAGCACTTCCAGCGGCGGGATCTGTTCTTCGCCCAGTTGCTGGTGGGCGTACCGGCCGCGAAGGAGGTGCGGCTGTTCGGCCTGGGCCGGTTCTTCGGCGACCGGATGCTCGACGAGCTGCACGGCATGCACCGGGTGGAGCAGCGACTCGACCGTCGGGAGGTACGCGCCCAGGCGGTGCTCGGCCTGCTCGGCGCCACGGTGGCCGGCGTCGGCGTGATCTACACGATCTCGATGGCCCGTGCGGGTGCGCTGACCCCCGGCGACGTCGTGATCTACCTGGCCGCCGTGCCCGGGGTACAGGGCGCGCTGGGTGGCCTGGTCGGTCAGCTCGGCGCGATCCACCAGGCGCTGCTGCTCTTCGACCACTACGACGACGTGGCCCACGTCCAGCCGGACCTGCCGGTGCCGGCCAGCCCGCGGCCGGTGCCACCACTGACCGAGGGCATCGAGCTGCGCGACGTGTGGTTCCGCTACTCGCCGGAGCACCCGTGGGTGCTGCGCGGCGTGAACCTGCACCTGCCGGCCGGCGGCACGACCGCGCTGGTCGGCCTCAACGGCGCCGGTAAGAGCACGCTGGTAAAACTCCTCTGCCGCTTCTACGACCCGGAGCGCGGCAGCATCCGGTGGGACGGGGTCGACCTGCGCGACCTCGACCCGGCGGCGCTGCGTGAGCGGTTGGGCGCGGTGTTCCAGGACTTCATGCCGTACGACCTGAGCGCCGCGGAGAACATCGCGTTGGGCGACCTGAGCGCGCGCGACGACCCGGAGCGGCTGCGTACCGCTGCCCGGCACGCCGGCATCGACGACGCGCTGGCCGCGCTGCCCCGTGGCTACGACACCCTGCTGACCCGGATCTTCTTCGACGGCCCGGACCGGGACGACCCGCAGGCGGGGGTGGTGCTCTCCGGCGGTCAGTGGCAGCGGGTCGCGCTGGCCCGGGGTTTCCTGCGCGCCGACCGGGACCTGCTGATGCTCGACGAGCCCAGCTCGGGCCTGGACGCGGAGGCCGAACACGACCTCAACCAGCGGCTGCGCGAGTTGCGACGGGGTCGGACCAGCCTGCTCATCTCGCACCGGCTCAACGCGGTGCGGGACGCCGACACCATCGTGGTGCTCGCCGACGGGCAGGTCGTCGAGTGCGGGGACCATGACCGGCTGATGGCCGCCGACGGCGATTACGCCCGACTGTTCACCCTCCAGGCCCGGGGCTACCGCCAGGACGCGCCGGCCCCGGCCTGACCGTTGCGGTCCCCACCCGCCTCGTCGGCGGCGAGTTCGGCGGCGTAGAGCCGGACGAGGTCACCGATGTGGAAGCGTCCCGGGCCGGCCGGTTCGGCGAGCTGGGCGGCGACCAGACAGTCCAGCGCCCGCGCCGCGTCCTCGGGCGGCGCTCCGCTGAGCGCGGCGGTCAGCTCCGCGGTGACCGGCCCCGGGTGGGCCCGGCCGAGCCGCCGGAAGATCGGGGCCGCCGCGCCGAGCCGCCGGTAGCTCGCGCCGAGCCGTGGGCCCAGCCCGGTCTCGGCGAGCCGGTACCGCTCGTCGCGCAGCACCCGTGCCAACCGGCTCAACGACCAGTGCGGCCCCTCGGTGAGCCGACCGGACGCGGTACGCAGCGCGAGCGGCAGCCGCTCGCAGAGGCTGACCACCGCCGAGGCCGCCTCCGGCTCGTCGTCCACCGGGCGGTCGCCGGCGGTGGCGCGCAACAGCGCCAACGCGTCGGCGGCCGGCAGCGGCTCCAGCCGCAGCGTCGGCGCGTCGCTTGTGATCGGCGTGCGGCTGGTCACGAGCAGGGCGCATCCCCCGCGCACCGGGAGCAGGCCGTCGACCTGGGCGGCGTCGGTGGCGTTGTCGAGCACGAGCAGCACCCGGCGGTCGAACAGCAGGGACCGGACGCGGGCCCGGGCCTCCGCGATGCCCGACGGCGCCGGCTCGTCGGTGCCCGGGTGCAGGGCCCGCAGGACGCGTGCGGCGACCTGTAACGGCGGCGGCGGGGTGCCCGCGACCGACCCACCGAGGTCGAGGTGGAGCTGTCCGTCGGGGAAGGCGTCCAGCGCCTCGGCGGCGGCGCGCAGGGCCAGGGCAGACTTGCCGGTGCCGGCCATGCCGAAGACCGCGACGGTGACCGGCTGCCGCCGGCCATCGACCAGGGCGTCGCGTAGACGGGCCAGCTCGGCGCGACGGCCGACGAACGGGGCCGTGGGACAGGGCAGCTCGTGCGGTACGCGTGGCCCGTGCGGCTCGACCGCACGGTCACGGCTGTCCGCACGGTCACGGGTGTGCGAGGCGGCGCGGCGCCGGGCCGGGACCGCTGGCCGAGGCGCGTGCCGGCGGACCTCGCGGTACAGCTCGGTCAGTTCCGGCCCGGGCGCGACGCCCAGCTCCCCGTCCAGAGCCCGGCACGCCGCCTGGTAGGTCCGCACCGCGCCGGTCTGATCGCCGGCGCGGTGCAGGGCGGTCATCAGCAGCGCCCACGCCGGCTCACGCAGCGGGTGCTCGGTGACGTGGTCGTGCAGCAGGGCCAGCAACGCCGGCGTCCCCGGGTCACCCAGGTCCAGCCGGCAGGCCGCGTACGTCTCCCGGGCGGCGGCCCGCCGCTCGCGCAGCCGGTCGAAGGCGTCCGCGGTGGCCGGCCCGTACGCCGGGGACGGGTCGGTCGACGACCACAGCCCCAGCGCACGGCCCAGCAGGGTCGCGGCCAGCTCGGACTCGCCGCCGATCCGGGCGGCGTGTCCCTCGGTAGTGAGCCGTTCGAACTCGGCGGCGTCCAGCTCACCCGGCTCGACGCGCAGCAGGTAACCGCCGTGCTCGGCGTGCAGCCGGGCGGGACGACCGGGGGAGTCGAGCAGGTGGCGTAGCTGGCTGGCGTGGCTGCGCAGGTTCGCCACCGCCGAGGCCGGCGGACACCTGCCCCACAACTCTTCGCGAAGTCGTTCGACGGGCACGGGCGCGCCGGCGTGCAGCAGCAGGGTGACCAGCAGAGCGGCAGGTCGACCGGCCGGCACCCGTTGGGGCTGGCCGTCGCGTTGGACGCGGACCGGACCGAGGATCTCGAACGACAGCCTCACCGCGCCTCCGTCAGGTGCCCCCACGCGGACCGGACAGCCGGCCCACCACCGTCGGATAACGATGCTAGTCGATTGAGTGGCCACTCAGTCGATTCGTTTTCGACAACCCGTCGAACGCATCGTCACGGGGCACGGCAGAGACTGCGTACGCTGAGTGCCGAAGCGTGCTGGCGCAACGGGCGCGATCTCAGCCTTCATTGTCATGCAGACGCCTGTATTAACTTGCAGGAAACAATCACGCTTGCTAGTCTCCTCTGCATAGTCATGCGGAGGTAGGTATGGGGATTCGAGTCGCGGTCGCCGGGGCGAGTGGGTACGCCGGTGGTGAGCTGCTGCGCCTGGTCGCCGGGCACCCGGAGTTCGACCTGGTCGCCGCCACCGCGCACCGCCAGGCCGGCCACCGCGTCGACGTGGTGCATCCGCAGCTCACCGGGCTCGACCTGGTGCTCGGCGAGACCGACCCGTCCACGCTCGCCGACGCCGACCTGGTCTTCCTGGCGCTGCCGCACGGTGAGTCGGCGACCCTCGCGGCCCAGCTCCCGTCCGAGGTGCGTGTCGTCGACCTGGGTGCCGACCACCGGCTCGCCGACCCCTACGCCTGGGCGCAGTACTACGGCGGCACGCACGCCGGTCAGTGGACGTACGGCCTGCCCGAGCTGCCCGGCCAGCGGGAGTTGATCGCCGGCTCCACCCGGGTCGCCAACACCGGCTGCTACGCCGCCGCGATCACCCTCGCGCTCGCGCCGCTGATCGCCGACGGCGCGGCCAGCCCCGCCGACGTGGTGGTGGTCGCCGCCTCCGGCACCTCCGGTGCGGGCCGGGCGGCCAAGCCGCACCTGCTGGCCAGCGAGGTGATGGGCGACCTGTCGCCGTACCGGGTCGGCGCCCACCAGCACGTACCCGAGATCAAGCAGGCCTCCGGAGCGACCGGCCTGTCGTTCACCCCGGTCCTCGCGCCGATGCCGCGCGGCATCCTCGCCACGGTCACGGCCGTGCCCGCCCGTGGCGTCGACCCGCAGCAGGTGCTGGCGCAGGCCTACGCCGACGCGCCGTTCGTGCACGTGCTGCCGGAGGGGCGCTGGCCCCACACGGCCGCCACCCTGGGCTCCAACTCCTGTCACCTCCAGGCGACCGTCGACGTCGACTCGGGTCGACTGATCGTGCTCAGCGCGCTGGACAACCTCGGCAAGGGCGCCGCCGGCCAGGCCGTACAGAACGCCAACCTGATGCTCGGCCTGCCGGAGACGACGGGCCTGTCGATCTGGGGAGTCAGCCCTTGAGCGCGAGGAGTGCAGCGCAGCGGAGCCCCGCAGTCGCGAACGAAAGGCCAGTCGCATGAGTGTCACCACCCCTCGGGGTTTCCGGGCGGCCGGAGTGGCCGCCGGTCTGAAGACAAGCGGTGGCGCGGACGTCGCGCTGGTGGTCAACGACGGCCCGGACGCCGGCGTCGCCGGTGTCTTCACCACCAACCGGGTCAAGGCCGCGCCGGTGCTCTGGAGCCAGCAGGTCGTGCAGGGCGGTGTGGTGCGCGCCGTGGTGCTCAACTCCGGTGGCGCCAACGCCTGCACCGGCCAGGCCGGCTTCCAGGACACGCACGCCACGGCCGAGCACACCGCGTCGGCGCTGAGCGCGGTCAGCCCACGGCTGCTCCTCGGGGCTGGCGAGGTGGCGGTCTGCTCCACCGGGCTGATCGGTGAGCGGTTGCCGATGGACAAGCTGCTCCCAGGCGTCCGTACCGCCATCCGGCAGCTCTCACGCGACGGCGGCCCGGCCGCCGCCGAGGCCATCATGACGACCGACACCCGGCCGAAGACCACGGTGGCTCGGGGCAGCGGTTGGACGGTCGGTGGGATGGCCAAGGGCTCCGGCATGCTCGCGCCCGGGATGGCGACCATGCTCTGCGTGCTCACCACCGACGCGGTGGCGGGGCCGGCGGCGCTGGACGAGGCGCTGCGCGCGGCCACCCGCGTGACCTTCGACCGGGTCGACTCCGACGGCTGCATGTCCACCAACGACACGGTGCTGCTGCTGTCCAGCGGCGCGAGTGGCATCGAGCCGACCCCTGCCGAGCTGGCCGCCGCGGTCACGACGGCCTGTCACGACCTGGCGCAGCAGCTCATCGCCGACGCGGAGGGCGCCACCAAGCAGGTCGCCATCGACGTGGTGGGGGCCGCGACCGAGGACGACGCGGTCGAGGTGGGCCGCTCGGTCGCCCGCAGCAACCTGGTCAAGACCGCCTTGTTCGGCAACGACCCGAACTGGGGTCGGATTCTCGCCTCGGTCGGCACCACCACGGCCGCCTTCGAGCCGGACGAGGTGGACGTCGCCGTCAACGGGGTGTGGGTGTGCCGGGGCGGCGCCGGAGCCGAGGACCGTTCGAAGGCCGACCTCAGCGGACGGGACGTCACCATCCGGATCGACCTGCACGCGGGCGTTTCGGCCGCGACGATCTGGACCAACGACCTGTCGCACGCGTACGTGCACGAGAATTCGGCCTACTCCTCGTGAGCGCGAGGAACGCAGCGAAGCGGAGTCCCGCAGTCGCGAACGGAAGGCTGGCGCGGTGAGCCTGAGTGGTGATCTGACCCGTGCCCAGGTCAAGGCGGAGACGCTGATCGAGGCGCTGCCCTGGCTGGCGCGTTTTTCCGGCTCTACGGTGGTGGTCAAGTACGGCGGTAACGCCATGACCGAGCCGGAGCTGCAACGGGCGTTCGCCGCCGACATGGTCTTCCTGCGGTACGCAGGTCTGAAGCCTGTCGTGGTGCACGGCGGCGGTCCGCAGATCTCGGCCATGCTGGGCCGGCTCGGTATCGCGAGCGAGTTCCGGGGCGGCCTGCGGGTGACGACTGCAGAGGCGATGGACGTGGTCCGCATGGTGCTCGTCGGGCAGGTGGGCCGGGAGCTGGTCGGGTTGATCAACTCGCACGGCCCGTTCGCCGTCGGCCTCTCCGGTGAGGACGCGCGACTGTTCACGGCGGTGCGCCGCCCGGCGTACGTCGACGGACAGCCGGTCGACGTCGGTCAGGTCGGTGACGTCGAGTCGGTGGACACCTCGGCGGTGACCGACCTCATCGACGCCGGTCGGATTCCGGTGATCTCGACGGTCGCGCCGGACGTGGACGGTGTCCTGCACAACCTCAACGCGGACACGGCCGCCGCCGCGCTCGCCGTCGCGTTGCAGGCCCGCAAGCTGGTCGTCCTCACCGACGTCGCCGGCCTGTACGCCGACTGGCCGGACACCAGCAGCCTGGTCTCCGAGATCACCGCGGACGACCTGGCCAAGCTGTTGCCCGGGTTGGAGTCGGGGATGGTGCCGAAGATGGAGGCGTGCCTGCGGGCCGTGCGGGGTGGGGTGCCCGCCGCGCACGTCGTCGACGGCCGGGTGGCGCACTCCACGTTGCTCGAGGTGTTCACGTCGGAAGGGTTCGGAACGATGGTGGTGCCGCAGGACGGGACGGTCGGGGCATGAGCAGCCTGGTACAGCGGTGGACGCAGTCCATGATGGACAACTACGGCACGCCGCCGCTGGCGCTGGTCTCCGGCGCGGGCGCCGTGGTGGTCGACGAGGCCGGCCGGGAGTACGTGGACCTGGTCGGCGGGATCGCGGTGAACGCCCTCGGTCACGCCCACCCGGCGGTGGTGGCCGCAGTGTCGAAGCAGGTGGCAACGCTCGGGCACGTCTCCAACCTCTTCGTCGCCGAACCGCCGGTGGCTCTCGCGGAGCTGCTGCTGGCGCTCGCCGGCAGCCGACCCGGCCGGGTCTTCTTCGCCAACTCCGGCGCGGAGGCGAACGAGGCCGCGTTCAAGCTGTCCCGGCGCACCGGGCGCAGCCACGTGGTGGCCACCAACGGCGGCTTCCACGGTCGCACCATGGGCGCCCTCGCGCTGACCGGGCAGCCCGCCAAGGCTGATCCGTTCCGCCCGCTGCCGGGCGAGGTGACCCACGTCGACTACGGCGACGTGAGCGCCCTCGAGGCGGCGGTCACCGACGCCACCGCCATGGTGATCCTGGAGCCCATCCAGGGTGAGAACGGCGTCGTCGTGCCGCCGCCCGGCTACCTCACGGCGGCTCGGCGGATCACCGCCCGGCACGGGGCGCTGCTGGTGCTCGACGAGGTGCAGACCGGCATCGGCCGTACCGGGCACTGGTTCGCCCACCAGGCCGAGAGCGTGGAGCCCGACGTGGTGACCCTGGCCAAGGGGTTGGGTGGCGGGCTGCCGCTGGGTGCGACGCTCGCCTTCGGTCGGGCCGCCGACCTGCTCACCCCCGGCTCGCACGGTACGACCTTCGGCGGCAACCCGGTGAGCTGCGCCGCCGCGCTCGCCGTGGTGGCCACCATCGCCAACGAGGGGCTGCTCGACCACGTCAAGCGCGTCGGCGAGCGGCTGCGTCGGGGCATCGAGGCGCTGGGCCACCCGCTCGTCACCGACGTACGCGGGGCCGGGCTGCTGCTCGGCGTTGCGCTCGCCGCCCCGGTGGCGCCGGTCCTCGCCGAGGCGCTGCGGGAGGCTGGCTTCCTGACCAACCCGGTGCAGCCGGGCGTACTCCGGCTCGCTCCTCCGTTGATCCTCACCACCGCGCAGGCCGACGCCTTCCTCGCCGCGCTCCCGGCGGCCCTCGACGCGACGGTCCCGGCCGCCGCGGGCACGAGCGCCCCGGCGGCTGCCGGCACGAGCGCTCCCGCGACCATCGAGCCCTCCACCCAGCCCACCACGACGGGGACGATCGCATGATCCGGCACTTCCTGCGCGACGACGACCTCTCGCCCGCCGAACAGTCCAGCGTGCTCGACCTGGCGGCCCGGATGAAGGCCGACCGGTTCGGCCACCAGCCGCTGGTCGGTCCTCGCTCGGTGGCGGTGCTCTTCGACAAGCAGAGCCTGCGCACCCGGATCTCGTTCGACGCCGGCATCGCCGAGCTGGGCGGCCATCCGCTCGTCGTGGACACCCAGGTCACCCACTTCGGCCGGGGCGAGTCGCTCGCCGACGCGGGACGGGTGCTGTCCCGCTACGTCGCGGCCATCGTCCTGCGTACCCACGGCGACGACCGGATCGCCGAGGTCGCCGGCGGCGCGACCGTCCCGGTGGTCAACGCGCTCACCGACGGGTTCCACCCCTGCCAACTGCTGGCCGACCTGCTGACCATCCGGGAGCGGTGCGGCGGCACGACCGGCCGGACCCTGACGTACGTGGGCGACGGCGCCAACAACATGGCCCAGTCGTACCTGCTGGCGGGGGCTACGGCCGGGATGCACGTGCGGATCGCCGGTCCGACCGGGTTCGCGCCGGACCCCGTCGTGGTCGCACGGGCCACCGAGATCGCCGCCGGCACCGGCGGGTCGGTACGGGTGCTGACCGACCCGGCGCAGGCGGTCCGCGACGCCGACGTGCTGGCCACCGACACCTGGACCTCGATGGGCCAGGAGGCCGACGGGCTGGACCGGGTCACCCCGTTCCTGCCGTACCAGGTCAACAAGGAGCTGCTGGGTCACGCCGCGCCGGACGCGATCGTGCTGCACTGCCTGCCCGCCCACCGGGGCGAGGAGATCACCGACGAGGTTCTCGACGGTCCGCAGAGCGCGGTGTTCGACCAGGCGGAGAACCGGCTGCACGCCCAGAAGGCGCTGCTGACGTTCCTGCTGACAACGACCGGGGAGCGACGATGACCGCACCGCTGACCCGCACGGCCCGGCATGCCCGGATCGTCGAGCTGATCCGGGAGCGGCCCGTCCGCTCGCAGACCGAGCTGGCCGACCTGCTCGCCGCCGACGGCGTCGGCGTCACCCAGGCGACCCTCTCGCGTGACCTGGAGGAGCTGGGCGCGGTCAAGGTGCGCGGCGGCGACGGCCCGGCCGTCTACCTGATCCCCGAGGACGGCAAGCGGCCGCTGCGCGACGCCGAGGCGGCGCCGGCCCGGCTGGTACGGCTGTTGCGGGAACTGCTCAACGGCGTCGACGCCAGCGGCAACATCGCCGTGCTGCGCACCCCGCCGGGCGCGGCCCAGTACCTGGCCAGCGCGTTGGACCGGGCGGGCCTGCCCGAGATCGTCGGCACCATCGCCGGCGACGACACCATCCTCGTCGTGGCCCGCGAGGCCGTCGGCGGAGCCGCGCTCGGTGACAAGCTCGCCGGCTGGGCCCGCCGGGAAGACAGCGTCGAAGGGAGCACCGCACCATGACCGCACGGGTCACGACATCCCACCTGGCAACGCCGACCGTCCGCCCGTGGGCGCGGGCCTGCGGCGCGACCAGCGACGCCCGGATGGGTGGCTGACGAGCATGGGGACCACAATGGGCGACGTGGACGACAAGAGCCTCACCGAGAACAGCGCCGGCACCAACCGGACGAGCCTGTGGGGTGGCCGGTTCGCCGGCGGCCCCGCCGAGGCGCTCGCCCGCCTGTCGGTGAGCGTGCAGTTCGACTGGCGCCTGGCCCCGTACGACATCGCGGGTTCCCGGGCGCACGCCCGGGTCCTGGCCGGCGCGGGCCTGCTCGACCCGGAGGAGCTGGGCCGCATCCTGGCGGCCCTGGACGACCTGGAGGCGGCCTGCGCGTCGGGGGCGTTCCGGCCCACCGTCGACGACGAGGACGTGCACACGGCGTTGGAGCGAGGGTTGCTGGAGCGCCTGGGCAGCCTCGGTGGCAAGTTGCGCGCCGGCCGATCCCGCAACGACCAGGTCGCCACCGACCTGCGGCTCTACCTGCGCGATCACGCGCGCGGTGTGGCCAGCCGCGTCGTGGAGCTGGCCGAGGCGCTCGTCGAGCAGGCCGAACGGCACATCGACACCGCCGCGCCGGGCATGACCCACCTTCAGCACGCCCAGCCGGTCACCTTCGGGCACTGGTTGCTGGCGCACGTGCAGCCGCTGCTGCGCGACCTGGAGCGGCTGCGCGACTGGGATCACCGGACGGCGATCAGTCCGCTCGGCGCGGGCGCGCTCGCCGGTTCGGGGCTTCCGCTGGACCCGGTGGCCGTCGCCAAGGAGCTGGGTTTCCGGACGTCGTTCGCCAACTCGATGGACGCCGTCGCCGACCGGGACTTCGTGGCCGAGTTCCTCTTCACCACCGCGCTGATCGGGGTGCACCTGTCCCGCCTCGGCGAGGAGGTGGTGCTGTGGACGTCGCACGAGTTCGGCTGGGTGGAGCTGGACGACGCGTTCGCCACCGGTTCGTCGATCATGCCGCAGAAGAAGAACGCGGACATCGCCGAGCTGGCCCGGGGCAAGTCCGGCCGGCTGGTCGGCGGTCTGATGACGGTGCTGACCATGCTCAAGGGTCTGCCGATGACGTACGACCGGGACATGCAGGAGGACAAGGAGCCCGCGTTCGACGCGGTCGACACCCTGGAACTGCTGCTGCCGGCCCTGGCCGGGATGATCTCCACGATGACCGTCCGGGTGGACCGGCTCGTCGCCGCCGCCCCGGTCGGCTTCTCCCTCGCCACCGAGGTCGCCGACTGGCTGGTCCGGCGCAACGTGCCGTTCCGTGACGCGCACGAGATCACCGGCCGGCTGGTGGCGCTCTGCGCGGTGCGCGAGTGCGAGCTGGAGGACGTCTCGGACGCCGACCTGGCCGCGGTCAGCGAGCACCTCGACCCGTCCGTGCGCGACGTGCTCTCGGTGCGCTCGGCCCTCGCGGCCCGGACCACGCCCGGCTCGACCGGCCCCGGCCCGGTCGCCGACCAGCTCGCCGCCGCGGCGGACCGGCTGGCCGGCTGGCGGGAGTGGGCCACCGAGCGGGTCGTACCCCGCTGACGTCAGGCGTGGCGTCGGCGCGAGCCGCCGGCGCCACGGTGGTTCAGGCCGTCGGGCGCTCCCGCTTCGGGAGCTTGGCGACCACCATGTCGTACGACGAGTCGACCGCCTCGGTCAGCTCGTCGGTGTCGATCCCGCCGTCGAGGCGCAGCGTGTTCCACCCGGACCGGCCGATGTACGGCATCGGGCGCGCGTCGGCGGGGTGGCGGTGCAGCCACTCGTCGGCGATTTCGCGGGTCGCGCCGCACTTGACGCCGACCGTGGGCTCCCGGTCCCCGCTGCCGAGAAACGCGAAGATCCGGCTGCCCACCTTCACCACCTCGTCGTCCTCCCACGGCCGGTCCAACCACGCCCCCGGCTTGCCCAGGCAGTACGACAACATCTCCCCACGTTCCACAAGCACCTCCTCGTCAAAACCGCGAACCCCGAACCCCGAACCCCGCACTCCATTCCGCGCCGATCTTGCAGTTTCTGTTGTCGATGTGCGCGGCAAGGTCCGTTATGTCGCCACAGTAAGTGCAAGATCGGCGCGTGGATCAGGTGGTCTGCTCCGTGGAGCGGGCGGCAACCCGTTCGTAGCGTTGGCGGGCTGCCTGTGCGCTGCCCAGGCCCAGGCCGTGGGCGATGGACTGCCAGGTGAGGCCCCGGTCGCGAGCCAGCGTGAGTAGCCCCGCCTCCAGGGCGTCCAGTTCGGCGCGCACGTGCGGCAACAGGGTCAGCGCGGCGGTGAGGTCGGCCGCGTCGACCGGCTCCTCGGCGGGCTCCCGCTCGGCGCCACCGGCGGCGAGGGCGGTGACCAGCGCGACCGCCTCCCACGGGTCCAGTACGTACGGGTGGGCCCAGCGCCCTCGCCGCGCATCGGAGCCGGCGTGCCGCTCGCTGATCCGCTGCAACGCCTCGTGGGTGCGGTGGGCGCGGGCGCGACCCGGGTCGGGTGTGGTGAAGAGATCCTGGCTGGTCATGCCTCCGAGCACACCGCATCAACAAGACGTTGTCAACAGAACGTTCAAATGACGGGCGATCGCCGGGATGACCGGGCACCCCGCTGGGTACCGTTCGGTCCATGGATCTCGTGCCGGACGACCGCCCCGCCGATGCCGCTTCGGCGGAGCTGGCGGACCTGCTCGCCGGTCCGCTGCTGCCGGCCGCTCGGGGCCTGCTGGGCTGCCGCCTGAGCGCCGGCGGTGTCACCGTCCGGATCACCGAGGTCGAGGCGTACGCCGGTATGGCCGGTGACCCCGCCTCGCACGCCCACCGGGGCCGCACTCCCCGCAACGCGGTGATGTTCGGCCCCGCCGGGTACGCCTACGTCTACTTCACCTACGGGATGCACTGGTGCATGAACGTGGTCACCGGTCACGAGGAAGAGGCCGCCGCCGTACTGCTGCGCGCCGGCGCGGTCGTCGACGGCCTGACCACGGCACGGGAGCGCCGCCCCGCCGTGCGGCGCGACGTGGATCTCGCCCGTGGGCCGGCCCGGCTCTGCGCCACCCTCGGCATCGACCGCGCGGCGTACGGCGCGTACCTGCTCGGTGACGGCCCGGTCCGGTTGCGACCGCCGGTCGAGCCGGTGCCGCAGGAGGCGGTGGTGGCGGGGCCACGCGTCGGCGTGACGGGCGCGCACGATCTGCCGTGGCGGTTCTGGCTCGACGGCGATCCCACGGTCAGCACGTACCGCAGGCACGTGCCCCGCGTCCGGCGCTGAGGGCACCGTCCGGCGTGGGCGCCGGAGTCTGTCGGGGGGTGTGGCCATAATCACCGGACCTGCTCACCGACGGTATCGGAGGACGTCATGGCAACGTTGCTCGCGATCGGCACCGCCAAGGGTTTGTTTCTGGCCACCAGCGCCGACGACCGGCGCAGTTGGGAGATCACCGGTCCGCACTTTCCGATGACCGGTGTCTATTCGGTGGCGGTGGACACCCGCCGTCCGACCCCGCGGCTGCTCGCCGGCATGACCAGCTCGCACTTCGGCCCCAGTGTCGCCACCAGCGACGACCTCGGCGCGACCTGGGACGAGCCCGACCAGGCGCCGGTCGCGTTCCCGGCCGACACGGGCGTCTCCCTCGGGCGGGTCTGGCAGCTGACGCCGGCCGGCCCGGACGAGCCGGACGTCGTCTGGGCCGGCACCGAGCCCTCGGCGTTGTTCAAGTCCACCGACGGCGGCCGCAGCTTCGAGCTGGTCCGTTCCCTGTGGGACCACCCGCACCGCCCCCAGTGGGAGGCCGGGTTCGGCGGTCAGGCCGTGCACACCGTGCTGCCCCACCCGCGTGACCCGGCTCGACTGCTGGTCGCCATGTCCACCGGCGGGGTCTACCGCTCGGAGGACGCCGGGGCGAGCTGGTCGCCGGGCAACACGGGCATCCGCGCCTACTTCATGCCTGACGAGTGGCCGGAGTTCGGCCAGTGCGTGCACAAGGTCGCCCGGGACGCCGCCAACCCCGAGCGGCTGTACGCGCAGAACCACCACGGCGTCTACCGTTCCGATGACGACGGCCGCACCTGGTCCTCGATCGCCGACGGGCTGCCCAGCGACTTCGGCTTCCCGATGGTGGCCCACCCCGGTCGCGGCGGCACGGTGTGGATCTTCCCGCTGGTGGCCGACAGCGAGCGGTTTCCGGCCGATCACCGCTGCCGGGTGTTCCGTTCCGTCGACGCCGGCGACAAGTGGGAGGCGCAGTCGGTGGGGCTGCCCGAGGGGCCGTTCTATCCGGCGGTGCTGCGCGACGCGATGTGCGCCGACGACGCGACCCCGGGTGGGGTCTACTTCGGCACCCGCTCCGGCTCGGTCTTCGCCAGCCGCGACGAGGGCGACTCCTGGTCGTCGGTCGCCGCACACCTGCCCGACGTGCTCTGCGTCCGCGCCGCGGAGGTCTGAGCGTGGTCACCGTGCTGCTGCCCGGCCCGTTGCGCGGCGAGGCCGGGGGTGCGAGTCGACTGAACGTCACCGCCGCCGGGACGCTGCGGGCGGTCCTCGACGAGGTGGCCGTCGCGCATCCCCGCCTGGCCCGGCGCATCCGCGACGAGCGCGGCGAGCTGCGCCGCTACGTGAACGTCTTCGTCGACGGGGAGGACTGCCGGCATTCCGGAGGTCTGGCCACGACGGTCGTGGACGGCGCGGAGGTGCAGGTGTTGCCCTCGGTGGCGGGCGGCTGAGCGAGCCGCCACGAAGGGCGTCCTCGACCCGATTGTCGGGTTCCCGAGGGTGACCGGTGCCACTGCCGGGCACGCTGCCGACGGAATAGTTGACTCGTCAAATAAGTTGTGAGCTGCGTCCGGGTACCACGACGGCATCCGGTTGACACGCGAGGAGCTGGTCATGCAGTTCGGAGTCTTCACCGTCGGTGACGTCACGGTCGATCCGACCACCGGTCGGGAGCCGACCGAGCATGAGCGGATCAAGGCGATGGTCGCCATCGCACTGAAGGCCGAAGAGGTCGGGCTCGACGTCTTCGCCGCCGGTGAGCACCACAACCCGCCGTTCGTTCCCTCGTCCCCGACCACCATGCTCGGTCACATCGCGGCCCGCACCGAGCGGCTGCTGCTGTCCACCGCGACCACGCTGATCACCACCAACGACCCGGTGAAGATCGCCGAGGACTACGCGATGCTCCAGCACCTGTCCGACGGCCGGGTGGACCTCATGATGGGCCGGGGCAACACCGGCCCGGTCTACCCGTGGTTCGGCAGGGACATCCGCGCCGGCATCCCCCTCGCCATCGAGAACTACGACCTGCTGCACCGGCTGTGGCGCGAGGACGTGGTCGACTGGAAGGGCAAGTACCGCACGCCGTTGCAGTCGTTCACCTCGACGCCGCGTCCGCTCGACGGGGTGCCGCCGTTCGTCTGGCACGGCTCGATCCGCAGCCCGGAGATCGCCGAGCAGGCCGCGTACTACGGCGACGGCTTCTTCGCCAACCACATCTTCTGGCCCAAGGAGCACACCCAGCGGATGGTCGGCCTCTACCGCCAGCGCTACGCCCACTACGGCCACGGCTCCGCCGACCAGGCCATCGTCGGCCTCGGCGGCCAGGTCTTCATGCGCCGCAACTCGCAGGACGCCGTCCGGGAGTTCCGGCCGTACTTCGACAACGCCCCGGTATACGGGCACGGGCCGTCGCTGGAGGAGTTCACCCGGGAGACCCCGCTGACCGTGGGCAGCCCGCAGCAGGTCATCGACCGCACGCTCGGCTTCCGCGAGTACGTCGGCGACTACCAGCGGCAGCTCTTCCTGATGGACCACGCCGGTCTGCCGCTCAAGACGGTGCTGGAGCAGCTCGACCTGCTCGGCGAGGAGGTCGTGCCGGTGTTGCGCAAGGAGTTCGACTCGCTGCGCCCGGCGCACGTGCCGGCGGCGCCCACGCACGCCTCCCTGGTCGCCGCGGCCGGCGGCGCGAAGGACAGCACCGTGCACGCCGTCGACGACGTGACGGGCAAGGCGCCGGAGGGGGCGACCCGATGACCCGCCGTACGCTGGCCGTCGTGTCGGCGGGGCTCAGCCAGCCCTCGTCCACCCGGCTGCTCGCGGATCAGCTCGCCGGGGCGACCCGCGACGAGCTGGTCCGGCGCGGCCACGACGCGGAGCTGCGCGTGGTCGACCTGCGCGAGTACGCCCACGACGTGGTCAACAACATGCTCACCGGATTCCCGCCGGCCGCGCTGCGCGAGGCCATCGACACGGTGACGGGGGCGGACGGCATCATCGCCGTCACCCCGATCTTCAGCGCCTCGTACAACGGGCTGTTCAAGTCGTTCTTCGACGTCCTGGACGCGGGGTCCCTGGTCGACCGGCCGGTGCTGATCGGGGCCACCGGCGGCACCGCCCGGCACTCGCTCGCCCTGGAGCACGCCGTACGCCCGATGTTCAGCTATCTGCGGGCGGTGGTGGTCCCCACGGCGGTCTTCGCCGCGCCGGAGGACTGGTCCGACGGCACCGCCGACGGCGCTCTGCGAGGCCGGATCCGGCGTGCCGCCGGGGAGTTGGCCGACCAGGTCGAGCGCCGTCCGCCCACCAGCGGCCCGGCGGACCCGTTCGCCCTAACCACCGACTTCCTGCAGATGCTCGGCCGAGAGGGCGACACTCCGGTCAGGTGACCAGCAGCGACCGGGACCACCCCACTCCGACGCCGATCTTGCAGATTCTGTTGCGGGAATGTCCCTTTGATGGGCTGATGCCGCAGCAGGAAGTGCAAGATCGGCGGGGGAGGGGACGTCGGGGGTGGGGCGTACCCTCCCCGGATGACCTCTGATGTGCGGCTGCGGCCGGTGCGCGAGGACGACCTCGTGGAGTTTTTTCTGCACCAGCAGGACCCCGAAGCCAACCGCATGGCCGCGTTCGGTCCGGTCGATCCGTCGGACCACCGTGAGTTCGCCCGCCACTGGGCACGGGTGCTCACCAACCCGGCGAACCGGGTCCGCACCGTCGAGGCCGACGGCGAGGTGGTCGGCTACGTGAGCGCCTTCCCGGTCGACGAGCAGACCGAGGTCAGCTACTGGATCGACCCGACCCGGTGGGGCCGCGGCCACGCGACCGCGGCCCTGGCCGCCCTGCTGCGCGAGCTGCCCCGGCCGGTGCACGCCCGGGCCGCGAAGGACAACGCCGCCTCTCTCGCGGTGCTGCGCAAGTGCGGGTTCGTCGTGGTCGGTGAGGACTCGGGGTACGCCAACGGGCGGGGCGCGGAGGTCGAAGAGTGGCTGCTGGAGCTGCCCGCCGACGCCCCTGACCTGGGCGGGCACTAGTCTCGCGGGGTGAATTGGTTGGATCTGGTCGGCTGGGCCGGCTCTGCGGTGCTGGTGTGGTCGCTGCTGCAGTCGCGCATCCTGCGGCTGCGCGCCCTCAACCTCGTCGGCTGTTTCATGCTGATCGGCTACAACGCCGCCATCGAGGTCTGGCCCATGGTCGGGCTCAACGTCGTCCTCGCGGTGATCAACATCTGGTATCTGCGGGGGATGCTCGCCACCCGCCACGACGAGCAGACGTACCAGGTGGTCCAGGTCGGTGTCGACGACCAGTTCCTGGCCCACACGCTGCGGGTGCACGGGCCGGACATCGCCCGCTTCAACCCCCACTTCCACTGGGACCCGGCCACCGCCGACCGCTCGGCCTTCCTGGTGGTCACCGCCGACGAGGTGGTCGGGGTGGTGCTGTCGCACGCCGAGGCACGCGGGGTCGCCCAGATCGACCTGGACTACGTGACCCCGAAATTCCGTGACTTCACCCCCGGCGAGTTCGTCTACCGCCGCAGCCGCCTCTTCACCGAGCGCGGCTTCCACCGGGTCGTCAGCCCACCCGGCATGATCGCCCCCTACTACCACCGGCTCGGTTTCCGCCCGGAGGGCGACTCGTACGTCCTCGACCTGCCCGCGTCACCCGCAACCGAATCGGCGTAGCGTCACCCCGGCAGGATTCGGCCGAGGCCGCACGGGGCACAGAAGCGCGTACGCCGGGCGGGCTCGTCGACCGGCGGGCGCCGTGCGTACCGGCCGGCGTCACCATCGCAGAGGGAGCGAACCGGGCGTGCAGAGCTACGGGAGCCAACTGGCCCTGGTCGGGATCCTGATCGTGATCAACGCGCTCTTCGCCGGCAGCGAGATGGCGCTCGTGTCACTGCGGGACAGCCAGATCCAGCGGTTGGAGCGCACCAGCCGGGCCGGAGGCGTGCTCGCCCGGCTCGCCAAGGACCCGAACCGCTTCCTCGCCACCATCCAGATCGGCATCACCCTCGCCGGCTTCCTGGCCTCCGCCGCGGCGGCGGTCTCCCTCGCCAAGCCCCTCGTGCCGCTGCTCGGGATGTTCGGCGACGCCGCCGAGACGGTGTCGATCGTGGTGGTGACCCTCGCGCTGACCTTCGTCACCCTGGTCTTCGGCGAGCTGGCCCCCAAGCGGATCGCCATGCAGTCCGCCGAGCGGTGGGCCCTGTTGGTGGCCCGCCCGCTCGACGTGCTCGCCAGCCTGACCCGGCCGGCCGTCTGGGCGCTCGGCGCGACCAGCGACCTGGTCGTCCGCCTGTTCGGGCTCAACCCGAAGCACGAGCCCGAGGAGATCGGCCCGGACGAGCTGCGCGACATCGTCGCCGGCAACCACGGCTTCACCAAGGAACAGCGCACCATCATCGCCGGGGCGGTGGAGATCGCCGACCGGCGGTTGCGGGCTGTCCTCGTACCCCGGTTGCAGGTCTTCACGCTCGACAGCGGGACCACCGCGGAGGCCGCGCGGCTCGTGTTGGCCGCCACCGGGCACTCCCGCGCGCCGGTGGTGCGCCACGGCGGGCTGGACGACACCGCCGGTGTGATCCACCTGCGCGACCTGGTCGGCGTGCCCGACGACAGGCCGATCGACGAGATCGCCCGCCCGCCGATGCTGCTGCCCGACTCGCTGCCGGTGGTGGACGCGCTGCGTCAGTTCAAGGCCGAGCGCCAACACATCGCGCTCGTCGTGGACGAGCGTGGCGCCGTCGACGGCATCGTGACCCTGGAGGACATCCTGGAGGAGATCGTCGGAGAGATCTACGACGAGACCGACCGGGACGGCTACTCGGTCCGGCGCGAACCGGACGGCGCGATGGTGCTGCCCGGCACCTTCCCGGTGCACGACCTCCCGGACATCGGCGTCGAGCTGCCCTCGCGGCCGGCCGGCGACTACACCACCGTCGCCGGGCTGGTGCTGGCCCGACTCGGGCACATCCCGACCGTCGCCGGGGAGGACGTCACCCTGGACGGCTGGGTACTGACGGTGGCCGACATCGACCACCGGGCCATCACCGAGGTACGTCTGAGCCAGGTCCCCACCGACGACGGTGACGACAGTGACGACGCCGACGAGGCCGTCGAGCCGGTGCTGGACGAGGCCCGTAGCTGACCAGCCCCGGCGTCGCCCGGCCGGTCAGTCCCGGGAGAGGTTCTGCAACCGGACCTGACCGCGGGCGACCAGGCGCTCCTTGGCGTCGGTGATCTCCACCTGCCAGAGCTGCTGGCTGCGCCCCCGGTGCACGGGGGTGCCGACAGCCCGCAGCTCGCCATCGGGCACGGCCCGCAGGAAGTCGGTCTGGTTCGACACCCCGACCACCGTTCCCCGGTCGGCCAGCCAGAGCGAACCCCCGACGCTGCCCGCCGTCTCCACGACCGAGCAGTACACCCCGCCGTGCTGGATGCCGAACGGCTGGTGCAGCTCCGGGCGGACCTGCCAGCTGATGACGACGCGGTCGGGGGTCGCCTCCTCGAATGTCAGGCCGAGCAGGTTGACGAAACCACCCGTCAGATCCGGCATCTCCACGGCAGAACCCTCCTGAGAACAGTGGGGCGCAAGCGTAACCGGGCGCGTTGCCCCAAACCCGGTACGGGTCGATGCCGCCGATGGGGGAGAATCGGTGACCGTGACCGACAGCAACCTCCCGCCGTCCGGGCCGGACTCCCTGACCGACGACCTGCTCTGGCGTGGCCTCATCCAGGACTCGACAGGCCTCGACGAGCTGCGCGAGCTGCTCGACGGTGGGAGCGCCGCCACCTACTACGTGGGCTTCGACCCGACCGCGCCGAGCCTGCACGTCGGCAACCTCATGCAGGTGCTCATGGCGCGTCGGCTGCAACTCGCCGGCCACCGCCCGTTGCTGCTGGTCGGCGGGGCGACCGGGCAGATCGGTGACCCGAAGGAGAGCGCCGAGCGGGCGCTGAACCCGACCGAGGTCATCGCCGGGTGGGTCGAGAGGATCCGCGAGCAGCTCGCGCCCTTCGTGTCGTACACCGGGGACAACGCGGCGCAGCTGGTCAACAACCTGGACTGGACCGGTGAGATGTCGGTGGTCGACTTCCTCCGGGACGTCGGCAAGCACTTCCCGGTCAACAAGATGCTGGCGCGGGAGGTGGTGCGGGCCCGGTTGGAGACGGGCATCAGCTTCACCGAGTTCAGCTACCAGCTGCTGCAGGCGAACGACTTCTTCGAACTGCACCGCCGGCACGGTTGCCAGCTTCAGTTCGGCGGCTCCGACCAGTGGGGCAACATCACCGCCGGCGTCGACTACGTGCGCCGGCGGGGCATGGGGCCGGTGCAGGCCTTCACCACGCCGCTGGTCACCAAGGCCGACGGCACCAAGTTCGGCAAGAGCGAGGGCGGCTCCGTCTGGCTCGACCCGACCATGACCAGCCCGTACGCGTTCTACCAGTTCTGGGTCAACGTCGACGACCGCGAGGTCGACCGCTACCTGCGGTACTTCAGCTTCCGTACCCGTGACGAGTTGGAGGAGCTGGCGAAGGCGACGGCCGAACGACCCGCGGCCCGGCTGGCCCAGCGGGCGTTGGCCGAGGAGCTGACCACGCTGGTGCACGGCCCCGAGGAGACCCGGCAGGCGATTGCCGCCAGTCAGGCGCTGTTCGGGCGGGGCTCGCTCGACGATCTGGCCCCGGAGACTCTGCGCGCGGCGCTCACCGAGGCCGGACTGGTGCGCCTCACCGGCGAGCTGCCGGACGTGGCGGGTCTGCTGCGGGACTCCGGGCTCGTGAGCGGCCTCAAGGAGGCCCGTCGCGTCATCACCGAGGGCGGGGCGTACGTGAACAACACCAGGGTGACCGAGGTGGACGCCACGGTGTCGACAGGCGACCTGCTGCATGGTCGTTACCTGGTGCTGCGTCGGGGGAAGCGGTCGTTCGCCGGCGTTGAGCTGGGCGAATAGTCGACCGTCGACGATGTGACGGGGGACGCGTCCGGCGGATTTGACGATCATCGGGCCGGACGCGTAACTTTCTCTCTGCCAGCGCGGAACGGACGAAACAGGCGAAAGCCTGAAAGCGGCCGGAGCGCGGTGACGGCCTCGGGGGTCGGGCGGTTCTGCCGCCAGATCGCCGACCGGGTGGTGCCGACAGAACGCCGCGAGGCGGATTTGGTGCGGCGGAACCGACCGGGTAAGGTAGTCAGTCGGCAGGGAAACGGACGAGCAAGCGGGAGACCGCTGCGGCCGGCCTGCCACTCCATGAAGCGCACGGCGCAAGCCGGTCGAGTCATGGTGCCCGCAACACGGTGAAAGTACGACGAACCGTGAAACACCGGTTTGACACGGCGGAAATCGGCGGGTAACGTAGTAAAAGTGCCTGGCGCTGAAAGCGCCCGACACGCGGAACGAAAAGCCCCAAGTTGGGGTCCCAGAGATGGGGCTTCGGGTTGGTGTGTGGTTGTTCTTTGAGAACTCAACAGGGTGCTTGTAAAGCCAGTGCCAATTATGATTTATACCCCGGACTGGCAGCCTGCTTTTGGTGGG
>NZ_JBEXIL010000039.1:0-61717 GCF_040608555.1 Micromonospora sp. NPDC005172
TTTTCTCTCCCGCCCCCCCTCCCATCAACCCCCCCCAACACCCCCCCCCCCCCCCCCCCCCCCCCCCCCCCCCCCCCCGGCGGGGGGGGGGGGGGGCCCCGGCCCCCCGGGGGGGCCGCCCACGCCTCGGTTCTCCACTCTTGGAGTGACGCCTAGCGCTGGAGGGTCAGTACACCCGGCCGCCACGGCAGCCGGTTGTAGTCGCCGCCCGCACCGGGGTCCTTGCCCTGGTACAGCAACTGGAGGTTGCAGGCGTCGACGGTCTTGGTCTGGTCGGGGTTGGTACGGACCAGGTCACCGTGACTGATGTCGTTGGTCCACGTGGCGCCGCTGTTGGCCTTGCCGGCGAAGGGGTTGCTCTCGCTGGCGGCCTGCGGGGTCCACGAGCCGCCCAGGCTGGTGGCCGTGAACGACCGGAAGTAGCGTCCCTGGCTGCCGATCGCCTCCACGATCATCAGGTACTGGTTCTGGCCCTGCACCTTGTAGACCTCGACGCCCTCGAACAGGTTGTTCGTCGAGTCGGTCATGATCGTCGTGTAGGTCGAGCCGAAGCTGCCCGGGAAGTTCCCCAGCGGCATGCTCGACCGGTAGATCTTGCCGTTGTCACCGGCGAAGAACAGGTACATGTTCTGGTCGTCACCGATGAGGGTCTGGTCGATCACCCCGTACGGGGCGTCCGAGAGGGTGGCGGTCGACAGCGTCTGCGCCGAGGACCAGCCGTTGGCGTTGGTCGGGTCGCTCGACGTCTTGTAGCTGAACGAGGTCGGTCCCCACTGGTACGCCAGCACCCAGATGTTCTTCGGGGCGAAGTACAGCAGCGTGGGCGCCACCGTGCCCTGGCTCATCCCGTTCTGGCTGGCCGAGGCCATGTCGGACCAGTTTGTGAACGTGCCGAAGTTCATCGAGCTGTACTGGCCGCTGCTGTTGACGTACGACCCGTAGACCAGGTGCTGGCCGTTGTAGACCACGTTCGTGAAGTCCTTGAGCGAGAGCCAGCCGTTCTTCGGGCTCGTCAGCGCGCCGGTCGACGACCACCGGTAGGTCGACGGGAGCGCGCAGCCACCCGTCGGCGGCGGCGTGGTCGGCGGGGCCGACGTCGGCGGCGGCGTGGTCGGCGGGGCCGACGTCGGCGGCGGCGTGGTCGGCGTGGTGCCGCCGAAGTCGGTCCGCCACTGCTGGTTGGTCTGCCCGTGGCAGTCGTACAGCTGGACCTGCTGACCGTTGCCGGTGCCCCAGACGTCCAGGCAGCGGCCGGACTGCACACCGGTGATGGTGCCGTTGGAGTTGATGTTCCACTGCTGGTTCGCCCCGCTGTTGCAGTCCCAGATGATGATTCCGGTGCCGTTGGCGGTGGCCGCGCCGTTCGCGTCCAGACACTTGCTGCCGTAGACCCGCAACTGCTTGCCGGAGGTGTACGTCCACTGCTGGTTCGACTGACTGTTGCAGTCGTAGAGCTGGACGCGGGTGCCGTTGGTCTGCGTGGAGTTGGGCACGTCGATGCACCGGCCCGACTGCACTCCGACGATCCGGCCGGCACCGCCAGTCGGCGGCGGGCTCGTGGTCGGACTCACGGTCGGGCTGACCGTCGGACTGACGGTCGGGCTCACGGTCGGTCCCGAGGTCGGGGGGGCCGCGTTGAGCGCATTGAGGACGGAGGTGTAGGCGGCCTTCTTGTTGCCGTTGCCGTCGAAGAGCAGCGGGCTCTCGTTCGAGCGCCAGGAGTCGCTGTCGCGTACGCCCCAGACGGTGATGCCGATGCAGCGCGGCACGTTCAGGCACGCCTGGGTGAGCCCGGCGTACTGGGTGGTGGACGAGTTGGTGACGTCGACCTCGGTCAGCGCCACGTCCACGCCGAGCGCGGCGAAGCTGGACAGCGTGGTCTGGAAGTTGCTCGGCAGCGAGCTGCCGCCGGTGAAGTGGGTCTGCAGACCGACGCAGTCGATCGGCACGCCGCGGGACTTGAAGTCCTGGATCATGCGGTAGACGCCCTGCGTCTTGCCGTACGACCAGTTCTCGATGTTGTAGTCGTTGTAGCAGAGCTTGACCGACGGGTCGGCCGCCCGCGCGGTGCGGAACGCCACCTCGATCCAGTCGTTGCCGGTGCCCTGGAGGTTCGAGCTGCGACGGCTGCCGTCCTCGTTGAACGCCTCGTTGACCACGTCCCACGCGGCGAGCTTGCCCCGGTAGTGGCCCATCACGCCGTTGATGTGGTCGATCATCGCCTGACGCAGGCTGCTGCCGTTCAAGCTCTGCATCCACCCCGGCTGTTGCCCGTGCCAGGCCAGGGTGTGCCCACGGACCTTCAGGCCACGCTGGGTCGCCCAGTTGTAGATCTGGTCGCCGGAGGTGAAGTTGAACTGGCCCCGCTGGGGCTCCGTCGCGTCCGGCTTCATCTCGTTCTCAGCGGTGATCATGTCGAACTCACGCGCCGCGATCGTGCTGTACGTCGAGTTGCTGAGCCGGCCCGCCGCGATGGCGGTGCCGAAGTACCGGCCCGACTGCGCGGCGGCCGCGCCGAGCGTGCTCGCTGCGGCGTTCGCCGAGGGCATCATCACCGCGACGGCGGCCACGGTCACGACGCTGAAAGTGCCGGCGAGCAGCGCTCGGACGACGGGCGATCGCCGTCGCCGAGTACCGCCACGATGAACGGATGGGCTTATTGCCATCTCGGCCTCCTTGTTGGCCTGGACCCGGGCCGCCGAGGCGGGACGGCCGGACGTCTCAGTTGAATATTTAACCTAATCGATGTTCATACCACGCCTCCGGCCCGAGCGAGGAGGTTTCGGAAAAGTTTCGGAAATGTGTTGGAGTGGCGCGGCATCGCCGGTTGCCCGGCTGCGGTACCGGCGACGCCAGGCCACAGACTGACGTTGCGCCACCGGAGTCAGCGACGTCGCGGCGTGCGCCGCTTGGCAATCGTGGCGACGACACCGGCGACCAGCGCGGTCAGCACCCCGACCAACTGGATCGCCTGCCCGGTCGCCACATCGGTGCCGTGCCGCCCGAGCAGGTTGTCCACCCCGGTGGGGCTGATCGCGAACCCGACGGCCACAAACAGACCCAGCAGCGCACCCACTGCGGGCGACCAGCGCCACGGGGCGAACGTGACGAAGATGGCGCCTGCCAGCAGGATGATCATGCCGGGCGGTACGGCGACGGGGAACTCGACACCGGCGGCCCACATGACGCCGATGCCTGCGGCGCCGACGAGGAGGCCCGCGATGGTGCACATCCGTGCGGTAACAGTCATGTCGCCACCCTGTCCCGACACGGCCCCGCCCGCGTCGGCCCGGCGACGTCATTCCGAGTACGACAGGCTGCGTACGGCCGTCATGGATCTTGGACAGTTACCGGCCAGCTAACGGTAACTGTCCAAGATCTCAATGCGCGACCGACTCAGGCGACGGCGCAGGTGGTGGTGTTGACGGTGAAGGCCGTCGGCTTCGGGTTGCTGCCGCTGTGCGTGCCGTTGAAGCCGAAGCTCACCGACGCGCCCGGCGCGATCGTGCCGTTGTAGGACAGGTTCGTCGCGGTGACCGCCGCGCCGGACTGGCTGACGGTCGCCGACCAGCCCTGGCTGATCGTCTGCCCGTTGGCGAAGCTGAACCGCAGCGTCCAGCCGTTGATCGCGGCGGTGCCGGTGTTGGTGATCGTCACCGTGGCGGTGAAGCCGGTGTTCCAGTCCGTCGTGGCGTACCCCACCGAGCAGGTGCCGCCGACCGGCGGTGCCGCCGTCGTCACCGCGACCGGCGCGGACGCCGCGGAGGTGTTGCCGGCCGCGTCGACGGCCACCACGTAGAACTGGTACGCCGTGGAGGCCGTCAGCCCGGTCACGGCGAGAGTGCTGCTGGTCGGCGAGCCGACGAGGGCGTCGGTCGTGCCGGCCTCGCGGTAGACCCGGTAACCGGCGACGCCCACGTTGTCGGTGGACGGCGTCCAGGCGAGGGTGAGGCCGGTGGCGGTGACCGCCGAGGCGACAGGTGTGCCGGGCGTGCTCGGCGCGGTCGTGTCGGTGGAGCCGGTCGGCGGCGTGGTCACGGTGAGCGCCGGTGAGGCCGCCGACGTGTTGCCAGCGCCGTCGCGGGCCACGACGGTGAACTCGTACGACGTCGCCGGTAGCAGCGTCGTGATGGTCAACGTCGTGCCGGTGACCGGCCGGACCACGACCGTGTCGCTGTTGACCTGCACCTCGCGGACGTCGTACCCGGCCAGGCCGCTGCCACCGGTGTCGGTGGACGCCGACCAGGTCAGGGTGACCGAACGGGACGCGAGGTTGGACGCCACCGGCTTGCCCGGGACGCTCGGCGCGGTGGTGTCCGGCACGACCGGCCCCGGCTCGTCACCCCAGACGCGGGTGCTGCCGGCGTAGAGCGGAACCTTGCGGTTCGGGCCGGCGGTCGCCTGGTACGACGGGTCGTTGGTCGGGTCCCAGGTGCCGCCCTCCGGCACGCCGATCTTGAACTGGACCTCCATCCGGTGCGCCGACTGTCCTGCCGGGGCGATGGTGTAACCGGTGCAGTCCACCTCGACGTACCAGATGTCGCCGCTGAACTGCTTGGCGGTGGTCGGGGACGGGCAGCCCTGGGTGTAGCCGGAGGTGACCTGCACCGGGCCGCTGCCGTCGGGCCGGAAGTAGTACCGGAACTTTCCGGTGGTCAGCGCGCGGGCCGGGAACGCCGACTTGTTGTAGATGACCGCCTTGAGCCCGGTGGCCCGGGGCTCGGCCTGCATGACGGTGGTCTCCACGGTCATCTCGTCGATGTCCGGCGTCTCGGCGACCGGGAAGTTCGCCAGCGGGGTGCCGCCGTACTCGGAGGTCAGCCGGACCAGCGCGGACGTGAAGCCGGCGTTGTAGTCGGTGGCCACCTCGTTCATGACGTAGTCCGACCGGCTGTCGCTGTACGCGTCGTTGGCCGAGGACGGGCCGCCGACCAGCGCACCGTAGAGGGTGTGCCGGGTCTCGACGGGCACGGTCTGGCTGTCCCACCACGAGCCGTGCGCGGTGCGGTGGTGCGGGTTCTTCGGTGCGTTGGCGCCGAACCCGATGACGTAGCTGGAGCTGCGCGGATTGTCGCCGAGCGCGTAGTTGATCTGCCGGACGGCGAAGTCGTGGTAGCGCGCCTTGCGCGTGGTGTCGGTGGTCTTGTCGCTGTAGACAAGCGCGGCGAAGGAGGTGTTGGCCGCGTAGCGCAGCGCGCCCCAGGAGTCGAGCACGGCCATCCCACCGGGCGAGTACGGCACCCGCTGGCCGTTCACGCCGACGGTCCAGTAGTCCAGCCAGCGGTTGGCGTCGTCGACGTACTTCTGCTTGCCGGTCAGATTGGCCAGCAGCACGTACGCGCCGAACTGCTTGTTGTCCCAGGCGATCGTCCACTTGTAGGAGCGGGTCGTGGACTGCGGCTCGGTGCCGAGCTTGTCGTACTCACTCTCGGCCTTGGTCAGGTAGCTCGCGTCGCCGGTGGCCCGGTAGAGCCAGGTGGCGGCCCACACCAGCTCGTCCTGGTAGCCGCTCCACGACTTGTAGAACGAGGCCGCGTCGGTGATGCACTCGCTGTACGCCTTCCGCACGGTGTCGGCGAACGTGTAGAGCTGCCGCGCGTGGGTGAGCAGTTTGTCCGCGTAGGTCGCGTCGGTGGGCCGGAACACCATCGAGGAGGCGGCCATCGCGGCCGCCGTCTCCCCCGCCAGGTCCGCGCCGCCACAGCTCGCGTCGATCTTGTACGCGGGCCGCGCCATCGGCAGCACCTCGGCCGGGCCCCACCACTTGTGGTCGTCGTCGCCCTTGCCGACCTGTCCGTAGAGGACGTTCGCCGACGGGTGCGCCTTGATGAAGTAGTCGTTGACGAAGCGCAGGTTGTTGAGCAGGTGCGGGAGCTGGCCGGAGGCGCTGTAGCCGCTGCGGTACTCCACCGCGCCCCAGGCGAGCATGGTGGCGCTGAACGCCATCGGGAAGCCGAACTTCACGTGGTCACCGGCGTCGTACCAGCCGCCGGTGAGGTCGACGCCCGTGCCGGCGCCGTCGGTGAGGGCGCTGTCGCCGCGCCAGGAGACCCGGTTCCAGTCGGGCAGCTCACCGGACTGCTGCGCCTCGTAGAACAGCAGCGACTTCTGCAACGCCTCGGCGTAGTTGAAGGACGGCGCGGCGGACGCGGGCCCGGGCGTCGGCGCGGCGACCGCGAGGGACACACCGGTGAGCAGGGCGACGCCGGCGGCCAGCAACCGTCGGGGCCAGGGCTGGTCGGCGACGGGCGACCGGCCGGGGTGGCCGGTCAACGGCCGGGTCAGGTGGCGCATGAACGGCTCCTGTTCACCAGGCGCCGCCGGCGGTCGCACCAACGCGGGACGGCGTGGGGCGGCACGGCCACCGGCGACAGCGGGGGTGGCGGTGTGACCATGGGTCGTGGAAGCGCTCCCATGGATATCCGACAATGTAATGTGCGCCTCGTCGATTGGGAAGCCCATGCCGCACCCCAGCCCCGTCACGCCTACCGGCGTGACGGGGACACGCGCGCCGATCACACGGTCAACGCGTCACCTGGTCCACGGGCGTCCGCGAACCCTCCGATCCGGCCGGCGACCGGAAGACGCCCCGGCGCGCGGCCGGGACGGCAACCGCCAGCGGCAGGGTCAGGGTGAGCAGACCGGCGTCCCGCTGCACCGAGCTGGGCCGGTCCAGCCGGCGCAGCGTCCGCAGCATCGGTGCGTTGTCCGCCCGCACGTGCAGCACCAGCGCCGCGTACCCGGCCCGGTCGGCGTGTGACACCAGCCGGCGCAGCAGGGCCGAACCCAGGCCACGGCGCTGCCAGTCGTCGCGTACCAGAAGCGCCGCCTCGGCCTCGTCGCCCTCACCGAGCAGGTTCGCCATGGCGACCACCGTGCCGTCCCCGTCGGTCGTCGTGGCGACCAGGGTGAGCCCTCGCGTCGGCTCCAGCAGACGGCGCAGCCGGTCCTGCCGCGGCAGTGCCGCCCCGCTCAGGTAGCGCCGCTCCCGGCTGCGCGGGGAGCAGCCCTCGTGCAGCTCCAGCACACCCGCCAGGTCGTCCGCGCTCGCCGGCCGCACCGCCACCTCGGCACCGTCGGGCAGCACCAGGGTGACCTGCTCGGCGGCTCGACGGGTGACCGTGGCCGCCAGCTCGACCAGGGCCTGCGCCCGGGCGTACTCCGCCGGGGTGAAGGCGGGCGCGGCCCGGCGCAGCGCGAACGAACCGCCCGCCGGATCGGCCAGGAGCATTCTCGTGTCGGCGATGCCCCGGTCGTCGCCGGTCGCCGCCGGTCGCCAGCTCACCGAGTCCGCGCCGAGCAGGGTACGCAGCGCCTCACCCGTCGCGTCCGGGTCGCGCACGAGCCGATTGGCCAGCCCGAGCACGCGGGTCGGCTGGTCGGCCAGGCCGCGCGCCTCGCTGCGCGCCACCCAGCAGTCCCGCCCGCGACCCCGCTCGACGGCGGCGATCAGTTCGGCCTCGTCGAGCGCGTCCGGCGCGTCGACCAGGAAGTCGTCCACCGCGCCCTGCTCGGTGGGCTGCACCTGCACGGTGAGGATGTTGACCCCGCGCAGCGCGAGGCTCGCCGTGAGGACCGACAGGTAACCCGGCCGGTCGTCCACTGTCGCTCGGATCCGCCACAACGTCATGGTTGGCTCCCTTCCCACCCCAGAGCCTCGCCCGCGGCTGTTGCCGTCCGGTTGCTCGCCGGTGTCGACCCGGGAACTCCTCGCGCTGGTCAGGAGGGGCCGGCGACCACCGGTGGCGTGCCGACCAGGTCCAGTCGGTCGCCGAGGATCACCGCGCTGGCCCGCACGAGTTGGGTGAGCCGGTCGACCTCGGTGCTGTGGAAACCCGCGGCGCACAGGGTCTCGTTGTGCTCGCGCGCGACCACCAGCACCAGGCCCGCCCGGCCGAACGGGGCGATCGCGTGGTGGGTGCCGTCGGGCGTGGTCATCGACCGGCCGCGCAGCGGAGTCACCTCCGGCAACCGCGGCGGTACGGGAGCGCGCCAGCTCGCGTGACCCACCGTCGCCCCGCCGCCCCCGCTGCGCGACGCCCAGTCCACCGGGACCACCGCGGCGACCGCCCAGTCGGCCGCCAGCAGCCCCGGCACGGCGTCGACAAGGGTGGCCAGCCCATCGGCCGGGTTGGCCGCGACCTGGGCCAGCAGCTCCGCGTCCTGACCGGTGGTGGTGGGCGCGCCGATCGCCCGCCACACCCCGTCCACCCGTACACCCGGGATCGCCGCGAGGCCGGCCAGCAGGCGCTCCACCCGGGCCGCGCCCGGCCACACCACAGTGAAGTCGTCCACCGCGCGCCCGCCGAGACGCTCCAGGACCACCACCTGCACGATGTCCGCGCCGGAGACACCCAGCGTGCGGGCGACCTGGCCGAGGGTGCCCGGACGGTCCGGCAGGGTGACCCGAACTCGCAGCAACATGTCTGTCCCTCCGCTCGGCGGGCCGGCGACGGCCGGCAGGCTGACACCAGCCTGGTGGTTGACCATTTCGTCCCTGTTGCAGAGGCATGTCCCGAGGGGAAAATCTGACCTTGACAACGTGAGCGGGCTGCCATGAACTAGTCGGATGACCGATCCGGCCGCCAGCGCGCTCCGGCCGGGCGCTGTCCCGGCCGCCCCCGCCGGCGTCGACCTCGACCGGCTCGCCGACTACCTGGCGACGCACCACCCCGAGCTGGCCGCGGGGCCGATGCGGGCCCAGTTGATCGCCGGTGGCAAGTCCAACCTCACCTACCTGCTGCGCCTCGGCGACCGCGAGGTCGTGCTGCGCCGCCCACCGCTCGGGCACGTGCTGGCCACCGCGCACGACATGGCCCGCGAGTTCCGGGTCATCTCGGCGCTGGCGCCCACCGAGGTACCGGTGCCCGGCGCGCTGCTGCTCTGCACCGACACCGACGTCCTCGGCGCACCGTTCTACCTGATGGAACGCGTACCCGGCGAGGTGTTCCGGACCCGCGCCCAGACCGACCCACTCGGGGACGAGCGACGCCGGGCCCTCGCCATGGCGATGATGGACACCCTGGCCGCGCTGCACACCGTCGACCCGGCCACCGTCGGGCTCGCCGACTTCGGCCGCCCCGAGGGCTACCTTGCCCGGCAGGTCCGCCGCTGGGCCGGCCAGCTCGACCGCTCGCGCAGCCGCGACCTGCCCGGCATCGACGAGCTGCGCGACAGGCTCGCCGCGACCGCCCCGGAGGGCGCCAACGCGGGCCGCATCGTGCACGGCGACTACCGCCTCGACAACCTCCTCGCCTCCGCCGACCCGGTGGCCGTGCACGCCGTCCTCGACTGGGAGATGGCCACCCTCGGCGACCCCCTCGCCGACCTGGGACTGCTGCTGACGTACTGGGACGTGCTGGGTGACAGCGACACCGCCGCCGGCAACCCCGTCGCCGACGGCCTCGGCCCACGCGCCGGCTTCCCCACCGGCGCCGAGCTGATCGACAGGTACGCCGGGCGCAGCGACGTCGACGTCGGGCCGCTGCACTGGCACGTCGCGCTGGGCTGCTTCAAGCTCGCGGTCATCTGCGAGGGCATCCACTACCGCCACACGCTCGGGCAGACGCTCGGCGAGGGCTTCGACCGGATCGGCGAGATGGTGGCACCGCTGGTCGCGTACGGACTGACCGCCGCCAGGGAGCGGTGATGGACTTCGCGTACGACGCCCGGACCGAGGAGCTGCGCGAGGAGCTGACCCGGTTCCTGACCGAGCACGTCTACCCGGCCGAGCCGGTGCACGCCGAGCAGGTCGCCGTGGGTGACCCGTGGTCGCGTACCCCGGTGTTGGCCGAACTGAAGGCCGAGGCCCGCAAGCGCGGCCTGTGGAACCTGTTCCTGCCCGACCCGCGCTACGGCGCCGGCCTGACCAACCTCCAGTACGCCCCGCTCGCCGAGCTGACCGGGCGCAGCCCGCACCTCGCGCCCGAGGCCGTCAACTGCGCGGCACCGGACACGGGCAACATGGAGCTGTTGGCCGAGTTCGGCTCGGACGCCCAGCGCGAGCGGTGGCTCATGCCGTTGCTGGAGGGGGAGATCCGCTCCGCCTTCTGCATGACCGAGCCGGAGGTCGCCTCCTCCGACGCCACCAACATCGCCACCCGGATCACCCGCGACGGCGACGAGTACGTCATCAACGGCCGCAAGTGGTGGTCGTCCGGCGCGATGGACCCGCGGTGCGAGATCTTCATCGTGATGGGCAAGACCGACCCGGACGCCGACCGGCACCGCCAGCAGAGCATGGTGCTCGTCCCCCGCGACACCCCCGGGGTGACCGTCCGCCGGGGCATGACCGTCTTCGGCTACACCGACGGCTCACACGGCGGGCATGCCGAGATCGACTTCACCGACGTACGGGTGCCGGCGGACAATCTCATCGGCGCCGAGGGCACCGGCTTCGCCATCGCCCAGGCCCGGCTCGGCCCGGGCCGCATCCACCACTGCATGCGGTTGATCGGAATGGCCGAGCGGGCATTGGAGCTACTCTGCCGCCGCGCGAACGAACGGATCGCGTTCGGCCGACCGCTCGCCGAGCAGGGCGTGGTCCGGGAGTGGATCGCCGAGTCCCGGGTCCGCATCGAACAGGCCCGCCTGCTGGTGCTCAAGACCGCGTGGCTGATGGACACCGTCGGCAACAAGGGCGCACACACCGAGATCCAGGCCATCAAGATCGGCACGCCGGCGATGGCCGAGTGGGTGATCGACAAGGCCATCCAGGGGTACGGCGGCGCGGGCGTCAGCCAGGACACGCCCCTGGCCGCCCTCTGGGCGCAGACCCGCACCCTCCGCCTCGCCGACGGCCCCGACGAGGTCCACCGCAACTCCCTGGCCAAACGCGAACTCCGCCGCTGGCTCCCCTAACCCCACCCCCCACCCCTCACCCCCCGCCCCTCCCGGGCCCCCACCCCACCCCACGTCGATCTTGCACTTTCTGTCGACGGTTCGCGGGGAATGCCCGTTATGTCGCCACAGCAAGTGCAAGATCGACGGGGGTGGGGGCGGGAGTATCGACGGGGGTGGGGGTTAGGCGCTGGCGCGGTGGACCAACTGGGTGTCCAGGAGGATGTGGGGGGCGGGCAGGTCGTCGCCGCGGATGCGGGCGACCAGCAGTCGGGCCATCTGCCGGCCCATCTCCTCCACCGGCTGGTACACCGAGGTCAGGGGTGGCTCCGCCTGCCGGGCGATCGGCGCGTCGTCGAAACCGATCACGGCGACGTCCTGCGGAACACGCCGACCGGCGTCGCGCAGGGTACGCAACGCACCGAACGCCATCAGGTCGGACGCGACGAAGACGGCGTCCAGGTCCGGGCAGGCGTCCAGCAGCCGACGCATGGCGGTCGCCCCGCTGCCCTCGCTGAAGTCGCCGTACGCGATCAGGTCGGGGTTGACGCCGACGCCGGTGGCCTTGACGGCCTCGGTGTAGCCGGCCAGTCGGGCCAGGCCGGCGCCCATGTCCTGCGGACCGGCGATGGTGGCGATCCGCCGCCGGCCCTGGCCGGTCAGGTACTCCACCGCCTGCCGCGCGCCGCCAACGTTGTCCACGTCGACGAACCACGCCGGCTGGGCACCGGGTTGCAGCATCCGGGCCGGTCGACCACCGAGCACCGCGGGCAGGCCGCGCTCCTCCAGAAGGGTGGGCAGCGGGTCGGAGTCGTGCAGCGACAGCAGCAGTACGCCGTCGACGTGCTGGTTGGTGAGGTGGTGCTCGACGCGCTCCCGCTCGACCGGCGACTGGGCCATCGCCAGCCAGAGCTGCATGGGCGTCTCCAGCAGACCGGAGCTGATCCCCCGCACGATCGCCGCGAAGAACGGCTCGGTGAAGACCCGCTCCCCGGATTCGGACACCACCAGGGCGACGGAGTCGGTCCGCTGGGTGACCAGCGCTCGGGCGGCGCGGTTCGGCACGTACCCCAGCTCGGCGATGGCCTGCTGGACCGCGGCCCGGGCCTCCGGGCTGACCTGGGGCGAGCCGTTGACCACGCGCGAGACCGTGCCCCGACCCACGCCGGCGCGCGCCGCGACCGCGTCGAGGGTCGGGCGCCCGAGCGAGCGGGTGCGCTGCGTTGTCATCGTCTGCTCCTCCGACGGCGGGCGGACCCGGCCCCACCCGAGGATGGACGCCGGGACCGCCCTGATGGCTGGCCCGAGCCTATTGTGCGGCCAGACCGTTGCGTCGGATCACCGAGGCGTACCACCTGGCGCTGGACTTGGGGATGCGAAGCTGGCTGTCGTAGTCCACGTGGATCATGCCGAAGCGCTTGGTGTAACCCCAGGCCCACTCGAAATTATCCATCAGTGACCAGGCGAAGTATCCCCGCAGGGGTACTCCGGCGTTGATCGCCTCGTGGCAGGCCCGCAGGTGGGCATCGAAGTAGGCCAGCCGGTCGACGTCGTCGACCTTCCCGTCGACGACGGTGTCGACGAACGCGGAACCGTTCTCGGTGACGTACAGGGGCAGGTCGGTGTACTCCTCGTGCACCCGCTGGAGCGTCTCCACCAGGCCCGGGGCGTCGATCTCCCAGTTCATGTCGGTGACCGGGACGCCCCGGGTGACGAACCGGACGTCCTCGCTGCCCGGCCAGCAGGAGGGTGCCCGCCAGTACGGCTCGGGCTCGGCGCCCTCGATCGGCGCGGCGACCACGTGCCGGCTGTAGTAGTTGATCCCGACCAGGTCCAGCGGCGTGGAGATGGTCGCCAGGTCGCCGTCGCGGACGTGGTCGAAGTCGGTGACCGTGCGCAGGTCGGCCACCAGGTCCTCCGGGTACGACCCGCGCAGCAGCGGGTCGAGGAAGAAGCGGTTGGCCAGCCCGTCGATCCGGCGGGCCGCATCGACGTCGGCGGGGGCGTCGGTGGCCGCGTCGACCGGGTACAGGTTGACGGTCACGCCCACCTCGGCCGTGGGCCGGACGGCCCGCAGCGCCTGCACGGCCAGGCCGTGCCCGAGCATCAGGTGGTGACCGGCGCGGACCGAGTCCGCACCGTTCGACCGCCCGGGGGCGTGCACGCCGGAGCCGTACCCGAGGAACGCCGAGCACCACGGCTCGTTCAGCGTCGTCCAGTAGCGCACCCGGTCGCCGAGCGCGTCGGCGACGAGCGTGGTGTAGTCGGCGAAGCGGGCGGCGGTGTCCCGCGACGGCCAGCCGCCGGCGTCCTCCAGCTCCTGGGGCAGGTCCCAGTGGTAGAGGGTGAGCCACGGCTCGATGTCGTGGGCCAGCAGGTCGTCGACGAGCCGCCGGTAGAAGTCCAGGCCCTGCGGGTTGGCCGCGCCCGTGCCACCGGGCTGTACCCGGGGCCAGGAGACCGAGAAACGGTACGACTTCAGGCCCAGCTCGGCCATCAACGCGACGTCGTCACCGAGCCGGTGGTAGTGGTCGCAGGCCACGTCGCCGGTGTGCCCGTTGACCACCCGGCCCTCGGTGTGGCTGAAGGTGTCCCAGATCGACGGGGTGCGGCCGTCCTCGGCCGCCGCCCCCTCGATCTGGTAGGCCGCGGTCGCGGCTCCCCACAGGAAGCCGGGCGGAAAGGTCAGCCCGGAACGCTCGTCGAGGAGGTCGACGGCGGATGGGCTGGCGGTGTTGCTCACGACTTGACGGCACCTTCCATGATCCCGCCAATGATCTGACGGCCGAACAGAACGAAGACGATGAACAGCGGAAGGGTCGCGATGAGCGTACCCGCGAAAATCTGAGAATTGTCCGCGAAATATGCGGTGTTCAGACTGCGCAGCGAGATCTGCACGGTCGGGTTGGCCGGGTCGGCGAGCACCACGAAGGGCCAGAAGAACTGGTTCCACTGCTCCATGAAGGTGAGCAGCCCGAGCACCGCCGCCGCCGGTCGCAGCGCCGGCACCACCACGTGCCAGTAGACACGCCAGGTGGAGCAGCCGTCGACGCGTGCCGCCTCGATCAGCTCGTTGGGCACCGCCTGCTCGGCGTACTGACGCATCATGAAGATGCCGAAGCCGCCGATCAGGAACGGCACCGTCACCGACGGCATCGTGTTCAGCCATTCCAGCTTCGCCATCAGGATGTACAGCGGAAGCACGCCGAGCTGAATCGGAATCATCATCGAGGCCAGGATGATGAGCAACAGCGCGTTCTTGCCGCGGAAGCGCAGCTTCGCGAACGCGAACCCGGCGAGCGAGCCGAAGAACACGGTCGCCACCGTGATCGTGCCCGACACCAGGAACGAGTTCATCAGGCCCTTGACGATGTTGGCGTCGCCGTTGTCGAGCACCCGCTGGATGTTCTCGCCCAGCTTGCCGCCCGGCAGGAACGGCGGCGGCCAGGAGTTCGCCGCGTCGCTGGTCCGCGAGGCGATGACGATCATCCAGTAGAACGGGAAGAGCGACAGGATGACGCCGAGGACGAGCCCGAACCAGGTCAGTGGGCTGGCCGTCCAGAGTTTCTCCGCCCGGTGGCGGATGCCGGCGCGATCGGCCGGTGGCCGGACCGGCGGCGGTCGCAGAGTGGTACTGGTCATGGGAGGGCCACCCTCACTTGTCGGAGCTGATGCGGCGGGCCAGCAGGTAGTTGAGGAACGAGACGGACGCGATCAGCAGGAACAGCACCAGGGCGACGGCGCCCGCGTAACCCCACCGGAACCGCTGGTTCATGACGTCCAGCAGGTACATCGTGATCGTCTGGAACTGCCCCTCCGTGCCGCCGGAGAGCGCGCCCGAGCCACTGGTGAACATCAGCGGCTCGGTGAAGAGCTGCAGGCCACCGATGGTCGAGATGATCAGCGTGAAGATGATGGTGGGACGCAGCTGCGGGATGGTGATCGACCAGAACTGGCGGCGCTGCGACGCGCCGTCGAGAGCGGCCGCCTCGTAGACGTCCTTGCTGATCGACTGCATCGCCGCGAGGTAGATCAGGGCGTTGTAGCCCACCCACCGCCAGTCGACCATCGTGGCGATGGCGAACCAGGAGGCGAAGCGGTTGGCCCGCCAGTCGATGGGGCCGACGCCGACCAGGTCGAGCAGCCAGTTCATCAGGCCGAAGTCGCGGGCGTAGATCATCGAGAAGATGAGCGCCACCACGGCGGTCGAGGTGATGATCGGCATCGCGATGGCCAGTCGGAAGAACATCTGGCCGCGGATGCGCCGGTTCAACGCGTTCGCCAGCAGCAGCGCGATGATCAGCTGCGGGATGGTGGAGAGCGCGAACATCCCGAAGGTGTTCACGACCGCGTTCCAGAACTGCGGGTCGTTCGTGAACAGCTCGACGAAGTTGTCCAGACCGACGAAGCTGATCGTCGCGTTCATCGGTGACCGGTCGGTCATCGCGATCCAGAACGTGTAGACGATCGGGTAGACGCCGAAGATCGCGAAGAGCACGAAGAACGGCAGGACGAAGACGTACGGGGTGAAGCGCAGGTCCAGCCGGTTCAACTGCCGGCGGCGCGCCGTTGAGTGCCGTGGCGCCGGGCGTGGCCCGCGGGCCGACGCGCCCGGTGGCGCGGGGGTCTTCAGGGAGCTCATGAGCGGTCCTTCACACTCGGCGACGCCATCGTGGGGCGCCGCGGCAGGGCGTTTGACGCGGGTTCACGGGTGGTGCCGCAGCGGCACCACCCGTGAGCGCGTCACAGCCGTTACTTGCCTGCTGCCTGGCCGTTCTTCACCGCGTCCTGCCATGCGGCGTCAGCGGCCTTGCCCTGCTCGATGCTGCGCAGCGCGTTCTCGACCGCGTCCCGGACCGCCTGGTTCTTCGGGCCGAGGTAGACCGGCTTCAGCTCCTTGGCGCCAGCGGCGAAGATCTTGCCGATCGGCGCGCCGCTGAAGTACTCGTTGGTCGCGGCGAGCACGGCCGGGTCCTCCAGAGCCTGCGGCGACGAGGGCAGGTTACCGACCTTCTTGAACGCCTCGGTCTGGCTCTTGGCGGTGGTCAGGTACTTGGCCAGCTCGGCGGCTTCCTTCTGGTGCTTGCTGGACTTCGGCACGGCCAGCCACGAACCGCCCCAGTTACCGCCGTTGCCCGGCGCCTTGGCGACGTCCCACTTGCCGGCCGCCGCGTCACCGGCCTGACCCTTGATGACACCGGTCATCCAGGCCGGGCAACCGATGGTGGCGAAGCTGCCGTTCTTGAAACCGGCGTTCCACTCGTTCGAGAAGCTACGCAGGTTGTTCGACAGACCCGCGCTGATCATCTTGGTGGTCTGCTGGAACGCGGACTGCACGTCCTGGTTCTCGCCGACGACGAGCTTGTTGCTCTTGTCGAAGTAGGTGTAGCCGTTGCCCGCGCCCGCCGTCTGCATCAGCACGATGTTGTAGAAGTTGGTGGCCGAGTCGACGAACTTGTGCTTCTTGTCGGCGGCGACGAACTTCTGACCCTGCTCGATGAAGGCGTCCCACGTCGGCCAGAGGGCGCCGACCTGCTCGCGGTCGGTCGGCAGGCCAGCGGCCTTGAAGAGGTCGCTGCGGTAGCAGACGGCCATGCCGCCGACGTCGGTGCCGAGACCGAGCACCTTGCCGTCCGGCGTGAGGCCACCCTCCCACTTCCAGGGCAGGAAGTTGCCCTTGAGGTCGTTGGCGCCGTGGTCGGCCAGGTTCACGAACTTGTCGGCCTGCGCGAAGAACTGCACGATCGTGCCCTCTTCGAGGGCGACGACGTCGCCGGCACCGGCACCGGCGGTGATCTGCTGCGTCAGCCGGGTGTTGTAGTCGCCGAGGCCGAGGCCCTTGCCGCGCTCCTGGATCGTGACGTTCGGGTGCTCCGTCTGGTACTGCTTGTAGAGATCTTCGTAGCCGAAGCCCTGGTCGCCGAAGACGTCGACGACCAGAGTGACCTTGCCGCCGTCCGAATCGGACGACGAGTCGCCGTCGCCGCAGGCGGTTGCCGCGGCGAGCACGGCGACGGACGCGAGCGCGATCGCCGCAAAGCGGCGACGTGAGGTGACGCTCATCCTGACCCCTCTCAAGTGGTGAGGCTTGGTGTGTCGTACGTGGTGGGGGGTGCTGTAGCGCCCCGCGCCGCTCGGCCGGTGGCCGTGGACGTCCGGGGAGAGCTGTGAAGGAGACTTCCGCCACTCCCCCGGGAGCGCTCCCATGAGATTGCCGGGGCGCTACCAGGGTGTCAATAGACCATTGGGAGCGTTCCCAGATCGTTACCGCCCTGTTTCAGGCCGGCACACGGGGTATCGACGTGGGCCTGACCGGCCCGTTCAGCAGAAGCGACGCAGCAGCGTGGTCGCGACGGCGGGATCGAAGAACGCCGGGTCGAAGCGATCGGTGACCCAGCCCGCCAGCAGCGCCCGCTCCGGATGAGCCGGATCGGCCAGGGCCGCCAGCAGCGCCTGGTAGCCCACCGGTCCACCGATGCCCTCCGGCGGGCACGCGCGCTCCCCGTCCAGGCAGAGCGGGTACCGCTCGTCGTGGTCGGCGGTCAGCGCGTCCTCGACGACCAGGTCGTGCTCCCACCAGTCGCCGAAGTCGTAGGTGTAGGAGAACCTGCTGCCCTTGCCGAGCACCGCGTCCAGCCGGACGTCCAGCTCGTCGTGCAGCGCCAGGCCCTCGTCGGGGTCGGGTTCGCCGTACGCCACCGCGTCGATGTCGAACGAGTGCAGGTGGCAGTCCCGCCAGCCCATGGCGTGCTGGGCGACGCGGTGCAGCCGGTCCAGCGTGTAGGCAGCCGGGACGAGCACCCGTCGCCACACCGGCGGGCGGACGCCGCCGAGGGACATCTTCAGCTGGAAGATCTGACGCGGCATGCTGTCCTGCTCCTCCCGCGGCTTAGGCTGCGAGCATGATCTGCCGAGCGTGCCGGGCCCGGCGGCACGACGACTGCCCGGGCCGGAACTGGTGCGACTGCCAGCACCGTACCGCGGAACGGACCCCTCCGGTCACTGGTCCGGCCGGCGAATGACGGTCGGAATTCCGATCCGGCGGCTCTGGCCCGAGCCGTCCGCCGAGCCGCTCGACGACGCCACGCTGACCGCTCTCTACGGCCGCGCCGACCAGCCCCGACTGCGGGTCAACTTCGTCTCCAGCCTGGACGGCGCGGTCACCGTCGAGGGCTACTCCGCCGGGCTGTCGGGCGAGCCGGACAAGCGGGTCTTCGGCCTGCTGCGGATGGTCTGCGACGCCCTCGTGGTGGCCGCCGGCACCCTGCGCCACGAGGGGTACCGGGCCGTGCGCCTGGACGAACGCCGTCGCGCCTGGCGGCAGGCGAACGGGCTGGCCGCGTACCCGACGCTCGTGGTCGTGTCCGGCGCCCTCGACCTCGACCCGGCGCAGTCCGCGTTCGCCGACGCGCCGGTCCGACCGATCGTGCTCACCCATGCCGACGCCGACCCGCCACCCGGCCTCACCGACGTCGCCGACGTGCTGCGCTGCGGCACCGGCCGGGTCGACCTCGCCGCCGCCCTGGGCGCGCTGCACGGGCGGGGGCTGACCCAGTTGCTCTGCGAGGGTGGCCCGCACCTCTTCGGCGCGCTCGCCGCCGCCGACCTGGTGGACGAGCTGTGTCTCACGGTCGCGCCGCTGCTCGCCGGGCCGGGACCGGGGCGGATCACCGCCGGCGCCGCCATCCCACCCCGGCATCTGCCGCTGCGGCACGTGCTCGCCGCCGACGACGGCGTCCTCCTGCTCCGCCACGCCCGAGGGTGACGAACCGTCGCCCGGTCACACACCCAGCGTCGTGGGGCGCGAGCCGGCATCGTGTCCTCCGCCGCGTCGCGTGGCGACCTGTCGTACTCCTCGGGCAGGATGCACATCATGCTTCCCGACCGTGCCGCCCGACCGACCCGAGTCGCCCGATGACCGACGCCGACCTCGACGGCCCGGGCGAGCTGGTCGGCCGGGTGCTGGGCACCGCCGACGCCACGCCGTTGCAGTTCTGGACGGCCGTGGCACCCGGCAGCTACCTCCAGCTCGACGACGTGGTGGTCACCCGTCGTGAGCTGCCCAACCGCGAGCCGGTGACGATCGCCGGGGTGGTCACCCAGGTCCGGGCCCGGCACGAGGGCGCCCAGTTCGACTCGGACGTCTTCGCCATCGCCGACGGCACGCTGCCCGCCCAGGTGCAGGAGGCGGCCGAGATCACCACCACCCGGGTCGACCCGGAGCTGTACGTGCCGCCGACTCCGGGGGCCGTGGTGCACCGCGCCGAGGGCGACGCGCGGGCCCGCGCGCTGCACTTCGACCGGATGGAACGGCGCATCCCGATGGGCATGGGCCGCGACGGCGTGCCGGTCTACCTCAACGCCGACTTCCTCGACGGCAGTCGGGGCGCGCACGTCTCGATCTCCGGCATCTCCGGCGTGGCCACCAAGACCAGCTTCGCCACCTTCCTGCTCTACTCGGTGTTCCGCTCCGGCGTCCTGGGCGGCGACGCCGTCAACGCCAAGGCGCTGATCTTCAACGTCAAGGGCGAGGACCTGCTGTTCCTCGACCACCCCAACACGCGCCTCGACGAGCCGACCCGAGCCGCGTACGCCAAGCTGGGCCTGAGCGCCGGCGCCTTCCCCGACGTCCGGGTGTACGCCCCGCCCCGGGTCGGTGACGCGGCCGGCACGCCGGACGTGAGCAGTCGGCTGACCGGCGTGGACGCCTTCTACTGGACGTTGAGCGAGTTCTGCTCCGACCGCCTGCTGCCGTACGTCTTCGCCGACGCCGACGACGAGCGCCAGCAGTACACGATGGTCGTGCACTCGGTCGCCGCGCACCTGGCCCGGTACGCCCAGCCCGCCGACGGTGGGGTGAGCATCGACGGGGTCCGGCTCGGGTCCTACGGCGACCTGGTCGACCACATCGTCGAGGCGCTCAACGACGACGAGACCCGCTCCGACTGGGCGGGTAGCGCGGTCGGTCTGGGCACCGTCAACGCGTTCGCCCGCCGGCTGATCGGCAGCAAGAAGGATCTGGCTCGGCTGATCCGTGGTGACCTCGCGACCCGCCGCCCGCACTCGATCAACACCAGCGAGTCGGCGCAGGTGACAGTCGTCGACCTGCACAACCTCCCCGATCGGGCCCAGCGGTTCGTGGTGGGTGTGACGCTCAAGAGCGAGTTCGAGCGCAAGGAGAAGGCCGGCACGGCCAAGCCGCTGCTCTTCGTCGTCCTCGACGAGCTCAACAAGTACGCGCCCCGCGAGGGATCCTCCCCCATCAAGGAGGTGCTGCTCGACATCGCCGAGCGGGGTCGGTCGCTCGGGGTCATCCTGATCGGCGCCCAGCAGACGGCGAGCGAGGTCGAACGACGCATCGTCACCAACTCGGCGATCCGCGTGGTCGGCCGGCTCGACCCCGCCGAGGCGTCCCGTCCGGAGTACGGCTTCCTACCACCGGCGCAGCGGCAGCGGGCGCTGCTCGCCAAGCCGGGCACCATGTTCGTCAACCAGCCGGACATTCCGGTGCCGCTCTGCCTGGAGTTCCCGTTCCCGGCCTGGGCCACCCGGGTGTCCGAGGCGGGCCGCGCCCCCTCCGAGACGCTGCGCTCGATCACCCAGTCCGCCGACCCGTTCGCCGTGGTGGGCTCCGGCGGCGGCACCGACGACGACATCCCGTTCTAGCTGAGGGCCGGCACCCATGAAGATCCTGCACACCTCCGACTGGCACGTGGGCAAGGTGCTCAAGGGGCAGTCCCGGGCCGAGGAGCACACGGCCGTGCTGGCCGGGGTGATCGACATCGCCCGCGCCGAACAGCCCGACCTGGTGATCGTCGCCGGTGACCTCTACGACACGGCCGCACCGACCTCGGAGGCGACCCGGCTCGTCACCCGGGCGTTGACCGCGCTGCGTCGTACCGGCGCGGACGTGGTCGCGATCGGCGGCAACCACGACAACGGGCCCGCGCTGGACGCGCTGCGCCCGTGGGCCGAGGCCGCGGGCATCACGCTGCGCGGCGGGGTACGCGAGAATCCGGCCGAGCACGTCATCGACGGCACCACGGCCGGCGGTGAGCGGTGGCAGCTCGCCGCGCTGCCGTTCCTGTCTCAGCGGTACGCGATCCGCGCGCTGGAGATGTACGAGCTGACCGCCGCCGAGGCCAACCAGACGTACGCCGACCACCTGGGTCGGGTGCTAAGCCGGCTCACCGAGGGTTTCTCGGAGCCGGACCGGGTGCACCTGGTCACCGCCCACCTGACGGTGATCGGCGCGGCGGCCGGCGGCGGCGAGCGGGACGCGCACACGGTGCTCGGCTACGCGGTGCCGGCCACCGTCTTCCCGGCGACGGCGCACTACGTGGCGCTGGGCCACCTGCACCGGGCGCAGCGCGTCGAGGGCCCCTGCCCGGTCCGGTACAGCGGCAGCCCGCTCGCCGTCGACTTCGGCGAGCAGGAGAACGTGCCGTCGGTGACGGTCGTCGAGGTGACCGCCAGCACGGCCGCCCGGGTGCGGGAGGTGCCGGTGACCGCGGCGAGCGCGCTGCGGACGATACGCGGCACGCTGGCGCAGCTCGCCGAGATCGAGGCGCCGGACGCCTGGCTGCGGGTGTTCGTGCGGGAGCACCCCCGCGCGGGCCTGCGCGAGGAGGTCCAGGAGCTGCTGCCCCGGGCGTTGGAGATCCGGATCGACCCGGAGTTGCTGGCGACGCCGGGCAGCGGCACGCGGATCGCGCAGCGGTCGGGGCGTTCTCCCCGGGAGCTGTTCGGCGACTACCTGGACAGCCGGGGCCACGACGACGAGGGCGTTCGGGAACTCTTCGACGAACTCTTCGAGGAGGTCGATCACTGATGCGACCGATGCGGCTCGACATGGCCGGGTTCACGGTCTTCCGGGACTCCACGACCGTCGACTTCACCGACGCCGACTTCTTCGCACTGATCGGGCCCACCGGTTCGGGTAAGTCGACAGTGCTGGACGCCATCTGCTTCGCCCTCTACGGCACGGTGCCCCGCTGGGGTGGCGCGCGGGGGTTGGCCAACGCCCTCGCGCCATCGGCGACCGAGGCCCGGGTCCGGCTGGTCTTCGAGTCCGGTGGCGCCCGGTACGTGGCGACCCGGGTGGTGCGCCGGGACGGCCGGGGCAACGTCAAGACGGCGAACGCCGGGTTGCAGGTGATGCCGGCCGGCTTCGACGTGACAAAGCTCGACACCGGGTTGAGCCCGGACGACCTCGGTGAGGTGGTCGCCGGCACGCCGGCCGAGATGGAGCAGGCGGTACTGGAGGCGGTCGGGCTGCCGTACGAGCAGTTCACCAGTTGTGTGGTGCTGCCGCAGGGGCAGTTCGCCGACTTCCTGCACGCCAAACCGGCGACCCGGCAGCAGATCCTGGTCAACCTGCTGGGCCTCGGCGTCTACGAGGACGTACAGAAGAGGGCCACGACCCGCGCGGCGCAGGCGGAAGCCAGGCTGGACGCGGTCGACCAGGTCCTCGCCGGCCTGACGGGGGTGGACGACGACGCGTTGGTCGAGGCCGACGCCCTCGTCGACCGGATGGTCGAGCTGGCCGGCGCGGTGACCGGGGCCATGCCGGAGCTGGCAGAGGCCCGACTCCGCGCGCGGGAGGCGGCGGCCGCCCTGACCGCGCTCGACGACGAGCTGAGCGTGCTGTCCGGGGTTCGTGCCCCGAGCGGAGTGGCCGAGGTGGCGCGCGCGGTGACCGCGGCCCGGGTGGACGCCGACGCGGCGGCCTCGGCCGTGTCGCTGGCCGAGGAACGGGAGGAGAAGCTTCGTGGTGAGCTGGCCGGCGCGGGCGACGAGAGCGCGCTGCGGCTGCAACTGCGGGCGTACGACGATCGGGATCGGCTGACCGGCGAGGCCGACACGGTCCGCGCGGCGGTGCGCGCGGCGGACGAGGAGCATTCGGCGGCGGTGGCGGCGCTGGCCGCCGCCCGCGTGGACGCCGAGCGGGCCGACGCCGAGTTGGAGGCGGCCTTCCAGGCGCACGAGGAGGCGAAGGCCACCGACCTGGCGGTCGGCCTGCGAACGCATCTGCATCCGGGCGCGCCCTGCCCGGTGTGCGAGCAGCCGGTGGCCCGGGTGCCGGCGGTACCGGCGGATTCGGCGGTGGCCGCCGCTACGGCGGCCGGAAAGGCGGCGCGGGCCGCCACGAAGGCCGCGCAGGCGGCGGTGCAGCAACGCGACGCCGCAGCGCGTGACCTGGAGCGGCTGCTGGTGCAGGCGCGCGCCCGCCAGGAGCAGGTGGACGCCCGGCTGGCCGAGCTGAACGGCCAGCTCACGGGCGCGGCCGAGCCGGCGGTGCTGCGCCGGGAGTTGGCCGAGCACGCCCGGCTGCGTCGCGCCCTGGACGAGGCGGCGACCGCCGTGCGGGCGGGCCGGGACAGCGCTCGCCAGGCCCGGGCGGGTGTGGAGGCGGCGCAGGAGCGGCTGCGGGCCACCTGGCGGGGCTTCGACACCGCCCGCGACGGTCTGGCCCGGTTCGGTCCGCCGGCCGCGGACCGGGACGACGTGGCGGCCTCGTGGGCGGCGCTTACCGACTGGGCGACCGCCGAGGCGGAGCGTCGCCGCGCCGACCGGGCCGGCCGGGCGACAGTCGTCGCCGAGGCCGAGGCGGCGGCCGACGCGGTGCAGCAGCGGATCGCCGGGATCTTCGCCGCCGCCGACGTGCCGGTCGGCGACGATCCGGTGCACGCCGCGACGATCGCCGTGGAGCGTGCCGAGGCCGACCGGCGTCGACTGCACGAGCGCCGCGAGCAGGCCGGCACGTTGCGCGAGCAGCGGGCCGGGCACGAGCGTGAGGCACAGGTGGCGCGGGCCCTCGCGGGACACCTGCGGGCCAACAACTTCGAGCGGTGGCTGCTGGCCGAGGCGTTGGACCTGCTGGTCGACGGCGCGTCGGGGATCCTGCGGGAGCTGTCCTCCGGCCAGTACGAGCTGGTACACGACAAGGGCGAGTTCTTCGTGGTCGACCACCACGACGCCGGGTTGCGCCGGGGCGTACGGACCCTCTCCGGTGGGGAGACGTTCCAGGCGTCGCTGGCATTGGCGCTGGCGCTGTCCGAGCAGTTGGCCGGCATGTCGACGACCGCGGCGAGTCTGGAGTCGATAGTCCTGGACGAGGGCTTCGGCACGCTGGACGCGGCCACGCTGGACACGGTGGCCGCGACGCTGGAGAACCTGGCCGCCCGGGGTGACCGGATGGTCGGCGTGGTCACTCACGTGGCAGCGCTGGCCGAGCGGATTCCGGTCCGCTTCGAGGTGCGCAAGGACGCCCGCTCGGCGCGCGTCGAACGGACTGGCCGGTGAGCGACGCGGCGTTCTTCGTCGACTCCTGGGATCCGGCGTACGGTGCGTCGTTCGAGGCGTCCGCCACCGGTCCGGCCAACCCCAGCAGCGCCCAGGTCGAGGTCGACGTGGAGCTGCCGGCCGTCGACTGGCGGGCGATCGGCGTACGCGACGACGTCCGGGCGCCGGACGTGGTGCTCATGGTCGACGGGGTCCGTCGGATCGACGCGAGCATCTGGACGGCGGAGGACGACGGCGGGTCGTTTCCGGGGCTGGCCGCTTCGTACGCGGCCGGGGTGGTGCGCTGCGACCTGGGTCGGGGCGCGGCGCAGTTGGCCGGTACGCAGGTGGGCCGGGGTCTGTTCACGGCGAGCCCGTCGGCGCAGGACGTGGTGGCGGGCGCGATCCGCTATCCGGTGCACCGGGTGGGTGGCACGGGCGAACTGGCGAAGTTGCCGGCGGCCGTCCAGGCTCCGCTGACCGCGTTGGAGGTGGCGGTGTCCGACGCCGTCCGGGTCGACGGGGACCTGTTGGTGGTGGACGGTCCGCTGCGCAGTCGCCGCCACCTGCCGCGCACACTGGGCTACATCAAGACCCAGCACAGCCAGTACCTGGACGCCCGACTGACGGCGGTGGTGACCGGCCTGGCGCCCGGCGAGCGCTCGCCGGTGTTCCGGCTCGGTACGCCCTGGGGTGGCTGGTCGTGGTATCTGCGGCTGCCGGTTGCCGTGGGCGCGCCGTGGGCCGGCATCGTCCGGGTGGAGTGCTCGACCGAACTGTCCGTCGAGGCGGCGATCGACCTGGCCGACCTGTCACTTGTCACGCTGCCCCGGTTCGCGTCGACGCCGTACAAGGATCCGCGGGCACCGCAGAACCTGATTCCGATCGCCGGTCTGGAGCGCCGCCTGCGGGCGCTGCTCGGCGACTCCCGGCTGCTGCACCGCGCGTTGACCGCCGCGGCGCGTGCCGGCCGCTGAGCGGGCGGGTCGCGATGGGGCGCAAACGGACGGACGACCGGGTGGTCGAGCAGGTGGACACCGGGCGGGCCGAGCTGGTGCCGTCGCCGGACCGGGCCGGTTCGTGGACGCTGCTGCTGGACGGCGCGCCGCAGTCGCACGTCGACCTGGACGACCCCACGCACCTGGAGTTCGAGTACGTCCGGCGGCTGGCCGCGGCACTGGATTTGGTCGCGCCTCCCGGAGAGCCGCTGCGGGTGCTGCACCTCGGCGGCGGTGCGTTGACCCTGCCCCGGTACGTGTCGGCGACGCGGCCCGGTTCGACCCAGCGGGTGTCCGAGGTGGACGGTGCGCTGGTCGAGTTGGTGCGCCGCGTGCTGCCCTGGCCCACGGACAACCGGCTGCGGGTCCGCGTGCAGGACGCGCGGGCGGTGCTGGCCTCGACGCGGGACGCCAGCTACGACGTGGTGGTCGCGGACGTCTTCGCCGGTGCCCGCACACCGGCGCATCTCACGTCGGTGGAGTACGCCGCCGAGGTGGCACGGGTGCTCCGTCCGGCGGGTTGGTTGTTGGCCAACCTGGCCGACGGCCCGCCGCTGCGGTACGCCCGCAGCCAGGTCGCCACGGTGCGCTCGGTGCTGCCCCAGGCGTGCCTGGTCGGCGACGCGGCGGTACTGCGTGGTCGCCGGTACGGCAATCTGGTGCTGATGGCCGGACGGTCCGCTCCCCCGGTGCCCGCGTTGACCCGGCGGGCGGCCGGCGACTGGTTCCCCGGCCGGGTGGTGGCCGACGACGAGTTGGACCGTTTCGCGGGTGGGGCGGCGGTGGTGCGCGACGCCGACGCCACGGGGTCGGATCCGCCCCCGCCGGGGCTGTTCTCGGTACGCCGCTGACCGGTTCACTCGGCCCGCTGGCGGCTCGGGTGGAACTTTTTTCGCGGTTCGTTGATCCGCTCGGGGCGTCAGTGCGTACCACCGGGCGGCCCACCTCGTGGGTCGGCGTTGGTCACGAACATCCCGGAGGTCTGCATGCATGCGGTGGCGGCCGGTTGGCATGGCGACGCGGTTGGCGCGGACTGGTTGTCCGCGCGGTCGTCGTCGCGGTCGACCTCGTCTGCCCGGGGGGTCGACGCCCGAGCCACGTCTCGCCAAAATGGTCCGGTGACGCCCCGACCGGCGCCCGGGCGCCACCAGGCGACGACAACCGAGGCCAGCCACTCCGACCAGTTGATCCGGCTGCTCTACGCCGAGCACGCCGGCCCGTTGCTGATGTTCGTCATGCGGCTCACCGGGGGGGACCGGCAGCGCGCGGAGGACATCGTCCAGGAGACGCTGCTGCGGGCCTGGCGCAACGCGCACCGTCTCGGCGCGCAGGGGCAGGGTTCGCTGCGGCCGTGGCTGGTCACCGTGGCGCGTCGGATCGCCATCGACGAACACCGCAGCCAGGAGGCCCGGCCGCCGGAGACGTACGACCGGGACCTGACCGCGTTCGCCGAGGCGGACAGCACCGACCGGGTGCTGCGCACGATGACCGTGGCGGACGCTCTGCGTACGCTGAGTCAGTCGCATCGGGAGATCCTGATCGCGACGTACTTCCGGGGGCGGACGGTGCCGGAGGCGGCCGAGGAGTTGGGGCTGCCGTTGGGCACCGCCAAGTCGCGGGTCTACTACGCGCTGCGCGCCTTGCGCACGGCTCTGCAGGAGCGGGGGGTGACAGAATGAGCCGGCCAGACCACATGGACGTCGCCGCGTACGCGCTCGGCGTGCTCGACGAGCAGGACACCGAGCGGTTCGAGGAGCATCTCGCCGCCTGCTGGGCGTGCGCGGCCGAGCTGGAGACGATGGTGCCGGTGGTGGGCCTGCTCTCCGGCATCGACGGCGAGACGATGATGGCCCTGGAGCAGACCGCCACCGACCCGGCGCTGCTGGACCGGACGCTGGTCGCGGTCCGGGCCGATCGACGGCGTACCAGGTTTCGCCAGATGCTCGCGACCGCCGCGGCGGTGGTGGTCTTCGGCGGGTTGACGGGTTACGGCTTCGTGAGTGTGGCCGGGGACGAGGGGCCGGGGGCTCTTGCCGACCCGTCGACGAGCGCCGCCGTCAACGACCCGCCGACGAGCGCCCCGACCGCGCCGCCGAGTGGCCCGGGTGTCGGCGGTAACGAGGAGGAGGGCGACCAGGTCGACGCCACCGACCCGACGACCGGCGTCCAGACGACCATGTTCCTGGTCCAGCGGGAGTACGGCACCCGTATCAACTTCAGTCTGCGGAAACTGCCCGGCCCGCGTACCTGCCGGTTGGTGGTGGTGCGCAAGAACTCCAGCACGGAGGTCATTTCGACGTGGTCGGTGCCGGACGGTGGCTACGGGACGAACAACCGCCCGCAGGGTTTGGAGCTGAGCGCGTCGACCTCGGCGTTGACGAGCGACATCAAGCAACTCCAGGTGCAGTCGGTCGACCGTAACGGTGTCGCTAGTCCGCTGGTCACCGTGCCCATGTAGGGTCGCGTACCATCGTCGACGCCGGCCATTGTTCCAATGGCTGGCGTCGATGCGTTTTTCCTGGTCAAGCCTCTGCGCAGGGCCATACGGATGAACGCGCGTTCCGGTTCAATCAAATTGCGTGAAATTGACCACTGTTACTTCTTCAACCTTGACAGCCCGCCCGCCGTACCTATGGGTGAACTGCCAAGAATGAGGAGGGCACGTGGCACAGATGAAGCGGACCGTCATCGTCGCGAGCGCGATGGTCGCACTAACGGCCTGCGCTCCCGCGGGTTACGACGGGGCGAACTCGGGCGCGGCTGAGCCGGTCGCCGTCGCCGCGGCCGAACCCAGCGCGTCGGCGGAACCCGAGGCGTCGGCATCGGCGGAGGCACCGGCCGCCGACGCGCCGCCCGCGAACGTCGACCTGACCGAGCAGTTGATCGGTAAGAACGTGGCCCGGATGGGCAAGGTCGTCACCGACCAGGACGGCTGGATCCTATACCGCTTCGACAAGGACACCGCCGACCCGCCCGCGTCGAACTGCGTCGACAAGTGCGCGGAGGTCTGGCCTCCGGCGCTGACCGACGGGAACCCGCAGCTCACCGGCGTCTCCGACGACAAGGTCGGCAGTGTGACCCGGCAGGACGGCACCCGCCAGCTCACCGTCGGCGGCTGGCCGGTGTACCGCTACATCGGTGACAAGAAGCCCGGCCAGTGGAAGGGCCAGGCCGTCGGTGGCACCTGGTTCGTGGTCCAGCCCGACGGCAAGAAGAACCTGAGCTGCCTGCCCACCTCCACGCCGAAGGCGGTCGCCCCGCCGGCCGACAGCGGGTCGAGCGACGCCGGTGGATCGGGCTACTCGTACTGATCCCTACCGCCAGGACACGACGGGGGCCGGTCGCAGCCGAGGAGGGCGCGACCGGCCCCGTCGTGTGGTCGAGCGCGTCGGCGACGGCGGGGAGCGGCACCGCGGCGTGACCTGGCAGAGTGGCAGGGGTGACCGAGACCGAGCCCGCCGCGAGCAGGGTGCTGCACCCGCCGGCCGGGTACCGGCTGGCCGCGTCGGTCCGCGCGCTGACCTTCAGCCCGTACGACCCGTGCGCGCGCATCGCCGCCGGCACGTTCTGGTGGGCGACCCGCACCCCGCAGGGACCGGCCACCCTCGCGCTGCGGCCGGCCGGCGGTGACCTGCTCGCCGAGGGTTACGGACCGGGCGCCGAGCACGTCGTGGCCCACGCGGACCGGATCGCCGGGCTGCACGACGACCTGACGGGCTTCGCCGAACTGGCGGTGGCACACCCGCTCGTCGCCCGGCTGGCCCGGGAACACCGGGGGCTGCGCATCCCCAGCACCGGGCAGGTCTTCCCCCGTCTGCTGCGGGCGGTCTTCGAGCAGAAGGTCACCGGCAAGGAGGCGTACCGGGCGTACGCGGCGACCGTGCGGCACTTTCGCGAGCCGGCACCCGGCCCGCTACAGCCGCTCCTGCTGCCGCCCGAGGCCGCCGCGGTGGCCGCCACCCCGTACTGGGTGTTCCACCCGTTCGGCGTGGAGCAGCGCCGGGCCGACACGCTACGCCGCGCCGCCGCGCTCGCCGACCGGCTGGAGCGCTGCGTCGACGCGACCGAGGCCACCCGCCGGCTGACCGCCATCGCCGGCATCGGACCGTGGACGGCCGCCGAGGTGGTGCGGATCGCGTACGGCGACCCGGACGCGGTAAGCGTCGGCGACTACCACATCCCGAACACCGTGGCCTGGGCGCTCGCCGGTGAGCCACGCGGCGACGACGCGCGGATGCTGACCCTGCTGGAGCCGTTCCGGGGGCATCGGGGGCGGGTGTGCCTGCTGCTGGAGGCCGCCGGCATCCAGGCGCCGAAGTACGGTCCCCGCGCCCCGATCCGCTCGTTCGCCCGGTTCTGAGCCCTTCCCGGCTGACGGGCGGCGGCCGGGCCGCCCGTGGTGGGCGACGCCGACTGTGGTGTGCTGCCCGGATGAGCGTCGAGGTGAGCATCGTCCCGGCGGTCGTCGCGGACGCCGGCGAGATCCTGACCGTGCAGCGCGCCGCCTACCTCAGCGAGGCGCAGCACTACGCCGAGCCCTTCCTGCCGCCGCTGACCGAGACCCTGGACGAGGTCGCGGCCGTGCTGGCCGGCCCGGACATCGTGCTCGTCGCCCGTTCGGGGCACCGGCTGGTCGGGTCGGTACGCGCGCGCCTGGCCGGTGACACCGCACATGTCGGGCGCCTCGCGGTCGCCCCGGACCAGCAGGGGCGAGGTGTCGGAGCGCGGCTGCTCGCCGCGATCGAGGAGGCCTGCGCCGGCCGTGCCGCCCGGTTCAGCCTCTTCACCGGCGCGGACAGCGCCCGCAACATCGCGCTGTACCAGCGGTACGGCTACCGGATCGTGGCACACCGCCCGGACCCGAACGGCACCCCGTTGGCCGTGCTGGAGAAAGCGGCCGTCAGCTCCGCTCGCAGCGACTCCTGAGCCCGTCGGCCTCCAGCCGGACGTAGCGGCGCAGCAGGCCGCCGTACAGCCGGCCGATCAGACCGGCGAGCGGTCCGGCCTGGTCGATGGCCACGTCGACCCGGGTACGTCCGTCGGGCAGCGGCAGCAGCCGGTGCTCGCCCCGGGTGTGCACGCCCGACACGTCGGAGGCCCAGGTGAACTCCCGCCCCTCGGTCAGTTCGACGACCCGCCACACGGCCGGGCGCAGTTTCGGCTGGGTCAGGCGGGCGGTCGCGCCGACCGCGAGGGGGCCCGGCTCGCCCCGCTCGGCCCGGGTCACCGAGGCCGTCCACTCCGGCCACCGCTCGACGTCGACAAGTACCGCCCACACCCGCTCGGCGTCCGCGCCGATCTCCGTGTCCGCTTCGAACCGCATCGCGTCCCCTCCCCCGGCGGCGCCGTCCGGCACTGCCACCTCCTGCCGACGACGCTGCCCGGCGGATCGTGACTACGGCATCCACCGGCCGGTCCGATCGTCGATCGGGCCGTGGGTCCGCCGGCCGCGCGGGATCAGGCGGCTTCGCGCAGGTCGGCCAGGCTCAACGGGGTACGCCGACGCAGCAGCTCCTCCAGCTCCGTCACCGAGCCGACCTCGCCGAGCACGTCGCGGCCGCCACCGAACCGCTGCGGATATCGACGGGTCAGCCGGTAGCGGTAGCGGCCCCGGATCAGCTCCACGCTCACCCGCCACCGCCCGCAGCAGTCGCAGACCCACTCGGCCATTCCGCGAAACTAGCTCTGACCTGCGGTTATCTGATTCGCCCAGGCAGGACGAGCGTCGCGCGGGCGGACACGCCGCCGCCGCACCGGCGGTGATCTGCCTCACGACTGTCGGCCCCGTCTGATTGACTGGTCGCCGTGGACCTGCCGATCAACCCTCCGGTCGAGCCGATGCTGGCCAAGAGCGTCCCGAAGCTGCCCACCACGCCCGGTGTGACGTACGAGCCCAAGTGGGACGGGTTCCGGTGCATCGTGTTCCGCGACGGCGACGAGGTCGAGCTGGCCAGCCGGGGCGGCAAGTCGATGACCCGCTACTTTCCCGAGGTGGTCGAGCAGGCCCGCCGGCAGCTGCCCGAGCGGTGCGCCGTCGACGGCGAGTTGATCGTGATCCGGCGGGACGGGCCGTCCGGCCAGCCGCGGCTGGACTTCGAGCTGCTGGCCCAGCGCATCCACCCGGCGGCGTCCCGGGTCAAGATGCTGGCCGAGACCACGCCCGCCGACTTCGTCGCATTCGACCTGCTGGCCATCGGCGACGAGGCGCTTCTCGACCAGCCGTACCCGCGCCGCCGGGAGCGGCTGGTCCAGGCACTGGCCGACGTACGTCCACCGGTGCACGTCACCCAGGTCACCACCGATCCGGAGACGGCACGCCGCTGGTTCGACGTCTTCGAGGGCGCGGGGCTGGACGGGCTGATCGTCAAGCCGGCCGACCTGCCGTACGAGCCGGGCAAGCGGTTGATGTTCAAGGTCAAGCACGCCCGCACCGCCGACGCGGTGGTGGCCGGCTTCCGCTGGCACAAGTCCGGCCCGGTGGTGGGCTCGCTGCTGCTCGGCCTCTACGACGACGCGGGCGTTCTGCACCACGTCGGGGTGAGCGCGTCGTTCAGCATGGCCCGTCGGGCCGAGCTGCTCGACGAGCTGGCCCCCTACCGGGACATCGGCGGCGAGCACCCGTGGGTGCACGGCGACCACGAGCGCGGTCAGCGCATCCCGGGTGGGGTGAGCCGGTGGACCGGCACCAAGAACCTGGAGTGGGAGCCGCTGCGCCCGGAGCTGGTGGTCGAGGTGGGTTACGACGCGATGGAGGGTGAGCGCTTCCGGCACACCGCCCAGTTCGTCAGGTGGCGGCCCGACCGCGATCCCCGCTCGTGCCGCTACGACCAACTCGACCGCCCGATCCGCTTCGACGTGGACCAGGTGCTGCGCGGTGATCCGACGGTCACCCTCGACCGGGCCGCCACGGGTCCGGCGTAGCCTGGCCGTCGACCCGACACCGGAGGATCATGTGAGCCGCACCGCCGACCACCCCCGGATGACACCCGGTCGCCGGGTCCGTCGCAGTCTCGTCGCCTTCGCCACGGCTGCGCTGCTCACCGCCGGTTGCACGCTTCCGGCGTTCGCGCCACGCACCGAGGTGCAGGGTGAGGCGGCACCGGCCGGCTCGTCGGCCACCTGGCGGCCCTGCCCGGAGGTGGCCGAGGATCTGGTGGGGCGGGGCGCGCCGGACATGCGCTACGAGTGCGCGCGGATCGCGGTGCCGAGGGACTGGGGCACCGGTGGCGGGGCGACGGCCGGGCCAGGCGCCGGGCAGACCTTCGAGATCGCTCTGCTGCGGGCCAGGTCCAGCAAGCAGCGCGACCGCATCGGCTCGCTGGTGGTCAACCCCGGCGGCCCGGGGGGCTCCGGTGTGGACACCGCCGTCTACCTCTCGTTCGGCACCCAGTTCGGTGGGCTGCCCGCCTCCGTCACCGAGCGCTTCGACATCGTCGGCTTCGACCCGCGCGGTGTCTCCCGGTCCAGTCCGGTCAAGTGCATCTCCGACGCCGACCTGGACGCGAGCTTCGGCTACGATCCGGACCCGGCGAGCCAGGCGGCGTTCGACGGTTTCGCCGGACTGAGCCAGCGGATCGGGCGCGGTTGCGGGGACCGCTACGGCGACCAGTTGCCCCTGTACGGCAGTGAGCAGGCCGCCCGGGACATGGACGCCGTCCGCGCCGCTGTCGGCGACGACAAGCTCACCTACCTGGGTTACTCCTACGGCACGCTGCTCGGCGCGGTCTACGCCCAGCTCTACCCGCAGCGGGTACGCGCGCTGGTGCTCGACGGTGCCGTCGACCCGCAGCAGCGGCTGATCGCCGGCTCGGAGAGTCAGGCCCGCGGGTTCGAGCGGGCGTTCGACAACTTCACCCGCTGGTGCACCGCCAACGCCGCGCGCTGCCCGATCGCTCCGGACGCCCGCGCCGCCGTGACCTCGGCCATCGACAAGGCCAAGGTCTCTCCGGTCCGGGGCGACGACGGGCGGGAGGCCACGGCGGGCTGGGTCTTCTACGCGGTCATCTCGTCGCTCTACACCGAGTCCGGCTGGCAGGAGCTGGCCCGGGCCATCGACCGGCTGGCCGAGGGCGATCCGAAGGACGTGTTCCGGCTCGCCGACTCGTACGCCGGCCGGGAGAGCGACGGGCACTACTCGAACCTGTTCGACGCCAACCTCGCCGTCAACTGCGCCGACGAGACCGAGAAGCCGAGCCGGGAGCAGATCCGCCAGTTGCAGTCGCAGTGGCGCACGAAGTACCCGCTGTTCGGTCCGGCGCTGGCGGTGGGCATGTTGAGCTGCGTCGAGTGGCCGGGTGGTCGGGACCCGTACCCGACCGGCCGGGCCAACGGCGCGCCGCCGATCGTGGTGGTCGGCACGACCGGCGACCCCGCCACGCCCTACGAGCAGACCGGCCGGCTCGCCTCGATGTTGGGTGTGGGTCGGGTGCTCACCTGGGAGGGTGAGGGGCACACCGCCTACCCGCAGACCTCCTGCATCACCCGGGCCGTCGACGCGTACCTGATCGACCTGACCGTCCCCGCCGAGGGCCTGCGCTGTCCGGCCAAGTGACAGTTGTGCCAGGCTGACCGGCATGAGCGACATGATCTTCCGGGAGGCGGTTCGCGCGGACCTGCCCGCCGTCATCGCCCTGCTCGCCGACGACGTGCTGGGCAAGGCTCGTGACTTCACCCAGGTCGACGAGGCGTACGAACGGGCGTTCGCCGACATCAGCGCCGACCCGCGGAACGTCCTGATCGTCGCCGAGCAGGCCGGCGAGCTGGTCGGCTGCCTACAGGTCACGTACATCCCGGGGCTCGGCCGGCACGGCGCCGAGCGGGTCCTGGTCGAGTCGGTCCGGGTCCGCTCCGACCGGCGCGGCCAGGGGCTCGGCCGGGAGTTGATGGCCTGGGCAATCGACCAGGCCCGGCAGCGAGGTTGCGCCCTGGTCCAGCTCACCACGGACAAGTCCCGCACCGACGCGCACCGCTTCTACCTGAGCCTCGGCTTCGTGGCCAGTCACGAGGGCATGAAGCTCCCGCTCTGACCCGCCCGAGACGCCAGCCCGCCGGTAGGGCCGACCCGGAGGGCCGCCGCCCACAGGCCACGGGCCGCCACCACAAGCCGCCGCCCACAGGCCACCAGGCCAGCGCGGGCGGCGGGCGCCGGTCAGTCGTCGACGAGGCGGCCGTCGCGCAGGACGAGCACCCGGTCGGCGAGGTCGATCAGGGCCGGGTCGTGGGTGGCGACCAGGGCCGTCATCCCTCGGGCGTGCACCACCGCACGCAGCAGGTTCATGATCGACCGTCCCGTCTCCGAGTCGAGCTGGCCGGTGGGTTCGTCGGCGATGAGCAGGTCCGGCTCGTTGGCGAGCGCGCGGGCCACGGCGACGCGCTGCTGCTGGCCGCCGGAGAGCTCGTACGGGCGCTGGGCCGCGTGCCCACCGAGGCCCACCAGCTCGAGCAGCACCGCGACGCGCTCCTCCCGCTCGGCGGCCGGCACCTGCGCCAATCGCAACGGCACGCCCACGTTCTCGGCTGCGGAGAGGATCGGCACCAGCCCGAAGGTCTGGAACACGAACCCGACAGTGCCCCGACGCAGCCGTAGCAGCTCGGCCTCCCCGGCCGAGGTCACGTCGTGCCCGGCCACCACCACCTGGCCGCTGTCCGGCCGGTCCAGCCCGCCGATGACGTTCAGCAACGTGGTCTTGCCGGCCCCGGAGCGCCCCCGGACTGCAACCAGCTCACCGCGGTCGGCGGTGAACGAGACGTCCCGCACCGCCTGCACGGCGTGCTCACCGCGGCCGAAGGTCCGGCTCACCCCGCTGACCCGGACCACCTCGACGGGTGGCACGCCCGGCCCGCCACCGGTGGACGCCGTTCCCGCCACCGCCATGTCGTGAAAGCTCACGCCTGCGCCTCCCGCTCCTGAGAGACCCGGTCACCGGGCCGTACCTGCACGTGGTCGGGCTCCAGATCGAGCCGGACCCGCTCCTTCAGCGACAGCGCGTCGACGAACGCGGCCGGTAGCTGCATCCGACCGTTACGGTCCAGCACCGCGTACTCCTCGCTGACCAGTTCGGTGTTGCCGTCCGCCCCGACGCGCGCGGTCCGGCGTACCTCGGAGGCGGTTCGACCGTCGCGGATCGCGACGGTCCGGCGGACCTGCGTGGCGACGGCATGGTCGTGGGTGACGATCACGATGGTCACGCCCAGTTCGGCGTTGATGGTGCGCAGCGCCCCGAAGACCTCCGCGCCGGTGGCCTCGTCCAGCTCGCCGGTGGGCTCGTCGGCGAAGAGCACCTCGGGGTCGTTGGCGACGGCCACCGCCACCGCGACCCGCTGCTGCTCGCCCCCGCTGAGCTGACCGGGCCGCCGGTCCGCGCCGTAGCCCACGCCGACCAGGTCGAGCAGTTCCCGCGCCCGCTCGCGGCGGGCCCGCCCGGAGCGCGTGCCGGCCAGCTGCATCGGCAGCTCCACGTTCTCCAGCGCGGTGAGGTACGGCAGCAGGTTGCGGCCGGTCTGTTGCCAGACGAACCCGACGAGCTGCCGGCGGTAGCTCAGCCGGCGCTTCGCGGAGAGCGAGAGCAGGTCGTAGTCGGCCACCCGTGCGATGCCGGCGGTCGGCGTGTCCAGGCCGGAGAGGATGTTGAGCAGGGTCGACTTGCCCGAGCCGGACGCACCGACGATCGCCACCAGCTCACCCCGGTCGATGACCAGGTCGAGCCCCTGTAGGGCGACCACCTCGACCCCCTCGGTCTTGAAGATGCGTACCAGGCCGTCGCAGACGATGTGTCCGCGTAGACGGTCCTGTCCGCCGGCTCGCTCGGCGGCACGTTGCGCCGCCCGCTGCTGCAGGGAAGCCAGGTCGGGCACCAGGGCACTCTGGGCGGTAGCGGTCATCTCAGCTCTCCTCTCCGAGCCGCAGCACCTCACCGAGGCGCAGCCGGCGGTTGTTCAGGGCCTCGACGGCGACCGCGAAGCCGAGGGCGATCGCCCCGAGCGCGACCACCGCGACGACCAGCCCGGGTTCGAACGCCACCCGGACCGGCACTCCGCCGGTGAACGCGGACAGGCCGAGCACCGGATTGAGCACCAGTGGGAGCACCGCGCCGACGAGTGCTCCGGTCAGCACCGACATCCCGACCAGCGGGGTCAGCTCGACCAGCAGCAGCCCTCGCCACTGGCGGCGGGACAGGCCGAGGGTTCGCAGCCGGGACAGCACCTGCCCGCGGGCCCGCGCGCCGGCCAGCACGGTGAACGCGATGGCCAGCAGGCCGAGGACCGTGCCGCCGGCAGCGCCCCCCAGGAACCCGAAGGCCAGGACGCCGTTCGCGCCGCCGTCACCGAGCTGGTGTCGTACGCCCACTCGGGTGTCGACGGTGACGCCCAGCGGCCGTTCCCGGCCGGTGACCGCCCCCTGCTTCTGGTAGCGCAACTGACCCTGGTCACCGGCCTGCCGCAGCGCCTCCGCGTCGATCCGGTCACCGGCGACGAGCAGGCTGGTCGGCGCCGGCGTGGTGGTCCGCGCCGGTAACGCCTGCCAGGGCAGGATCACGAACCGACCGGTGGTCGCCGCCAGCAGGGGGAAGCTGTCCTGCGAGCCGGCAACCCGGAACTCGTACCGCTGCCCCTGCACGGCGACGAACGCCGAGTCCCGCAGATCCGTCCGCGCCAGGTCGGCGGCGACGGCCGGTGACACGATCGCCGGCACGGCCCCCGGTTCGGCGCGGGCGGAGCGCAACGCGTCCGGCACCGTGACGTCCACCCCGGACTCGCCGGTCACCCTGGCCAACCCGGGGCCGTCGACAAGCAGCACCGTGGTCTGCCCGATCCGCGCGTCGGTGCCGACCTCGTCCCTCGCCAGCCGCTGGTCCGGCTCGATCAGCACCGGCGTCGCGGCATCGACGCCGGGCAGACGGTCCAGCGCGTCGACCGTGTCCGGGGCGAAGCGTTCCCCCCGGATCAGCGCGTCGGCGGGGACGACCTGCTCGGCGGCCCGGCCCCGGCTCGCGTCGACGCCGGCGGCGACGACCGCGCAGAAGGCCGCTGTACCGATGGCCAGCACCACGACGACCAGCGGCGCGGCGACCGTCGAGCGCCCGGCCCGCGCGGTGCCGAGGAAGGTCACGCTCCCGCGGGTCCGCGCGGCGAGCCGACTGACGAGCAACAACGGCCAGGGGTACGCGCGCAGCGCGAGCACCGCCGCGGCGACCGCGATCAGCACCGGCACCGACACGAGCAGCGGGTCGACCTCGCCGAGGGTGAGCCCGCGCCGGCGCAGCAGTACGGCGGCGAGCCCGGCCAGCAACAGCAGGAAGACCTCGACGGTCAGCCGCCGTGTCGACGGACGTATCCGGACCAGATCCTGGCGGGCCGCGCCGGCACCCTGCACCGCGAGCGTCGCCAGCGGCAGTGCCAGGGTGACCAGCAGGGTCGCCGCGGCGGCGTACGGCGCGGTCGGGTCGGGCGTACCGGGGAACAGGGTGCCCAGCCACCAACCGAGCGCCGCGGCGACCGGCACCACCAGCAGTGACTCGGCGAGGCTGCGGCGGGCACCGGCGGTGGCCGCGCCACCACGGGCCCGGATCAGCGCGAACTCGGAGCGGCGTCGGCGGGTGGACAGGGTCGCCGCGAGCAGGATCAGCCCGGCCAGCGTGGCCAGGATTCCTGCCCCGACCACCGCGAGCAGGGTCCGGGCGGAGTTCACCTGGGCGGCGAACGCGCGCAGCGGGATGTCGACGGCCTGGGTCAGCGTGAGACCGGGCGGGACGTGACGCTGCAACTGTTGCAGGTTCTCGATCACCTGGTCGAGCTGGCGTGCGTCGATCCGGTCCACGCCAAGGCGGTAGCGCCACTGCGTGCGCACCGGCCAGCCGGCCGCGGCGCCCTTGTCGAGGACCACCGGGGCGACCACGCCGACGCCGATGAAGGGCTGGCCGTCGCCCTCCGGTTCGACGACCTGGAGCACCTGCGGCAACCCGCCCCAGGCGCCGTCCGCCCGGTCGACGGGTCGGAACAGCCCGACCACGACCATCGGTGTCGGTTTGCCATCGTCGGCGAGCTGACGCAGATCGAGCCGGCTGCCGACGCGCAGGTTGAGCTTGCGCGCCACGTCCGTGTCGAGGGCCAGCTCGATGGGCCGGCCGGCGACGTAGGTCTCGTTCGGCCAGGCGCCCTCGACGAGGTTGCTCTCCTGCTGGATGCCGGGCATGGCACGCAGACCGAGGTTGACCAGCAGGTTGCGGGCCTTGAGGTCGGGACCGACCACCCGGTTCGGCGTGGTGTCCACGCTGAGCCATCGTTCGGTGACGGCGGAGCGAATCTGCGGCGGCATCCCCTCGACCAGGCTGTCGAACTGTTCCCGAGCGCCGGGCATGACCGGCGCGGCACCGGTCACGACCTCCCCGGTGGCGTAGTTGAGATCCCGGCGGTCGGCCTGCTCGCTGTTGAGCAACGCTCGCAGGCCCTCTTCGGCGAGCCGGTTGACCAGTCGGGGCACTCCACTGACCAGCAGCGTGACCACCAGGGTCAACACCGCCAGCAGCAGGAACTGCCCGCCGTACGCCCGGACCCGGCGGGCGGCCGCGCCGACGCTCATCGTTCTCCCCCGATTCGCAGCTGCACCGCCGCCACCCGCTGACGGATGCCGGTGGCGATGAACGCGCTGAAGGCGAGCGCCGCCAGCAGCAGGCCGACCGCGGTCAGGCCGATGGGCACCCAGGGCAGCGCGAACGCCGCCGGAGGTACCGGCCGGCCGGCGGCCGGAGTGAGGATGACGAGTGGAGCCATGGTGGCTCCGACCGTGGCACCGAGCAGCAGACCGACCCCGACGCCGATGCCGGCCAGGAAGGTCTGCTCGGCGAGCAGAGCCCGGGCCAGCAGTCGGGGCGTCGCGCCGAGGGTGGTCAGCACCGCGAACTCGCTCATCCGGCGTCGGGCGGTCGCCCACACGTCGACCATGAGGCCGACCAGGGCGAGCAGCACCGCGCCGAGGGCGGCGGCGAGCATCCCGGTGCGCGCCCCCCGCCAGTACGGGTCGTCGGCGGCGGCCTCGATCGCGGCACGCCTGTCGAGGACGGTGACGCCGGTCAGTTCGCCGGCGGCGCGTGCGGCGGCCGCCGGGTCGTCGGCGCCCACCCACCACTCGGGTACGCCTCGAACGGTTCCACCGGTGCGGATCAGCGCGTCGACCGCCGTGGGCAGGTCGAGCAGCACGCCGTCGCCGGCGGTGGTCGGCACGGAGTCCAGCTCACCGACCAACCGGGCCGGCACGGACGCGCCGGAGAGGGCCAGGTTGAGGGTGTCGCCGGTGTGCAGGCTCAACGCGTCGCGCACCCCGGGCGTCATCAGGACCGGAACGGGGGTGATCTGCCCGGCGGGCACGATGGCGAACCGGGTGGGTGGTTGGTAGGCGAACTGTCCGCCGGGAATGACCTCCACCGGGAAGCTGGCGGAGACGCCGCTCGTGCTGGACTGCGCCGTGGCGGCCGGCTTACCGCCGGCCGTGGTGCTCCAGCCCCCGGTCACCTCGGCGGGCCGTCTGGTGCCGTCCGCGCCGACGAGCGTCAGCCCGTCCACCTGGAGCCGGTACGCGTTCCCGGCCGCCGCCCCACCGTCGGCCTCGAATCCGGCCAACCGCAGTCGCGCGTCCCCCACGTCAGGCAGTTGCACGGTGAACGGCGTGGCCCGTCCGTCGCTGGTGGCGTTGACCGCCGGCAGCCGGAAGGCCGAGCCGTCGCTGCTGGTGACCAGCAACGACACAGCGACTTCCAGTGAGCGGAAGGCCCTCTCGACGGGGGTGCGAGCCGTACCGGTGATGGCGCGGGTGCCGGCGGGCAGTTCGACGCCGGTGGGTGCACCCCGGGCCCCGATCATCCGTTGGTACTGCGTCGACACCGGCTCGTCGCTCAGCCGGTCGGCGAGCCGGACGACGCCGGGCGCGCCGGCCGGGTCGAAGCCGATCACGGTGACGGGCAGGTCCCCCCGGCCGACCCGTACCTCGTCGCGCCACACCGGCAGCGCCCGGCGCACGCCCGGCAGCGCGGCGAGCTCGCCGGCCCGGGTCGCCGGAGCCAGTCCGGCCCGCTCGGTCAACCGCAGGTCGGCGCCGACCGTGTGGCCGGCCTGCTCGACCTGGGACCGTTCCCCGGTACTGACCAGGGACCAGGCGAGCGTGCTGCCGCCGACGGCGAGCGCGAGCAGCAGCACGGGCCCGGCGTGGGGACGGCGGCCCGCCTGCCACATCCCCAGCATGGTGGCCGTCCACGGCCGTCGGTCGACGAACCGCTCGGCGAACCGGGTGAGCGGCGGAAGCACCCGCAGTGCCAGCACGGCCCCGGCCAGCACGCCGAGGGTTGGGGCGGCGATGAGCAGCGGGTCCAGACCGAGCCGGCCGTTCGAGCCGGCGAGCGGAGAGGCGTACCGGCGCAGCTGCACCCAGGCGATCACGGCGAGGGCGACAAGTACCAGGTCGACGCTCGCGCGTTGGACGCTCGCCGACCGGTTCGGGCGGGACCGCGCGGCCATGTCGGCGACGTACGTGCCGGAGCCGCGCAGCGTCGGCGCGACCATGGCCACCAGGCAGCCGGCCGCCGTCGCCGCGGCTGCCGCCCAGACCAGCGTGGTGTTGCCGCCGGCGGTGGACAGCTCCGCCGCACCGCCGGGGCGGACGAATCGCAGCGCCTCGCCGGCGATCACCGGCCCGAGCAGTGCCGCCGGAGCCACCACCAGGGTCGCCTCCCGGGCGGCCAGGCCGGCCAGTTGGCGGCGGGCGGCGCCACGGGCACGCAGCAGCGCGGTCTGTGGGCGACGGTCCTCGTGCAGCAGTGCGGCGACCAGCACCAGCGCGTACCCGCCGAGCACCAGGATGAGCAGCAGCGGGGTGGCCAGCGCGGAGCGGCCCACCAGGTCGGCGCGCGCGATCCGGTCCAGCAGGCGGTCCATCTTCGTCGAGGTCTGCCCCGAGGAGCCCAGTTGGGCGGCCTCGGGCACCGCCGCCACGGCCGTGGTCACGGCGGCCCGGACGGCGGGCAGGTCACCGGCGTCGACGCCGCCGAGGTCCGGTTCGGCCAGCCAGGACGCCGTCACCGAGCCCGGGAAGGCTGTCGTGAAGTCGGCCGGATCGAGCACGAACGGCCCGTACGAGGTGGCCGAGCCCGCGCTGCCGGTCCCCACCCCGGGTGCCAGCAGCCAGTACGCCTCGGTCGGGTCGCGGGGTCGCCAGGTGCCGGCGAGCACCACCTCGCTGGCCTTCTCGGTGGCGCGGTCCCGCAGTGGAATCCGGTCGCCGACGGTCAGGCCGAGTGTCGTGGCGACCCGCTCCGGCAGGCTCACCTGGGTTGGCTTCGCCCCGGGGCGGGGCCACGCGCCGCCGGTCAGCTCGGCGTGCGCGGTCAGGTCGTCGAGGGTGGCCAGGTTGGCGAAGATCGGGTCGTCGCCGGTGCGCGGCACCGAGCCGAGATCGTCGGTCAGTTCCCGGCCGGTGCCGTAGCGCGCCACGGAGACGGTTACCGGCGCCCCGCCGAGCCCGTCGGCGAACTGGGCCCGCGCCGCCTGGTCGCGGGTGGCGAACTCAGCGGCGTCTCGACCTCCGGAGCCGCTGACGAGCAGGCCGCGCTCCTCGGCCGGCGACGCCGCGACCAACGCGCGCTGCCCGGCGTCCACCGCACGTCGGTTGTAGTCCGACAGACCGGTGACCAACGCTACGGCGACCAGGGCGGCGATCACCGCGGCAACCAGCAGTCCCCGCGCCTCGCGGGCCCGCCTCCACACCAGCTTCATCCGACGCCTCCCCTGGCCCTGGTGGGCCGACGACCTTCAAGACAGGTCACCTATGGGGAAAGGTTCGCGCCCGTTACATGATCGTTATTACGGGAACGGTCGGCGGCGTCACGTACCGCGTCGAGCCGTCCGTACGGCGAAGGCGATCGCGCCCACGACGAGCAGCGCGCCGATGAGTTGCAGGCCCGGCGAGTCGTCGGCCCCTCCGTACACGACGGCGGCGACGCCGAGGGCGACGGCCGCGATGGCGACGAGATATCTCATGCTGTCTCCTCCTCGACCCATTCGAGCAGGTCTCCGGGCTGGCATTCGAGCACCCGGCACATCGCTTCGAGGGTGCTGAAGCGGACCGCCTTGGCGCGGCCGTTCTTGAGCACCGCCACGTTCGCCGGGGTGAGCCCGACGCGCTCGGCGAACTCGCCGACGCTCATCTTGCGCTTGGCCAGCTCGACGTCGATCCGGACGACGATGGGCATCAGATCACCGCTTCCATGTCGGTCCGCAGCGTGGTGGCCTGCCGCAGCAGGGCGCGCATGACCACCATGAGGAGCCCCAGCACGGTGACGCCCACCGTCAGCAGGAACAGCAGGAGCGGCAGCCCGGGGTCGCCCGCGTTGAACCCCACGTAGAGGAAGACGCCCACCAGCACCAGCCACGCGGCGGCGATGGCCCAGACGATGGCGTCGACCCACTTCAGCGACGCCTCGGTGAAGATGCGGTCGTTCTTGACCAGGCTGAGCAGTTGCCATGTCGCGACGATCACCACCTGGACGCACAGCACCCAGAAGACCGTCACGATCGTCGCCGGCCACCGGAGGTACGCGTCCTGTGGCGACTCCTGCGCCATGTGCGCGAACTGCCCCGGCAGCGAGAGGGTCTGGAACAGGACCAGGATCCCGAACAACACCACGAGAAACACTCGGAGAGCGGACACCGCTCGACGTTCAACAACCATGCATCGAGTTTCGCTCGCTAACTATCGAAAGTCAATCGGTACGGTGGTCGGCCCTCGGCGCGTTCGTCGGCGCTGCGTCTCGTCGCGCGGCGTGGGTCACTTCGGGGTGAGGAGACAGAACTCGTTGCCCTCCGGGTCGGCGAAGACCTTCCACGGGATCGTGCTGTCACCCAGGTCGATCGGCGTGGCGCCCAGGGCCCGCAGTCGCGTCGCCTCGGTCTCCATGTCGTCGTCCGGATACGGGCGGACGTCGAGGTGGACGCGGTTCCACCCCGTCTTCACGTCGGGCGTCCGCAGAAACTGCAGGTACGGACCCACGCCGCTGGACGAGCGCAGGACCGCGTTGTCGTCGGTCACCTTGTGCACGGTCCAGTCCGTCACCTCACCCCAGAAACGGGCCATGCTCCTCGGGTCCGCGCAGTCGACCACGACGGAGGCGATGGGACCCGTGTCCTGGTCCGAGTCGTGCCAGTCGAGCACGCAGAACTCGTTGCCCTCCGGGTCGGCCAGGACGACCCACGGCACGTCCCCCTGCCCCACGTCGGCGGGTGTCGCGCCAAGATCCTTCAGACGTGCGACGACCTGGGCCTGGTGAGCCGCCGAGGTGGTGGCCAGGTCGATGTGCACCGGGTTCTTCACCGTCTTGGGCTCGGTGGAGACGACGATGTCGATGCAGACGGCGACGGGATCGGGATAGACGAAATCCTTCGGTTCGAGGTTCGTCACACCGGGGCCTTCGCTGGACATCTCCCAGCCGAGCACCTCGGCCCAGAATGCGCCGAGTGCCACCTCGTCCCGAGCCTTCATGTTGATCTGCACAAGTCGCGTCGCCATGGCCGCGATGCTATCGAGAAGCGAGTGACGTCCGGGCCTCACCTGGTCACCCGCCCGAGGCCCGGCCCGGGTCGTTGATCTGGCGACGGAACGCGAGGTACGCGGTCAGGTTGGCCAACAGCAGCCCCAACCCGATCATCGAGGCCAGGAGCCCCACGTCGAGGCTCGGCAGTGCCACGAAGGTCAGGGCCGCGAGCACGATGGCGAAGATGTTGAGGAAGGTGAAGGCCAGCACCAGTTCGTTGAGCAGGCGGGACCGCCGGTCCTGGAGTCGACCGACCAGTTGCTGGTGTAGCGTCCGGACGAAATCGAGCCGCTCGTCCAGGGTGGTGAGGACGAGCCGGAACTTCCACTGCTGTTCCAACGCGTTCCAGACGGTGCCGCCGGCCGCGTCGAGGTGCGCCTCCACTGACGAGTAGCCGAGCCGGAACAGGCGGATGCGGTGGTATCCGCTGAGTATCCGCTTGGCCTGGTCTTCGAGAGCGCTCATCGAGAGGCCGCCCCGCCCCGGTTCGATGTGGGACAGCTCCGCCGAGAGCACCGCGTCGTAGCGCAGGGCCGCAGCCCAGCAGACGTGGTGCACCCCGGTCAACCGCGCCAGCAGCAGGGCCGGGCGCGACCCGAAGTCACCGACCACCGCCGTGGTGTGCGTGCCGACCCGCAGCACACCACCGCCGAGGCCACCGGGCGTGCAGTCCACGCCGTCGGGGGTGAACTGCTCGGCGATGGCACGTCGGCGCGCCGGGTCGCAGTCCGGGTCCACCCGTACGGCGAAGGTGGTGTTGGCCCAGAGGACGAACACCTCGTCCGCGCCATCCGGCACCGGCAGGACGGCGCGCAGGAGCCGCGTCACCGCGGGCACCATCCGCTGCACCGGCGGGGCGACCTCGGCAACCACGTCGGCGGCCCCGCTGACGATGCCGTCCGGCAGGTGGTAGGTGACGCATACCAGACCACACTCGACGTTCCAGAGGCTGATCCGGGCCGAGACCACCTGCCACGCGCCGGACTCCGTGCTGGGCACCAGCGCGGGATCGACGTCCTGGCCGGCCGCCCGCAGGATCTCCGGGCCACCGCTGATCTCCATCGTCGGCCGGGGCATGCTGCCCAACAGCTCGTCGAGGAGCCGTTGGCCGTAGGGCTGCAACGCAAGGTCGTCGAGACCGTCGGTGACGCTCCACCCCGCGGGCACGTCACCCTCGAACCCGGCCGGCGCGGAGAACTGACACGGGAAGTAGGCGAGCACCCGGACCGACGTGACGTCCTCGAGCATCAGCCACCTCTCCCCCGGCCAGCGCCTTACGAGGTATCGCGGAAGACACCAGGAACGGCTGCCGCTCGACGTGCAACAACCATCCATCGAGTTTCGCCTTTTACCTATCGAAGTCAATCGGTCGAGGACGTCTGCTTCCACGCGCGGCGGCGTCCGCCCGGGCACCGGCTCGACGCGCGGGTGGGTGGCCGCATGGCGGGCCAGCGTCCGACACACCTCGCCGATCTTGCGCTCGGCGTCGGGGTCGTGCCGATCTCGGACATCCGGCCGGCATATTCGACTGCGTGGACCAGCGGGTGATTCCGCTCCACCGTCGTGTTCGTCACCGTAGCCTGAATTTGTGCCCGGTCGATTGGCGCCGGGGCTGAGACGGGGGACCGATACGGTGGATGCATCAGAGGGCGCGGACAAGGGGCCCATGGCCGGCGGTGGATCGTTCGACTTCTTCGTCGTCAACATCTCCAGTGAAACGCTGACGGGAAATGTCACCTGGACCGGCGGGAGCAGATCCGAGAGCGTAGACGTCAACGGTCTGGCACCCGCCACCATGTCCGAGCTGCAGAGCTTCTCGCCGCAGTCCGGCGTGAACGACTACTGGCAGTGGTCGGAGAAGGGCGACAAATACAAACTCAACGTGTACGACAAAGACCGCTACACCGCCGTTGTCATCAGCGACTACGGTATCGGCGTCCTGGTTACCAACACCAGCCCCGGCACTTGGTCGTGGTGACGCGAGGCATCGACAGTATGTCGCCTCTGCGCCAGCGATAGCTGTCGGCTTATCGTGCGGGTGGGTTGCCGCCCCATTCATTGACACCGGCACACCGTCACCGTCACCGTCACCGTCACGGACCCTCCTGCTCACGTCCGTCGGTGGTAGTGGTTGCGGCGCGGCAGTTGCTCCGGGTCGAGCCAGGCCGGCGGCACGAATTCCGGATGGCCGTCGCCGCCGAGGCGGACGCCCCAGTCACTCCGGTGGACGTGTCGGTGGTGGTGGCCGCAGAGCAGGACGGCGTTGTCGAGGTTGGTCGGGCCGCCGTCGGTCCAGTGCCGGATGTGGTGGGCGGCGCACCAGCGCGGCGGCCGGTCGCAGCCCGGGAACGCGCAGCCGCCGTCTCGAAGAACCAGGGCGCGACGCAGCGGACCAGAGATGAGACGGCGCTGTCGGCCGACATCGAGAACCTGGCCAGCACCGCCCAGCACGGCGGGCAGGACGGCGGCGTCGCAGGCGAGCCGGCGCACCGCGTCGGGCGTGAGCCGCAGGCCGACGTCGAGCGTGCCGGGGCCCAACTGCCTCCTCAGTCCGTCGTAACTGGTGGTCACGACGAGTTGGGCCGGATCACCGCCGGCCTCGGGCAGTTCGCCGGTGCGCAGCGCCAGCCGGCACACGTCCGCGAGGGCGTCATGGCGGCGCTGGCCGGCGCAGCGGGTGTCGTCCGGCCCGGAAGGTGCACTCAACGGGTCGATGGCGGCGCGCAGCAGCGCGGCGGCCTCCGCGTCGAGGACACCGCTGAGCCGGAGTCGCCCACCGGTCTGCTCAGAGACGGTGACGTGCCGGTCGCGGGCCGCGCGGGCGGCCTCGGCGGCCAGGGCGGCCGCATCGGCGGCGTCGGCGAGGTCGGGGGCGACGTGGTCGAGAATGCGGGCGCCCATCCGCCGCAGCAACGTCGGGTCGAACTGCCCCGCCCACTCGACGAGCACGCCGACCGCCTTGTCGGCCACCTCGCCGCCAGCGGAGGCGCTCACGGTGGCAGCCGTGTCGGCGATGACGCGGGCCTGCTCCACATTGACCGTGCCGTCCGCCAGCGCCGCGCGCACACCGGGTGGCGCGACGTCGAGCGAGGCCGCGAGGGCGACCCGTCGGCGCGCGGCGGCGACGTCGAGCCGCAGGCGGTGGCGCAGCCACACCGCCGTTGAGACCGCGCCCTGCGCGACCGCCGTGCCCCGCCCGTCCAGCTCGCGGATCGCCGCCAACTGCACCGCCGCCAGCCGTTGCTGCAACCGGTGCGTGGCATCGAGGATCGCGATCAGATCGTGCTCGGCGAGGGGCCAGACGGCGGTGCCGGCACACTCCGCCACCGCCCGGTCCGCCCGCGCCAACTCATCGATCACGAACAAATTCTAGAACAGGTGTACGACAAGAACAGGTTGCCCGCAGGCCTGAGCCCGGGGATCAGCCCTCGACCAACTCCGGACGGTGCTCTCGAATCCAGGCCATCACGTCCGACTTTCGCCAGACCTTGCCCTGCACGAGATCAGCAACGGGCTCCGGGAAATTCCGGTGGCTGGTGATCACGTAAACACGCTGCTTACTGATGCCGCCGAGCATCGCGCGAATTTCCGCAGCGCCTACCAGGTCCATGTGGCCGACGGTAAACAGGTGACCCGGCTCCTTGACCCGGGTCAACTTACCGGTCACCGTTAGGGGCATGTCCACGTCGAACCGAATGCCGCCCGCGGGCGGGCCACTGACCGGCCTGCATCCGGTGCACCAGCACCTACCGCGCCGGCCGACCTGGCTCTGCCGGATATGCGCCGCGACCTGGCCGTGCGCGAGCGCCCGGATGCTGCTGCGCGTGCAGTACGAAGCCGACCGGGTGGGGTTGTCGGTCTATCTGGCGAGCCAGTTGTTCGAGGCGACGGCCGACCTGCTCACGCTGAACCCGGACGCGGTACCCGACCCTCGGGAGCTGTTCGACAGGTTCGTGGTGTGGACGGCCCGGCCGCCCGAGTGAGACAAACCTACGGGGTGCGCTTGGCGCGGCTGGGCTGGACCCGCTTGGGTTCGCCGGGCATCTTGGGGTGGTCCGGCGGGTACGGCAGGTCGCCCTGGCCGGCGGCGGCGTCGCGCTCGGCCCACTCCAGCAGGGGCGTGATGTCCCATGGCGCGTCGTCGATGCCGGCGTGCGGGTCGCCGATCTCGGTCAGGCGGGCCGGCACGGTACGCAGGTCGAAGTCGTCCGGGTCGACGTCCGGCAGCTCGGCCCAGGTGACCGGGGTGGAGACGGTGGCCCGGGCGTTGGCGCGCAGCGAGTACGCGCAGGCGATCGTCCGGTCCCGGGCCATCTGGTTGTAGTCGACGAAGACCCGGCGGCCCCGCTCCTCCTTCCACCAGGCCGTGGTCACCAGGTCGGGATTGCGGCGCTCGACCTCGCGGGCCAGGGCGATGGTGGCCCGACGCACCTCGGTGAACGTCCAGCGGGGTTGGATGCGTAGGTAGACGTGCACGCCACGCCCACCGGAGGTCTTCGGCCAGCCGGTCGCGCCCAGCTCGTCGAGGACCGCGCGGACCTCCGCGGCGGCCCGGGCGGCGTCGGCGAAGTCGGTGCCGGGCTGCGGGTCGAGGTCGATGCGCAGTTCGTCGGGGCGGTCCACGTCAGCGGCGCGCACCGGCCACGGGTGGAACACGATCGTGCCCATCTGCGCCGCCCAGGCCACGTGCGCCAGGTCGGCCGGGCACAGCTCGGCCGCGCCGCGACCGCTCGGGAAGGTGATCTGGGCGGTGGTGATCCAGGGCGGCACGCCCCGGGTCGGCACCCGCTTCTGGAAGAACGCCTCGCCCTCGACGCCCTCCGGGAAGCGTTGCAGCGTGGTGGGCCGGTCCCGCAGGGCGCGCATGATCCCGTCGCCGACGGCCAGGTAGTAGTGGAAGACGTCCGCCTTGGTGAAGCCCCGCTGCGGGAAGATCACCCGGTCGGGGCTGCTGAGCCGTACGGTGTGCCCGGCCACCTCGACCTCGGCGACCGCTGCCTTGGTGCCACCCATCCCGCGACCTTATGCCACGCCCCCGACGTTCGACGTACCGTTGACGGGTGAGTCTTGACGACAACAACCTGCCCAAGACCGAGGACGAGTGGCGTGTCCGCCTGACCCCGGAGGAGTTCCACGTCCTGCGGGAGCACGGCACCGAACGCCCGTGGACCGGCGAGTACGTGGACACCAAGGCCCAGGGGGTCTACCACTGCCGGGCCTGCGGCCTGGAACTCTTCTCCAGCGACACGAAGTTCGACTCGCACTGCGGGTGGCCGAGCTTCGACGACGCTATTCCGGGTCGGGTCAAGGAGATCGAGGACCGGAGCCTCGGCATGGCGCGTACGGAGATCCGCTGCGCCCGCTGCGACAGCCACCTGGGACACGTGTTCCACGGCGAGGGTTTCACGCCGAAGGACACCCGGCACTGCGTCAACTCGATCTCGGTCCGCCTGGAGCCTCGCTGACCTGAGCGTCGTACCCACTGAGCAGGTCGACCTCGGCGGTCCGGGACTGTTCGATCCGCCGGGCCAGGTCGCGGACCCGCTCGTCGCGGCCGACGCCGACCTGGGCCCGGGCCAGGTCGGCGGCGGCCCGCTGGTGATCGGCGAGGACCTCGCGTAGCACCAGGTCGACGTCGGTGTCCGGCGCGGACCGCAGCCGGTCGAGCGCGGTGTCGTCGCCGTGCCCGGCGTGGTCGTGCCCGGCGGCGTTGGCGCCCGGCCCGGTCGTCGGCAGCCACCCGCGCATGGTCGACAGTTCGTCGGCCTCGGTCACCTCGATGGCGGCGGCCAGGGTGCGCAGCGCGTCGTCGCGCAGTCGGTCCCGGGCGAGCCGGACGATCTGCAGGGTGCGTTCGCTGTGCCCGACCATCGTGCTGAGGAACACCACGTCGATGCCGCTCAGGTCGGCGGCGGCCGGCGCGGAGTCGACCACCCCCGGAGAGGCGGTGGTCGGTGGACGCGCTGACGGCCCGGCGCAGGCGGCGAGCAGCGACGCGGCGACCAACCACGCCAGGTGGGTTGCGCGGGGCATGCCGGGCTCCGATCGGGTGGGGCGGCGACACGGGTGCGGCCGGAGCCGCACCCGTGCGGTCAGACCTGTTGCCAGAGTGCCGGTACGTTCGGCGGCTCCCAGCCGGAGATCGCCGTGTGGGCCTGCCGGCAGCGGTACGTCAATCCGCCGTAGGTGACCTGGTCACCGACCTGGTACGCCCGGCCCGCCGTCCAACTGCCACCCGTCGGGGGCGGGGTCGTCGGCGCGGCGGTGGGGCTGGTGGTCGGGCGCGGCGTGGGTGAGCTGGTCGGTGTGGGGGTGGGTGTCGACCCGCCGCCGCCGATCTGCACGTCGATGCAGGAGTAGAAGGCGTTCGCGGTGTCGGAGATGTTCCACACGGCGAGGATCTTCTGCCGCCCGGAGAAACCGCCCAGGTTGACGGTGTGCGAGACCGTCGCGCCGGGCTGCTGCCCGTTGCCGTTGACCACGCCGACGCGGGTGTTGCCGATCCAGTACTCCCAGTTGCTGGTGGCGTGCCGGGCCGTGTTGAACCAGGTGAAGGTCAGCGAGCTGCCGACCGAGGTGGCCGGCCAGCCCCGGCTGTCGTCGTTGAGGACGGCGAACTGGGTGATGCCGGCGTTGCAGCTCTTGAGACCCTTGGGGCCCTCGACGCTCTGCGGCTCGTACTTGATCTGCCCGCAGTCGGGCACCTTGCCCTGCGCGCAGAGCGCCTGCCGGCTTGGCGGGGCGGAGACGTAGCCGTGCGCCTGGGCGGGCGCGGCGACGGTGAGGGTGGCGGCGACAGCGCCCGCCGCCACCAGCGGGACGGTGATTCTTCGACGCATGGGGGCAGCTCCTTCTGCAGGTGCGGTGAGGTGCCCCCAAGGTAATTTAAACTTTATTAACAGTAAAGAGCTGCATCGATAAATACATCGATGGTGACGAGTTGACCTCTCAGAGTCGCAGCAGGCTACCGCTGTCGTCGACGCCGTCGGCCGTCTCGTCGTCGAGCCAGACGCCGCCGCTGGCGAGGTAGCGGAACCGGTACCCCCCCGGGCCGAGCTTCACGGTGACCGTCCGGGTGCCGTCGCGGCGGGTCACCAACTCGTGCCGGCCGGGCTCCCAGTTGTTGAACGACCCCACCACACTCACCGGACCGGGTGGCGCGTCCCGTGGGAGGCAGAAGGTCACCCGGGTCTGGCTGCCGAAGAGCTTGTTTCGTCTGATCATGGCGATCCTCCGGGGTCACGGCGGTCCACCAGGCCTAACGGACGACACGCCGACGCCGACACGCCGCCCATGCCGACCCGACGACGGCAATTCGCCCCCGACAACCCCCCACTGGGTCACTCTGAGGTCACATGTCCTGATACGGGGGGTTCCCATGGCGAGCTGCGAGGTCTGCGGAAACGACTACTGGATGGCGTTCGAGGTGCACACGGTCAGCGGCGACGTACACACCTTCGACTCCTTCGAGTGCGCCATCCACCGCATGGCACCCATCTGCGAACACTGCCAGGTCAAGATCGTCGGGCACGGTGTCGAGGTCAACGGCCGGTTCTTCTGCTGTGGGCACTGCGCCCGCGCGGTCGAGGGCGCCGAGGGTGCCGAGATCCGCGACGCCGTCGGCGCACGCCCGGCCTGACGCACCCCGGCACGTGAGCCCTCCGGGCCGCCCGGCCTACCATCGGTGCGTGCCCCAGCAGACCACCGAGATCCGGACCGCCTTCATCGCCGACCTGGACGCCCGCACTCTTCACGACCTGCTCAAGCTACGCATCGACGTGTTCGTGGTGGAGCAGAACTGCCCGTACCCGGAACTCGACGGGCGTGACGTCGAGGAGGGGACCCGGCACCTCTGGCTCACCGACGGCGGCACGCCGCTGGCGTACCTGCGGATTCTGGCCGACCCGGACGATGTCGCCCGGATCGGTCGGGTGGTGGTGGCCCCCGGGGCGCGCGGCGGTGGGCACGCCGGTCGGCTGATGACCGCGGCGCTGGAGGTGGTGGGTGACCGGACCTGCGTGCTGGAGGCCCAGTCGCACCTGGTGGCGTTCTACTCCCGGTACGGCTTCACGGTCAGCGGCCCCGACTACGTCGAGGACGGCATCCCGCACACCCCGATGCGGCGCAAGGTCATTGACGTCTGACGATCGACCTGGCATCGTGCCGGGTAGAGCCATCGCAGGAGCCAGCGAGTAGGCACGGGAGTGGGCAACTCCCGGCAGTCCGGGTGTCGTCGTCCGACCTCATCCCCCCGGGGGCTCCATGTCCACAATCGCCCGATCACCACGCGTGCTCCGGCCGCTCGCCGTCGCGGCAGCCGCCACGCTCATGTTGACCACCGCGCTGAGCGTCGCGCTGGTCCCACCCGCCTCCGCGCACGGTTCGGTCGTCGACCCACCCTCGCGCAGCTACAGCTGCTGGCAGCGCTGGGGCAGTGACTTCCAGAACCCGCGCATGGCCACCGAGGACCCGATGTGCTGGCAGGCCTGGCAGGCCGACCCGCAGGCCATGTGGAACTGGAACGGCCTGTTCCGCGAGGGCGTGGCCGGCAACCACCAGGGCGCTATCCCGAACGGTCAACTGTGCAGCGGCGGACGCACCCAGAACGGTCGCTACAACGCCATGGACACGGTCGGCGCGTGGAAGACCACCTCGGTGTCGAACAACTTCCGGCTGCGCTTCTTCGACCAGGCCAGCCACGGCGCCGACTACATCCGGGTGTACGTGACGAAGCAGGGCTTCAACTCGACCACCCAGCCGCTGGGCTGGAACGACCTCGAGTTGGCCGGCCAGATCGGCAACACCCCGGCGTCGCAGTGGGACAAGGACACCGGTGGCGTCTCCATCCAGATCCCGGTCAACGCGACGGGACGGACCGGACGGCACATCGTCTACACCATCTGGCAGGCGAGTCACCTGGACCAGTCGTACTACCTGTGCAGTGACGTCGACTTCGGTGGTGGATCGACCCCGCCGCCCACGACCCCGCCGCCCACGACCCCGCCGCCGACCACTCCTCCGCCGACCACTCCTCCGCCGACGACCCCGCCGCCCACCACTCCCCCGCCCACGACCCCGCCGCCCACCACCCCGCCGCCGGCCGGCGCCTGCACGGCGACGTACCAGATCACGGGTCAGTGGAGCGGCGGATTCCAGGCGGAAGTGAAGGTCACCGCCGGGGGCTCACCCACCAGAGGCTGGTCGGTGAGCTGGAACTACAACAACGGCCAGCAGGTCGCCTCGTCGTGGAGCGCCACCGTCACCACGAACGGCTCGCTGGTCACCGCGCGCAACGTCAACTACAACGGCACGCTGGCTGCCGGGGCGAGTACGACATTCGGTCTGCTCGGCTCGTGGAACGGCAGCAACCCGGTTCCGCTGGTCTCCTGCACGGCGACCAGTTGACCCCCGGCCGGCGCCGCACCCGGGCGGGGGCGCGGCGCCGGCCGGCGGGAATGCGGTGGTGCCCGGCGATCCGTCCGGGCACCATCTCCGCATGATCGACATCTTGGTGCTCTCCCCCGACGACTGGCCCACCTGGCGGGAGCTGCGGCTGGCCGCCCTCGCCGAGGCACCGGAAGCGTTCGGCTCACGGCTCGCCGACTGGCAGGGCGACGGCGATCGCGAGCAGCGCTGGCGTGACCGGTTGAGCATCCCCGGCTCACTCAACCTGGTGGCCGTCCTGGCCGGGCGTCCGGTCGGCATGTCGAGCGGCGTACCCACGTCGGACCCGCTGACGCGGGACCTGATCTCGATGTGGGTGCACCCTGACGCTCGCGGCAGCGGTGTCGGCGACCGCCTGGTGAACGAGGTGGCGCACTGGGCCCAGGAGCGTGGCGCCGAGCGGCTACGGCTATGCGTCAGGGTGGACAACGCGCGCGCCAAGGCCCTCTACCACCGCGCCGGCTTCCGCTTGACCCACGAGCCAAGTGATCTCGTGCCCGACGGCGTACGCCGAGAACAGATCATGCTCCGCCCCCTCCACCTCACGACGTCGCACTAAGCGAGATGCCCGTCGTCCCCGCGCCGCCCCGGCAGCAGGTGCGGCGATCTTGCACTTTCGGTTGCCACATCGCGGCCTATGCCCCTTTCGTCGCGACAGAAAGTGCAAGATCGCGGGGCGGGGCGGGGGCGGGGCGGGGGCGGGGCGGGGCGGGTCAGACCAGGCAGTTGACGATCTCGGCGACCGAGCGGCGGCGGCCCGTGTAGAACGGAACCTCCTCGCGGACGTGCCGGCGGGCCCCGGAGGCGCGCAGGTCACGCATCAGGTCGACGATCCGGTGCAGCTCGTCGGCCTCGAACGCGAGCATCCACTCGTAGTCGCCCAGCGCGAACGAGGCGACGGTGTTGGCGCGTACGTCCGGGTAGCCGCGCGCCATCTTCCCGTGCTCGGCCAGCAGCTCACGCCGCTCGGCGTCGGGCAGCAGGTACCACTCGTACGAGCGCACGAACGGGTAGACGCACAGGTATCCGCGCGCCTCCTCACCGGCCAGGAACGCCGGGATGTGGCTCTTGTTGAACTCCGCGGGCCGGTGCAGCGCCATCTGCGACCACACCGGGGTCAGCGCCCGACCCAGCGTCGTACGCCGGAACCGCAGGTACGCGTCCTGGAGCGCGTCGCTCGACGTCGAGTGCCACCAGATCATCACGTCCGCGTCGGCGCGTAGCCCGGCCACGTCGTACACGCCCCGGACCACCACGTCCTTGCCGGCCAGCTCGTCGAAGAGGGACTCGACCTCGCCGGTGACGTTGTCCCGCAGCGACGGCAGCGGGCCGCTGGCCCGGAACACCGACCACATCGTGTAGCGGATGCTGTCGTTCAGCTCCCGCAGCCGGGCCGCGTTGGTCTGCTCGGTCATCTCGCCGATCCTCCCAGTGCTGTGATGATCTCGTCGGCCGCCGTCTCGCCGGAGCGGACGCAGACCGGTATGCCGACACCGTCGTAGCCGGCGCCGGCCAGGACCAGGGTGGGCTGCGCGGCCCGCAGCGCCGTCCGCGCGGCGGCGACCCGGTCGGCGTGCCCCGGGGCGTACTGGGGCAGCGCGCCGCCCCACCGCTGCACGTGCCCGTCGACCGGGGCGGGCAGCGGGGTGTCGAGCACCGCCGACAGTTCCCGGTGCACTGTCGCGGCCAGGTCGGTGTCCGGGCGCTGGAGCTGCGCCTCCTCGCCGTAGCGGCCCACCGAGGCACGCACGAGGGCCAACCCGTCGGGCCGCCGCAGGTGCCCCCACTTCGTGGTGAAGAACGTGGCCGCCTTGATCAACAGCCCCTCGGTGCTCGGCACCAGGAAGCCAGACAGCTCGGGCAGCGGTGGCTGCGGCAACGCCAGCGTGACCAGCGCGACGCTGGCGTAGTCCAACTCGCCGACGGCCGAGGCGGCCTCCGGGGCCGGACCGCCGAGCAGGCGCGCCGCCGGTCGGGCCGGCACCGCCAGCACCACGGCGTCCACGTCGACGCTCACAGGGTCACGCGTCGGACCGACCGTGAGCCGCCAGCCGGTGCCGGTCCGGGTCACCTCGCGCACGGCGGCGTCCCGCCGGATCGTCGCGCCGCTGGCCGTCACCGCCGCCTCGACCAGGGTGCCCAGCCCGCCGGCCAGGGTGCCGAAGACGGGGGCGCCGGGCGCGCGGGGGGCGGCGGCCTGCGCGGCCCGGACCGCGCCGACCAGTGTGTGCTCGACCCGGGCGGTACGGGCCAGCGCCGGCATGGTCGTGACCAGGGACAGGTCGTCGGCACGGCCCGCGTACACGCCACCCAGCATCGGGTCGACCAGCCGGTCGACCACCTCGTCACCGAAACGGGACCGGACCAGCGCGCCCACCGAGACGTCCGCGTCGGGCCCGACCAACGGCCGACCGTCGTCCAGGTCGGCGTCCGCCGCCGGGCGCGCGACCGTCGCCACCTGATCCAGATCCCCGGGTACGCCGACCAGCGTCCCGCCCGGAATGGGGCGCAGCCCTCCGTCGACGACAAGCGCGGCCTGCCCGACGGTGGGGTGGACGATCTTCTCGGCCAGCCCGAGCCGGCGGGCCAGCACCACCGCCGCGCTCTCGGCCCCGGTGGGGTCCCGCATCAGGAAGGACTCGGCGCCGAACTCCACCGGTCCGCCGGCCAGCGCACCGGTGCGCAACTTGCCGCCCAGGGCGCCGGACTGCTCGTACACCGTGATCTCGGTGCCCTCCGGCGCGCGGTCGCGCAAGCGGACCGCGGCGGCCAGCCCGGCGATTCCGCCGCCGACCACCGCCACCCGCCAGGGCTGCCGCATCGCCGTGTCAGCCCCGCTCGGCCCGACGGCTGGACACCTCGTGCACCAGCGCGACCACCCGGGTCAGCACCTCCGGGTCGGTCTCCGGCAGCACACCGTGACCGAGGTTGAACACGTGTCCGGGGGCCGCCCGGCCCTGCTCCAGGATGCGGCGCACCTCGGCCTCCACCACGGGCCACGGCGCGAGCAGGACACACGGGTCCAGGTTGCCCTGCACCGCCTTGTCCGACCCGATCCGGCGGGTGGCCACGTCCAGCGGCGTACGCCAGTCGACGCCGACCACGTCCGCGCCGGCCTCCCCCATCGCGCCCAGCAGCTCGGCGGTGCCCACACCGAAGTGGATGCGCGGCACACCGGAGTCAACCAGCCCGCTCAGCACGGCGGTCGAGTGCGGCAGCACGTAGCGGCGGTAGTCGGCCTCGGAGAGCGCGCCGGCCCACGAGTCGAACAACTGCACGGCGGAGACGCCCGCCTCGATCTGCACCCGCAGGAAGGCAAGCGTCACATCGGCGAGCCGGCCGCAGAGCGCGTGCCACAGCTCGGGGTCGCCGTACATCAGAGCCTTGGTCTTGGCGTGGGTCCGCGACGGCCCGCCCTCGACGAGGTAGCTGGCCAGCGTGAACGGCGCGCCGGCGAAGCCGATCAGCGGGGTGTCGCCCAGCTCGACCACGAGCTGGCGGACGGCCTCGTCGACGTACGACACGTCGTCGCGGGTGATCGGGCGGATCCGGTCGACGTCGGCGGCGGTACGGACCGGCTCGGCGACCACCGGTCCGGTGCCCGGCACGATGTCCAGGTCGATCCCGGCCGCCGCGACGGGGACCACGATGTCGCTGAAGAGGATGGCCGCGTCCACCCCGTGCCGGCGCACCGGTTGGAGGGTGATCTCGGTGACCAGCTCCGGACGGCGGCAGGACTCCAACATCGGCACGTTGGCCCGGATCTCCCGGTACTCCGGGAGGGAGCGGCCCGCCTGGCGCATGAACCAGACCGGGGTGTGCGGGACGGGCCGACGCCGACAGGCCCGGATGAAGGGCGAGTCGGCCGGGCCGCCGGGGCGCGGGTGTCCGTCTCGGGCGGCAGTGCCCGTGGTATCCGTGGTCATCGCCGCAATCGTGCCACGCCCCTCGCCTCCGACCCGCCGGGGGTGAACGGAAGGGACGTACCTAACGCCGAGACCGCGACACGGCGGCGGAGGGGCGTGTCGGCGCGCCGTCGAAGCGGGCGGACCAACGGCGGCATAGGCTGCCGACATGGCCCCCCCGATCGCGCTCCCGGAGACCTTCGCCCGCGCGGTCGCCGGGCTGCGGTCGCCGGTGCCCCGGACGGAGATCACCCTGGAGGAGGTCGGCGCGCCCCAACGGCTCGCGCCGTTCACGTTCGCGCTCTCCGCGACGGTGCTGCGCGACGGCGACGAGGTGGCCACCGGCCGGCTGATCCTGCTGCACGATCCGGCCGGGCACGAGGCGTGGCAGGGCACGCTGCGACTGGTCACCTACGTGACGGCCGAGTTGGAGGTCGACCTCGCCGCCGACCCGCTGCTGCCCGGGGTGGGCTGGACGTGGCTGACCGACGCCCTGGACACCCAGGACGCCGGTCACCGGGCGATCGGCGGGACGGTCACCCAGACCATGTCGACCCGGTTCGGTGACCTCGCGGGCCCACCGACGGCCGGCGACATCGAGATCCGCGCCTCGTGGACACCTGTCGACGACGACCTCGCCCCCCACCTGCTCGGCTGGTGCACCCTGCTCGCCTCGACGGCCGGCCTGCCCCCGCCCGGGGTCACCGCTCTCTCCGACCGCCGCCCCGCCGCCACCGCCTGAACACTGTGGCGACGACGGGCGGCGCGGCGGATCAGAGGTAGTTCTCGGCCTCGTCGCAGACCTTGTCGAGGCCCTTCATCGCCGCGTCGTACGCGCCCTTGTTGCCGGCCGCCGCCGCGCCCAGCGCAGTCGTCAGCTTGTCCAGGCAACTCGCGATGACCTTCTTCTGCCGGGTCTGCTCGTCACGGTCGTTACGGGTACCGGTCAGATCCTGCTCGGTGTTGTCGAGCTTGTCCTGCATGACCTGAAGCTCGGTCTTGAGCTTGCCGATCTCGCTGGTGTTGGCGGCGATGGTGCCGTCGCGCTCGCTGACCTGGGCGGTGAGACGCTTCTCGGTCCGGTTCAGCTCGTTGTTCTTGGTCACGAACAGCCCGGTCATCACCCCGCTCACGACGAAGAGCAGAGCGGCCACCAGGGCCAGCACCAGCACCGCGCGACCGCGCCGAGGAGCCGGCGCAGCGCCGTACGGCGTCATACCGGGCGGGCCCGACATCGGCTGGCCGTACGCGGGACCGGAGACCGGCGGCGCCGACATGGGCTGCCCGTACGCCGGGCCGGAGACCGGCGGCGCCGACATCGGCTGGCCGTACGGCGGGGCGCTGGCCGGGTAGGCCGACGTCTGCGGTGCGCCGTACGGCGGGGCGGCCTGGCCGGGCGCGTACTGCTGCGGCGGCGTGGGCTGGCCCGGGGTGGGCTGACCCGGGGTGGGCTGACCCGGCGCGTACTGCTGCGGCGCGGGCTGACCGGCCGGGTACCGCACGGTCGGGTCGGTGCCCGGCGCGGACGGCAGCGTCGCGTGCGGCACCGTCGCGTCGGCCTCGGGCGAGCCGGGCGGCGGCGGGGTGGTGGGCGGGAGGCCCTCCGGGCCGGTCGGTGGCTGGGACATGTTCTTCCTCCAAGGTGAGCAGGTCCTCCGCCGATGGGCGCGACGGACCGGATGCAGCGGCAGGTTCGTCCGGGGCCGAGGACCCGGAGACCTCGGGAACGACCGCTAGGGCCGTGGTTGGCGCGAGCGGCCGGAGCCGCGGGTCAGCAGATCTTGAAACCGTCGCAGGCGACCTTGATCGGTACGGCCAGCCCGATGCCCTCGGCGTCGCGAGCCTTGGCGGTGGCGATGCCGACCACCTGCTTGCTGCCGTTGATCACCGGGCCGCCGGAGTTGCCGGGGTTGATGGGGGCGTCGAACTGGATGGCCGGTCCGGAGCCACCCTGTGCGGCGCGCAGCGCGCTCACCACGCCTGTGGTGACGCTGTCCTCCAGGCCGAGCGGAGCGCCGACGACGACGATCTGCTGGCCGGACTTCACGGCGGTGGGCGCGGTGACCAGGCCGGTGAACTTGCCGGTGGTCCGCAGGTGCGCCACGTCGTTGGTCTTGTCGACCTTGACGATGGTGGCCGGGAAACGCTGGTCCGTGCGCTCCAGGAAGACCTCGCGTCCACCGGCCTCCCACACCGACTCGACCACGTGGAAGTTGGTGAACAGGTTGGTGCCACCGCCGGCCGCCGGCTTGCCCACCGCGAACGCGCTGCCGGTGAACTGCCCGGCCCGAACCCGGAACACGCTCGGCAGCACCGCGCTCGCCACCGCCTCCGGGTTGAACGCGGCCCCGGCCTGCTTCTCCAGGGCGTCCGCGCGCTTCTCCAGGCCGTCGAGGCGCGTGCCGTCGCCGTCCTGGGCCTGCGCCAACCGGCGGTCGGTGGCGGCGAGACGGTCGCCGAGCTGGTCCAGCTGGTACGCCTGAAGGCCGGCCACGGCGGCGAGCGCCACGACGAGCAGGGCGGCGAGCACGACCGGCCAACGGCGGCGGCTGGGTCGGACGGGCGGCGGGGTGACACCCGGCCACGCGGGCTGGCCGGCAGGGAACGGTGGCGCGCTGGACAGGTCCCCGGTGGGCGGGTAGCCGCCGCCGTGCGACGCCGGGGCATACGGCGCGGCGCCGTGCGACGCCGGGGCGTACGACGCGGCGCCGTGCGACGCCGGGGCATACGGCGCGGCGCCGTAGGGCGCCGACGGGTAGGCACCGGTTCCCTGCCCCGGGGGTACGGCGGCCGGGGCGGGGCCCTGGCTCCACTGCCCGCTGTTGGGCGGTGCCGACCACCCGGTACGGGGTGCCGGAACGGCCGCGGTCGGCTCGGTGCCGCCCGGCGTGCCGGGCCAGGTGGCGCCGACCTGTGGATGCGGTTCGATGCGCGGGGGCAGGGGGCCGGGTCGTTCGGCGGATGAACCGCTCACACCGTCCGGCTCGGCGCCGCCCATCGGTCGTCCGTCGCCCGCACCGAAGCCAGCCGTCATGATCGTCGTGCCTTTCCCCGTGGTCTCCCCGTGCGGCCGTCGTGCCGGATGTCACGCGATCGGGCCGACGGCTCGATGGACCGTACCTGCGCGAACGGGCTTTGTCTCCCCCGATGTCCGGCATCCGAAAGGACACCTTGCGGACACCCGGCCGACACACGCCGGACCGGCTGCACACGCCGGATCGGCGCGCGCACTAGGGTTGGCAGGTGACCGACGAACCACCCCTGCGCCGTCGGCCCACCGCAGAACCTCCGGGACACGCACCCCAGCACCCGCCGTCGGCCCAGCCGCAGCCGGCGGGCGAGGGGCCCGACCCGACCGACGGTGGGCCCGTTCCGCTGACCGCTCCGCGTGACGGCACCCCCGACCCAGTGGCCACCCCGGCCGAACTCGCCGAGGTCGTGGCCCGGTTCGCGGCCGGCACCGGCCCGGTTGCCCTGGACGCCGAGCGCGCCTCGGGCTACCGCTACAGCCAGCGCGCGTACCTCGTCCAGCTACGCCGTGCCGGCGCCGGCACGGCGTTGATCGACCCACTGCCGCTGCCCGACCTCAGCGCGCTCGACGCGGTGATCGGCGATGCCGAGTGGGTGCTCCACGCCGCCAGCCAGGACCTGCCGTGCCTCGCCGAGGTGGGGCTGCGGCCACGCCGGCTGTTCGACACGGAACTGGCCGCTCGGTTGGCTGGGTTCGAGCGGGTCGGCCTGGCCGCGCTGACCGAGCAGCTACTCGGTTTCACCCTGGAGAAGCACCACTCGGCGGCCGACTGGTCCAGTCGCCCACTGCCCGAGTCGTGGCTGACCTACGCCGCGCTCGACGTGGAGATGCTCACCGATCTGCGCGACGCGCTCGACGCCGAACTGGCACGACAGGGCAAGTCGGCCTGGGCCGCCGAGGAGTTCGCCGCCCTGGTCCGCACCGGCGCCCGGCCACCCCGGGTACGCGCGGAACCCTGGCGGCGTACGTCCGGCATCCACCGCGTACGCGGTGCGCGGGCCCAGGCCCGGGTCCGCTCGCTCTGGTACGCCCGCGACCAGATCGCCTCCCGGCGGGACGCCGCGCCCGGTCGGGTGCTGCCCGACTCGGCCATCGTCGCCGCGGCCGAGCTGGACCCGAAGGACGAGAAGACACTGCTGACGCTGCCCGGTTTCGGTGGCCGGTCGGTCCGTCGCCTGGCCCGCACCTGGCTGGCCGCGCTCGACGACGCCCGGGAACTGCCGGACGACGCGCTTCCGGTCACCCCGGCGGTCGAGGGCCCACCCCCACCGCACCGCTGGGCCGAGCGGGACCCGGTGGCGGCCGGCCGCCTGGCCCGTTGCCGGGAGGTGGTGGTCCGCATCGCGGCCGAACACAACCTGCCCCCGGAAAACCTGATCACCCCGGATTCGGTACGTCGCCTGGCCTGGAGCCCGCCGGATGAGATCACCGAGTCCACGGTGGCAGAGGCCCTGCGCGGCTTCAACGCCCGCGAGTGGCAGATCGCCCTGCTGAACCCACACCTGACAGAAGCCCTCTCCCCCAACCCCATCCCGTAGTCCCCACCACCCGCGCGGGCCCCGCGGGCGGGGGGGGGGGGGGGGGCGCGGCGGCCCGCCCGCGCCGCGCCCGGGCCCGCGGCGGCCGGGGGGGGTGTCGGGG